>JAUPLT010000278.1 GCA_030836785.1 Actinomycetota bacterium
CAACGGCGGTGCGGCCGGGGGGCCCAGCGGAATCGCCGGCAACGGCGGCAGCGGCGGTGCGGGCGGCCGCGGCGGCGCCGGTGTCAACGGCGGCGACGGAGCTGACTCCGGTAAAGGCCAGGCCGGGGGTAACGGCGGCAACGCCGGTTCCGGCGGGGCCGGGGGCGCAGCCGGACCGGTGGGCATCGGCGGAGCGGCCGGCAGCCAAGGAGTCGGCGGACAGGGCGGCAACGCCGGTGCCGGCGGCAAGGGCAACGACAGTGGGACACCGGGAGTGTCCGGATTCGACGGCGGCGCGGGCGGCGTCGGGGGGAACGGCGGGGCTGCCGGGGGTGCCGGCGGTATCGACGGAAACGGCGGCAACGGCGGTGCGGGCGGCCTCGGCGGTGGGGGCGGCGTCGGCGTCGCCGGTGTGACGGGCGGTGCCGGTGGTAAGGGCGGTCACGGCGGTGAAGGCGGAGGTGCCGGCGGGTCCGGTGGCGTTCGGGGTCTCGGCGGTGGCGGTGGCAAGGGCGGCACCGGCGGTGCCGCCACTTCCGGAAGTGCGGCGGCGGCGGTCGGTGGCACCGGAGGCGTCGGCGGTAACGGGGCAGCAAACGGCGGCAACGGCGGTACCGGAGGGAACGGCGGAAGCGCTGTCAACACCTCAACCGGCGAAGCCATCGGCGGCAACGGCGGTACCGGAGGGAACGGTCTTGCCGATGCAGCGAACGGCGGCAACGGCGGCAACGGCGGCAACGCCAGAGCCACCGTCCTGGCGAGCACGACCGCGGGTGTCGGCGGCGCAGGCGGGGTCGGCGGGGTAGCCGGCCAGCCGGGTCAGCAGGGTCAGCCGGGCATCGCGTCGGCCAACATCACCGAGATCGCCGTCGGCCAGGACCCGTTCGGGGTGGCGTTCAGCCCGGACGGCGCCACCGCCTACGTCAGCAACTCCGCCAGCGGAACGGTGTCGGTGATCGACACCACGACGAACAGCGTCCTGCAATCCATCAACACCGGCGGTCAGCCAACCGGACTGGCCTTCTCGCCCGACGGTCTTACGGTCTATGTGACCAACGCGCTCGGCTCGGTGTTCGTGATCGACACGGCGGACTACGGAGTCACCAGCGTCGCCAGCAGCGGACCGCTGTACGACGTGGCGACCACCCCGGCCGGAACCCCCGACGCCGGGCGGGCCTATTTCACCGATCCGGGCGGAATCACGTTGCCCCAGATTCCCGATAAGCCGTCCTACACGGTGACGACCACGCTGTCTCCGGGAGATGACGTTCAGGCGGCCGTTGATGCCGCTCAACCAGGAGACGTCATTCTCCTCGAGAACGGCACGTACTCCATGCCCGGCCTGAACATCAACAAGTCGATCTATTTGGTGGGCCAGTCCCAGGCAGGGGTCTTGGTCCAGGACAGCCGGGGCAGTTCGCAGACGTTCGTCAATGTCTCTGCCGATGATGTGCTGCTGGAGAATCTGACAATCCGGCACGTCACCACCGACACCAACATCGGAATTGCGATCACCGCCAGCGGGACGGGCTACCCGGACACGACCCGACTCAACAACTTCAGGATGTACAACGTCACGACGCAGTACTCGAAAGGCGGACTGAGCGTCCGATCCGACAACTTCGTCGTCGAAGGGAACACCTTTGAAATCGTCGCCGGCTCCGGCACCCGCCGAGGCATATTGACATACGGCAACGGTGGTGACTCCTTCATCGCGAACAACACCTTTGTCAATGCGCTCGGAGCAACGCTCCGAGCCGTCACGCCGACATCGACGACCGGGATCAATCGCGGCGACGACCTCGCCGGCAGCCTGACCATTCAGGGCTCGGGTTTCAGCGGCACACTCTCGCAGTTCCTGAACATCGACAACTTCCAGGGCGACCCCGGCGCCTTTGAACTGATCGTCAACGGGAATGCCAGCCCGGAGACCAACGCCTTCATCGTCGCCGTCGGGGGAGCCAATAACTTCGGAGACGTCTTCAGCCGAGTCGTACTGCTCAACAACGCGTTGACGAACAGCCACGGATCCGGCGGCGGCAAGGGTGTCTTCGGGATAGACAGCAACGGCACGGGTCTCACGTTCAGAAGCACACCGCTGCCGATCACCGCCAGCGGGAATGTTTTGGGGCAGTTGGTCTTCCGCAGTGGCTGGGCACAAGCCATTGGCTCCACCGGCTCCATTGCCGGTTACAACACCAGCACGGTTGCCACGCCCACCGTGATCCTGAGCACCGGGGGCGAACCTTCGGTGCGATACCTCGACGAGAACAACATCGTTTTTTCCCCGGCCGCATTGACAGGCTCCGGAAACGTCGGAACCGATCCGCAGGACATTGCGATCACCCCCGACGGCACCCGCGCCTACTTCAGCGCCAATGGCAGTGCACAGGTCCGAGTGATCGACATCGGCACAAACACCGTCGCGTCCACCATCAACGGTGTCGGCGCGGCCCCGAGAGGGTTGGCGGTCCAACCCGGCGGAAGTTCCGTCTACGTCGTCAGCAACACCGGGGTGTCGGTGATCAACTCCGACCCCGGCAGCGGCGGCGCGTACAACACCGTCATCGACACCATCGCCATCGGCAGCGGCGGGCAGGACGTGGTGTTCAGTCCGGACGGAACCCTGGCCTACGTCACCAACCAAGGCGTCAACGGAGAGGTGTTGGTGATCGACGCCGATCCCGGCAGCGGCGGCTACAACACCGTCATCAGAACCATCGACCTAGGCGTGGGTGAGACGCCGAGTGCGGTGGCGGTCAGCCCCGACGGCAGCACCATCTACGTCACCAGCGATCCCGGAGACAAGGTCTGGTCGATCCTGGTGTAGGCGGGGCAGCGTGTAAGCGGGGCAACCGGTCCAACAGACCTCGGCCAAACGACAGGGCCCCGACGAGAGTCGGGGCCCTTTCGCTGCGCTGACTGCTATTCGGTCGCGGTGCCTGCGCTGGCCAGGTCGGGCTCGGCGATCTCGCGCTTGGGCCCACCGGCGAAGGTGAACCGGGCGTCCTCCCCGGCGCCCTCGCCATCCCAGCCCTCGACGTCCACGGTGACCATCTGACCGGGGCCGACCTCCTCGAAGAGGATCTTCTCCGAGAGAGCGTCCTCGATCTCCCGCTGGATGGTGCGCCGCAGCGGCCGCGCACCCAACACCGGATCGAACCCGCGCTTGGCCAGCAACGACTTGGCCTTGTCGGTGAGCTCCATCTCCATATCCTTGGCCCGCAACTGCTTGGACACCCGGTTCACCATCAGATCGACCATCTGGATGATCTCGTCCTGCGTGAGCTGGTGGAACACGATGATGTCGTCGATGCGGTTGAGGAACTCCGGCCGGAAGTGCTTCTTCAGCTCGTCGTTGACCTTCTGCTTCATCCGCTCGTAATTGTTCTCACCGCCACCCTGAGTGAAGCCCAGACCCACAGCCTTGGAGATGTCGGAAGTACCCAGGTTCGACGTGAAGATCAACACGGTGTTCTTGAAGTCGACCGTGCGGCCCTGGCCGTCGGTCAACCGGCCGTCCTCGAGCACCTGCAAGAGGGTGTTGTAGATCTCCTGGTGCGCCTTCTCGATCTCGTCGAACAGCACCACCGAGAACGGCTTGCGCCGCACCTTCTCGGTGAGCTGGCCGCCCTCCTCGTAGCCGACGTACCCGGGTGGGGCGCCGAAGAGCCGCGAGGCGGTGAAGCGGTCGTGGAACTCACCCATGTCGATCTGGATGAGCGCGTCGTCGTCACCGAACAGGAACGCCGCCAGCGCCTTGGACAGCTCGGTCTTTCCGACACCGGACGGACCGGCGAAGATGAACGAGCCCGACGGTCGCTTGGGATCCTTCAGCCCGGCACGGGTGCGGCGGATCGCCTTGGAGACCGCCTTGACGGCATCCTCCTGCCCGATGATCCGCTTGTGCAGCTCATCCTCCATGCGCAGCAGCCGAGTGGTCTCCTCCTCGGTCAGCTTGAACACCGGAATGCCCGTCCAGTTCCCCAGCACCTCGGCGATCTGCTCATCGTCCACCTCGGAGACGACGTCGAGGTCACCTGAGCGCCACTGCTTCTCACGCTCCGCGCGTTGTGCGACAAGCTGCTTCTCCCGGTCCCGGAGCGAGGCCGCCTTTTCGAAGTCCTGCGCGTCGATGGCCGATTCCTTCTCTCGGCGGGCATCGGCGATCTTCTCGTCGAACTCGCGGAGGTCCGGTGGGGCGGTCATCCGGCGGATTCGCATCCGGGCGCCCGCCTCATCGATCAAGTCGATCGCCTTGTCCGGCAGGAACCGGTCGTTGATGTACCTATCGGCCAGAGTGGCCGCCGCCACCAGCGCCGCATCGGTGATCGACACCCGGTGATGGGCCTCGTAGCGATCGCGCAGTCCCTTGAGGATCTCGATGGTGTGCGCCACCGTCGGCTCGCCCACCTGCACCGGCTGGAACCGGCGCTCCAGCGCAGCATCCTTCTCGATGTACTTGCGGTACTCGTCGAGGGTGGTGGCGCCGATGGTCTGCAACTCGCCGCGGGCCAGCTTGGGCTTGAGGATGGACGCGGCGTCGATGGCACCTTCGGCGGCGCCGGCGCCGACGAGCGTGTGCAACTCGTCGATGAACAGGATGATGTCGCCGCGGGTGTTGATCTCCTTGAGCACCTTCTTGAGGCGCTCCTCGAAGTCACCGCGGTAGCGGCTGCCAGCCACCAGCGACCCGAGGTCGAGGGTGTAAAGCTGCTTGTCCTTCAGCGTCTCGGGCACCTCGCCGTTGACGATCGCCTGGGCGAGACCTTCCACGACGGCGGTCTTACCGACACCGGGCTCCCCGATCAGCACCGGGTTGTTCTTGGTGCGCCGGCTGAGCACCTGCATGACCCGCTCGATTTCCTTCTCGCGGCCGATGACCGGGTCGAGCTTGCCCTCCATGGCGGCAGCGGTGAGATTCCGGCCGAATTGGTCGAGCACCAGGGATGTCGAGGGGCTGCCCGATTCGCCGCCCCGGCCACCGGTGCCGGCCTCGGCCGCTTCCTTGCCCTGGTAGCCACTGAGCAGCTGGATGACCTGCTGACGCACCCGGGTGAGCTCGGCGCCGAGCTTCACCAGGACCTGGGCGGCGACGCCTTCGCCCTCGCGAATGAGGCCGAGCAGGATGTGCTCGGTGCCGATGTAGTTGTGGCCGAGTTGTAGTGCCTCACGCAGGGAGAGTTCGAGGACCTTCTTGGCGCGCGGGGTGAACGGGATATGCCCGGACGGCGCCTGTTGGCCCTGACCGATGATCTCCTCGACCTGCGAACGCACCCCCTCCAGCGAGATGCCGAGGGACTCCAGCGACTTGGCCGCCACACCCTCGCCCTCGTGGATCAGCCCCAACAGGATGTGTTCGGTGCCGATGTAGTTGTGGTTGAGCATCCGGGCTTCTTCTTGAGCCAGAACGACGACCCTGCGGGCGCGGTCGGTAAATCTTTCGAACATCGCCTGTTACCTGCTCTCGTCACCTGGTGCGGCGGACGGCACCGCGCACCTCTTCACTCTAGTGGGGCGGTTCACCCGAGGCGCTCTCCCCGCTGACGTCACTGCCTACACACCAACGGGGCGAACCGCCGTCACGTGCTGAACACAGCATGTCAACGCCGCACGTGGGCCGTTTGTTACCGGATTCGAACAACCATTGCCTTCGCGGCGAGCGAAACCACTCCGGGCCGGATCCGATCAGATCTGGGCCGGATCAGGTTGCCGCGTGGAACGCCTCGATGATGTCGGCGGGGATACGGCCGCGGGTCGACACCTTGTGACCGTTACGTCTGGCCCACTCCCGGATCGCCGAGCTCTGTTCGCGGTCGATCACGGCGCGCACGCGTCCGTTGGGCGCCGCACTGGGGCGACCCCTGCGCCGTCCCCCAACCCGCCGACCGGCTTCGATCCACGGTTTGAATTCATCCCGGAGTTTTTGCGCATTCGGTCCGGAGAGGTCGATCTCGTAGCTCACACCGTCGATCGAAAATTCGACCGTCTCGTCAGCCGGTCCTGCGCCGTCGAAATCATCGACGAGTGTCACGGTCACTTTCTTGGCCATGCCAGCACTGGGCCTTTCTCCGCCGGGAGTCCGGCAGATTCCTTAATTGTTAGCCGTCAATGTGCCATAACCACAGACCGAATTACAACAATAAAGGGTCGAACACATTCAGCTGCCGTGCCGGCGAACGATCGGGAACAGAACCGTCTCCCGTATCGACAGCCCGGTCAGTGCCATCAGGAGACGGTCGATCCCCATCCCGGTGCCGGTCGTCGGCGGCATCGCGTACTCCATGGCGGCAAGAAAGTCCTCGTCAAGGGCCATCGCTTCGTCGTCGCCGGCAGCAGCGAGCCGGGCCTGCGCCTCGAAACGCTCGCGTTGAACGACCGGGTCGACCAGTTCGGAGTATCCGGTTGCCAACTCGATGCCACGGACATAGAGATCCCATTTTTCGGTGACCCCCGGAATGCTCCGGTGCTGGCGGGTCAACGGCGTGGTCTCGACGGGGAAATTCTTGACAAAAACCGGCGACCACAATGTGTCGCCGACTGTGTGCTCCCATAGTTCCTCGACGAGTTTGCCGTGCCCGTAACCGCGGTCGGTGGGAATCTCCAGGCCGAGCCTCTCAGCAATTCCGAATAAATCTCGAAGCGAAGTTTCAGGGGTGATCTCCTCCCCTAATTTCTCCGACAGCGAGGGGTACATCTCGATGCTCGGCCACTCGCCGTCGAGGTCATACATCGAACCGTCGGGCAGCGTGATCTGACGGCTGCCGACGGCCTCGTCGGCTACCTCCTGGATCAACTCCCGGGTGACGACCGCCGAGTCGTCGTAGGTTCCCCAGGCCTGGTAGGTCTCGAGCATCGCGAACTCCGGCGAATGCGTGGAGTCGGCACCCTCGTTTCGGAAATTGCGGTTCAGTTCGAAGACCTTCTCCAGTCCGCCGACAACACATCGCTTGAGGAAAAGTTCCGGTGCGATACGCAGGTAGAGATCGGTGTCCAGGGCATTGGAATGGGTGACGAACGGCCTGGCCGCGGCGCCGCCGGCCAGCGTCTGCAGCATCGGCGTCTCGACTTCGAGGAAGCCGCGGCGCTCCAGTCCGTTGCGGACCGCGCGAACCACGGCGATGCGCTGCCGGGCCACTTCGCGGGCCTGTGGGCGCACGATGAGGTCGACATAGCGTTGGCGGACTCGTGACTCCTCGCTCATCTCCTTGTGGGCGACCGGAAGTGGGCGCAACGACTTCGCGGCCATCTGCCACGAATCGGCCAGCACCGAGAGTTCCCCGCGCCGGGAACTGATCACCTCGCCGTGCACGAAAACGATGTCACCGAGGTCGACGTCGGCCTTCCAGTTCTCGAGCGCATCGGCCCCGACCCCGGCCAGGCTGACCATCGCCTGCAACTGGGTGCCGTCGCCCTCCTGCAGGGTGGCGAAGCACAGCTTGCCCGAGTTACGGGAGAACACCACCCGACCCGTGACACCGACCGTGGCTCCGGTCGCGGTATCCGGCGGCAGGTCGGGGTGAGCGGCGCGGATCTCGGCCAGCGAGTGGGTCCTCGGTACCGCTACCGGGTACGCCTCGACGCCCGAGTCGAGCATCCGCTGACGCTTGGCTTGGCGAATCCGGAACTGCTCGGGCACTTCATCGTCGGCCGGTTCGCCGGCCTGTCCCGCGACCTCCGCTGCGTCCGCATCACTCACGGCGAGCCAGCATAAACGGCGGGACTCAACGACCGGGCTTGAGACGTCCGCGCTGGCCGTCCTGATTGCGTTCGTAGACCATCCGCAGGCCGTCCAGGGTGAGGTGCTGGTCATAGTGGTCGACGGTGTGCAGGTCGGGAAGCATGAGGGGCGCGGTGTGTCCGGTCGCCACCACCGCCACACCGGACCCGGCAAACCCGTCGACGTCCTGGCGGATTCTGCTGACCAATCCGTCGACCAGCCCAGCGAAGCCGAACACGGCTCCGGACTGCATGCATTCCACGGTGTTCTTGCCCACCACCGACCGCGGCCGGGCGAGTTCCACCCGGCGCAGGGCCGCCGACCGGGCGGCCGCCGCATCCGAGGAGACCTGGACACCGGGAGCGATTGCGCCGCCGAGGAATTCACCCTTGGCGGACACCACATCGACGCAGATCGACGAACCGAAGTCCACCACAATGGCTGCGCTCTTGAATTTCGCATGGGCGGCAAGGCAGTTCACGATTCGGTCGGCACCGACCTCCTTGGGATTGTCGACCAGCAGTGGTATCCCGGTGCGCACGCCGGGTTCGATCAGCACATGGGGAAGGTCCGCCCAATACTGGTCCAGCATGATCCGAACCTCATACAGCACCGACGGCACGGTCGACAGGCCGGTGACACCGGTGAGCCGTTCGGAGTCGTCGCCGATCAGGCCCTCGATGGTGAGTGCCAGTTCGTCGGCGGTCACCTCGGGTTCGGTACGGATCCGCCAGTGCTGGACCACCGCCGCGTGATCGCCCGATCCCGAGATCAGACCCACCACGGTGTGGGTGTTGCGGACGTCGATGGCCAGCAACACGGCTAACGCAGCACTTTCGGGGCGCTCAGACCGGCTGCGTCGTCGGGCACGTGGGCGGGATCGTCACCCAGATGGACCTGTCTGTTGGCGGAGTCGACGAACACCACCCGGGGGCGGTACCGGCGTGCCTCAAGGTCATCCATCGAGGCGTAGGCGATGAGGATCACCAGATCACCCGGATGCACGAGATGCGCCGCCGCACCGTTGATTCCGATCACGCCACTGCCGCGCTCACCGGTGATCGCGTAGGTCACCAGTCGGGCCCCGTTGTCGATATCCACGATCGTCACCTGCTCACCGTCGAGAAGGTCCGCGGCGTCCATCAGATCGGCGTCAATGGTCACCGAACCCACATAGTGCAGGTCGGCATGCGTCACGGTGGCGCGGTGAACCTTGGACTTCAGCATGGTCCGGAACATCAATTCCTCCACGTCATTTCGGGTTCACCCGACTCGAGCCCGATGTCCCCGCCGGGAAGCTCGACGGCGATGTTGTCCAGAAGTCGGGTGCGGCCGAGCCGTCCCGCCACCAGCAGCCGTGCCGGGCCGAAGTCCGGCGTGGGCTCCAGTCCCGGTCCGCGCAACTCCAGGTAGTCGACGACGATGGCGGGTACCTCGTCGAGGACCGCGCGGGCGGCATCCAGCACAGCCGCCGGGCCGCCGGCGGCGGCGTACACGCCGGCGAGCAGGGCGGCGGACAAAGCACCGGCCTGTTCGCGATGCTCAGGACTGAGGTAGCGATTGCGCGAGGACATCGCCAACCCGTCGGACTCGCGCACCGTGGGCACTCCGATGATGCGCACACCGACGTCGAGATCGGCGACCATCTGCCGGATCAGGGTCAACTGCTGGTAGTCCTTCTCCCCGAAGAAGGCGCGGTCCGGCCGGACGACCTGCAGCAGCTTGAGCACCACGGTGAGCATCCCGGCGAAATGCGTGGGCCGCACCGCCCCCTCAAGTTCAGCGCCCAACGGCCCGGGATGCACGGTGGTCCGCGGGCCTACCGGATACATGGTGTCCGGGGTGGGGGTGAACACCACCTCGACACCCTCATCTGCGAGCGCCTCGAGATCTGCCTCGAGAGTGCGTGGGTAGGCCTCGAGGTCCTCCCCCGCGCCGAACTGCAGCGGATTGACGAAAATGGACACCACAACGACCGCGCCCGGAACCCGTTTCGCGGCGCGAACCAAAGCAAGGTGTCCGTCATGCAGGGCACCCATGGTCGGCACCAGCATCACCCGGCGGCCGGTGTGCCGCAGCGCCCTGCTGACATCGGACACCGACTCCGGGGTGGGGTACACGTTGAGCTGTCCCGCGCTGAATTGCGTTGTCCTGCTACTCATTTCTGCGGCCCTTTCATGCTCGACCAGGCAGTCAGCAGGTCGAAGATTTCCCGGGGCGCGTGGGCGCGCTGCGCGGTACGCAGCGAGTCGGCGCAATACGCCTGCGCCAGGGCGGTGTCCACCGCATCAAGGGCGGTCAGGTGAGCGGAGACAGCAGCAGCATCGCCGCGCGCCACTGGACCGGTCAGCGCCGCCTGCCCCCGATGCAAGGTGTTCTCCAAGGCGGCCCGGGCCAGCGGAGCGATGATCCGCTCTGCGAGACCGCCTGGCGCGTCGCTCACAGTCTCCTGACCGAGGAGTTCGTCACCGGCCAGCGCACGACGAAGAGCCGCGAGGGAGTCGGCGATGAGGGTGACGACGTGGTTGCTGCCATGGGCGAGGGCGGCGTGGTATAGAGTGCGGGACTCCTCCCTGACCCGGAAGGGTTCGCCACCCATCTCCAGGACCAGGGATTGGGCAATCGCGTAACCGGTCTCGTCGGCCGCGGTCACCGCGAAACAGGCGTCTGTCAGTCGGACCACCTCCTCGTCGCCGCCGGTGAAGGTCATCGCCGGATGAATGGCCAAGGGGATACAGCCCTGCGCGGCGAGGGGTGCGAGGATGCCGACACCGTTGGCACCGGAGGTGTGCACCACGATCGTGCCCGGCCGTACGGCGCCGGTGGCGGCCAGACCGCCGATCAGTCCGGCGAGCTCGGAATCCGGGACAGTGAGCAGCAGTAACTCGGCGGAGTCGGCGACGTCGGGCACCGGCAGCACCGGAGTGTCCGGCAGGCGGCGCTCGACCAGGCGTCGAGAGGCTGCCGAGATGGCACTGCACGCAACGACAACGTGCTCAGCGCGTTCCAACGCCGCGCCCAGCGCGGTTCCGACCCGGCCGCCGGAGACGATGCCGACTTTCAAGCGGGCCGGGCGCAAGCCGTAGGGGGTCCCCACCTCGACGACCTCGCTGACTTATCGGGTAGTTCCAGTCCCGCGTTGCGGGTACCGGACTTCGGGCCCGATTCTAGCCGCCGGTCAGTCCTCACGGCGACGGCGTCCGCCGACGGTCAGTCCTCACGGCGACGGCGTCCGCCGCCCTTGCCGTTCTTCTTGCCGGTGCCGCTCAGACGCGCAACGAGATCAGCCACCGGGGCGCCTCCCGAGTGCTGGCCCTGCGGATCCTCGGCCGGGGCCTGCTCAACCGCCACGTGCGCCTCGGAGGCATTGCGGTGTCTGCCCGCAGCCTCGGCTCCGTCGCCATCGGGAGCCGCGTTCGAGTGCCGGCCTCCGAGCGAGCGGTGCGGATCAGGCTCGACGGCAGGGGCCGGGCCAGGACGGACCGGAGGAACCGGGCGCGGCCGCGCGGGCGGTTCCGGAGTCGGCGCGGGGGTCGCGGCGCCGCTCTGGGCAGCTTGTTCCTCGAAGCCGCGGTGCCGGCCAGGCCGAGTTCGGGTCTCCGGTGGGCGCCACGGGGTCGGCGGGATGGGCGGTGGGACCGG
>JAUPLT010000279.1 GCA_030836785.1 Actinomycetota bacterium
CATTGCGCACGTCGTTGCCCGCTCTCTTGGTTCCTGACCCTTGACAAGCCAGAAACCTTAAGCGACAACGACGTGCGCCCACTCAGGGCAAAAACCGACCCACGGAAGGGTCAGGAGAGCCAGAAATGTGGGGGGCTTCTCTCAGTCAGGCTCGCCCCCCTCACAGCACGGCACCGACATCTCGATGTATGGCTCAAAAGCCGGCAGGGCGGCCGCGCTCACCGCGACCGCCCTGCCGAAACCTCCAGCGGCTCAGAGCAATTGATCCCCCGGACGAAGTCAGCGGCAGATCTCCTGCAGGTGAACCAGATGCCAGTCGGCGACGTCGGCGAGGGGGATACCGCACGCAGCGGCCCGGTTGGCCCGGCCCATCGACGCCATGGCAGCCGGGTCGACCAGCAGTGTGCGCAGCGCACGCGCCAGATCGGCGGCATCATCGGGGTCGAAAGTGACGGCCTCGAATCCCTCGTCACGGACGACCTCGGCAAGGTCACCGATATCGGGAAGTACCACCGGACATCCGTAGGAGCCGGCCTGGTGCAGGACCCCCGAGGAGCCCGTGGTGCTGGTGTACGGGAATACCGCCACGGTCGCCGAACCGAACACCCGCGGTACGTCCTCCTCGGCCACATAGCCGGTGAAGTGGACTCCCGGAAGGTCGCCATAGGCCTGCTTCACACCGTCCAGATATCCCACCGAGTTGTGGCTGTCGGTGCCGGCCACAACGACTTCGACGTCGACTCCCTCGGCGCGCAGGATCGCGTAGGCGTCGAGAAGGACTTCGACCCTCTTGTAGGTTCCCCACTTCCCGAAGGCCAGTAGTGTCGGCGTCCCGTGGGGGTCGCGTTCGACGGGGTCGGGTTCCTCGAAGCTCCCGTGTGGAGCGAGGTAGACGTTGCGTGCGCCGTATTTGGTGCGCAGCACATCAACGTATTGCGGGATGGTGACACACACCTTGTCGGCGCCCAGAACGATCCTGGTCACCAGGCCGCCGATGAACGCAAGAACCCGCGTCAGAATCGGATTGGACGAGAAGCCGGCCTTCTCGAGGTCGACGGTGTCGACCAGGTTGTGCAGCAGCACCGTCACCGGTATTCCACTGGCGCGCAGCAGTGCGGGGGTCATGAGGCCCAGTGCCGCGGCGGCCTTACCCGCGGCGAAGCTGGTGAAGTGAGCGTTCACCAGAACGACGTCGGCCCGGCACGCCCGGACGGCTCTGCGGATTCGCAGCGCGTTGAGCAACGATCCGTACCGCCAAGCCTGCACCGCCCGGGCACCGGTGGGGAGATCGGTGACGGGTTCGGGCGCCTCGTCGTGCAGGATGACCAGCTCGCCGACCTCCGGCTTGGCTGCGAGGTGCCGGGCCAGGTGGTACCCGTACTCGTTCAGCGTGGTCTTACTCGGCGGGTAGGCGGTGACGAGCGCGATCCGCAGTCCCGGTGCCGGTGCCGGTGCCGGTGCCGGTGCCGGTGCCGGTGCCGGTGAGCGGTGGTCTGCCATGGTGGCTCCGAACGTCCCCTGTGCAATCTCTCGTGTTACGAACATGTCGCGCCCCCTCACACCGTGACCGCAGTGTGGGAACCGTGTGCATGGGAGTAGTGACCGCGCAGGCCGCGGTAGCGCAAGGCGGCGACATCACGCAGAAATCGCAGCGACTCCCGGCCGGGTTTGACCTTCGATCCCGGCGCCTCGATCCAGCGGACCGGCACCTCTTCGATGGCGAGGTTCCAGCGCTGGGCCAGCCAGAGGATCTCCAAGTCGAAGGAGAACCCGTCAACCCGGGACGCCGTGAACAGCGTCCGTGCCGCATCGCGCGTGAACAGTTTGAATCCGCACTGGGTGTCTTTGACCCGCACCCCGGTGGTCTTGCCGACTCCGCCGCGCAGCGCGGAGCTGACAAAGGCCCGCAGCCGGCCACGGCCGTGCTCGTGGGCCCCGTCGGCCGCACGGGAGGCAACGGCCACGGCGGCGCCCCGGTGCACCGCCGCGAGCAGTCGGTCGAACTCTTCGATCGGGGTCGAAAGGTCGGCATCGCTGAAGAGGATGTATCGACCGCGGGCCGCGATGACGCCGTCCCGAACGGCTGCTCCCTTGCCGCGGTTGACCCCAGGCGCGAGGACCGTCACGTTGGCCAGACCCAGTGATTTGACCAACCCGACCGTCCCGTCGCTGCTGCCGTCGTCGGAGACGATCAGTTCCAGCGACAGGCCCCGAGAGCACACGTGCGCCGCGATCGCGCCGATGGTCGGCACGATCCGGTCGTTCTCGTTGTAGGCCGGGATAACAACGGAGACATCCGGCGTTCCGGTGAGTTCGGCGCTGCGCCAGGTCTCATAGTTGGCGTAGGTCATTGTTGGTGTCCTTTCGTTCTGATCAGAACCTAGGGACGGCATTTCAAGGGGATCCGGGGCAGACAATCAAGTGATTCTCAAGTTTTGACGGCGCGTTGCCGGGCGGCCGCAGTCTTGACAGGTTCTTGAGCTTGACCACCGGAACCGCTTGAATCCCGGGCTCAATCATGGTGAAGGTGACGACCCATGCACCGGCGCGCTCCGCCGCTCCAACAGATCACGCGTTGCGACCTGACAGCGACTCCGCCCGCCGGCACCTCAGCGGCACGCTGATCCTCACCGCCACGATGCTGGGAGTCAGCGCGGCCAACTACCTTCTCAACCTGGTTCTCGCGCGCTTCCTGTCCCCTGCGGAGTTCGGCGATGCGAACCTCGCGGTCAACCTCGTACTGGCGGCCGCCGCGGCGGCGGCCACACTGCAACTGTTGTCCGCCCGAAGCGGCGCGGTCGACGACCCGGCGGCGATCCGAGCGCGGCGCATCCTGATGCGGTGGGCCTGGGCCGTCGGCGGCCTGGCCGGTGCGGGCTTGGTCGTCGGATCGTCCGTTCTTGCCGAGACTTTCACCACCTCTACACCCGTGCTGTTCATCGTGATCGGCGTGGGCCTGCCGGTCTACCTGGCACAGGCAGTCATGCGGGGGTCGCTGCAGGGCGATCTGCGGCTGGGGAGACTGGCCGGCAGCTACGCGGCAGAAGCGGCGACCCGGGTCGCTTTGGCGATTCTGATGCTCGCCCTGGGACTCGGTGTCATCGGCGCCTCCATCGCGATTTCACTGTCTTTTGTGGCCTCGGCGGCCGTGGCAAGGCACCGCGTCGCTTCCGCCGCGCCCCGGCCGGCCGCACCGGAGGCTGGCGAGAGGAAGCCGGCCGGCGGACTGGCGGCGATGTCGATGGCGGCCACGGTGCTCCTGGTCGGGCAGGTCGTGATCGCCAATGGTGACGTCATCGCCGCCAAAGCCGTCATGGGTCCGGCGGAAGCGGGAACCTACGCGGCCGCCGCAGTAATCGGTCGCGGCCTGTACTTCCTGTCCTGGTCAATCGTCCACAGCACGTTCCCTGTGGTCGCGCGGGCGGAGTCCGACCGACTCCGGCGCAAGGCGTCGATGCGCGCCCTTGCCATGGTGGCTACCGTCTGCGCGGCCGGTATCGCCGGCCTGTGGATGTTGGGCGAGCAAGTCGCCCCGCTGCTGTTGGGGGACGGCTACGCAGAAGCCGTCGAGATTCTCGTTCCGTACGCGGTTGCGACCGCATTGTTCGCGGTCGCCAACCTCTTCGCCACCCTGGATCTGGCCGTCGGCCGCTGGCGCTCGCCAGCCGCCCTGCTGGTAGGGGCCGCTCTGCAGGCCCTGCTGCTGGTCACGTTCGGGGCCAACCCGATGTCCATGGCGATCGCACAGGTCGTCGCGATGGCTGCGACCGTGCTGCTGGTGGCCGCAGCCCACCTCTGCGACAATCGGACCGAGTCGCGGAAGTCCCAGGCCGTCGGCGTGAACTCATGAGAAAGATCGGTCAGATGACGTCCACCCCACGGAACCGGTCGTCACAGATCGTCTCCGCGACAACAGCCCACCGCAAGGTCCTGTTTCTGGGGACGCACGGCCAGGCCAATGTAGGCGACGAACTACTCCTCGACACCTTCCTCACCGAACTCGGCCCGGACAACGCCTACGCAGTCAATTCCTACGATCCGTCCTCGACCAGGGCGCAATTGGCCGACCGCTTCGAAGTGGACGTGTTCGACACCGGGACCGACCGGGTCGGCCTGCTCCGGAACCTGCTGCGCTGCGATGTCGTCGTGTTCGGCGGCGGGAACATCCTCAAGGAGCTTTACCAGTCGGTCGGCAGGTGGAAGTACTCGACGTTGACGATGGTCCTCGCCGTCGTGTTCCTGGCCCGCCTCGCCGCAAAGCCTGTCGCGATGGCCAACATCGGCATCGGACCGGTCGACACCGCGCCCGGCAGAGTGCTGGTGCGGGCGATCCTCCGACTGGTGTGGCTGGTCTCGGTACGTGACGAGGGGTCCTTTAGGTTCGCCCAGTCCGTCGGCTGTTCGGCGCGCAAGCTTCGCCTGGTTCCCGACGCTGTGTGGGTACGCGATCCGGAATCCCTTGCCGGCGTCCCACTCCCGTCCGGGCGGCCGGGTGAGCCTCCGCTGCGGATTGCCGTCAACCTGAACAAGGATGTCGACGCCGCCGACGAGTGGGAGCGCTTCCTGGATCGGCTCGTGGTAGCGCTCGCCGCGGTGGCCGGCGCACGCCCCGTCGAATTCCACGCACTCCCGATGCAGTGCGGCTTCAAGAGCGGAACCGACCTCGAGGTATTGCAGGAGGTGCTCGGCCGTCTGCAGACCCCCGTTGTCATCCATACACCCGCAACCCATCAGGACGTCGCCGCCATCATCACCGACTGCCACCTGGTGGTCAGCGAGCGACTGCACGCGATCATCCTGGCGGTCGTCCTCGGCCGCCCCGTCGTCGCCCTGCCCTACGACGTCAAGGTGCGCGAACTCGTCACCCAACTCGGACTGCGCAAGCGATCCTTCGCCGTATCCGCCGACCTGGATCCGCTCGCCCTGGCGGCGGCGATCCTGGACACCGTCGACGACGCCGGTGCCGAAGGCAAACGCCTTGCCGCAGTCGCGGCTGCCAAGCGGGCCGAAGCCGAGTCCGGCTTCGCCACTCTGCGTTCCTGGGTCGCAGCCCCCGCCCGAACCTGGGAGCTGCCCAACGCGTGACCAATGCCGCCAAGCCCTCGGGGTACACCGGATCCCCCGGGCGGCATCGGGCCTCCTTCACCGACGATCGCGTCGCGTACCGGCGCGTCGCGCTAATGGTCTGCGCCCTGTACTTCGCCATGAGCTTTGTGGTGTTCCGCGATGTCCTGTTCGCGATCCCCGACATCCTCTCCGGCAAACGGGTCCTTGCCGGAGACGAACTGGTTCCGTACTTCAACCCCACCAGCCAGCTGCTCGAGCAGGCCCAGGGCAGGTTCAACGAACTCACGAACGGATACGAGTTCCGGGTCCGGTATGCGTTTCTCACCACCTGGATGCGGCACTACATGGTGCTGCCATTCGCCGTGCTGCTGGTTCTGCCCGCAATCGTCAGCACCGCTTACCTGACCACCTCGTGGTTCATGCGACGGAGTTTCCCGTTCATCCCCGCAACAACGGCGTATCTGTCCACCGCCGCCCCGACGGCGGTGATCTACATGATCATGATCTACGCCAAGGTCACCCACTTCTACACCTTGGTGCTCGGCCTGTGCCTGATGGCGATCAGCGCGTTCCTGATGCTCGATGCGCTGTTGTTCCGGACGCAGCGGTGGGGACGCCGGATGGTGGCTTCCTGCCTGGTCACGCTGTTCAACCCAGCAGTGCATTACCTGATCCTGTTCGCCCTGTTCCTGGGCCTCACCGTGGTGACACTGGTCGTCGGCGAGACGGCGAAGTTCATCCGGTCGGGCGGCCTCGCGCTCGCGCGGCGCCGGCCACGGGCAGCCTCGCGGGGCCCTCGGCACAAGCGGCGCCTTCGTTTGCGACCGAACTGGCTGATCGGCGCAATCCGATCACTGATCGTCCGATTGAACACCACGACGACGATGAAGTGCCTGTGGTCGGTGTTCACCCTGGGTGCGGTCACCCTCGTCCCCTACGCCCTCTTCGTGAAGTTCGTCGCCCTGCGCGGAATACCAAATCTCTCCGAGACTGTTCCCGGCGACTATTACTTCATCCGTGACGCGTCGGTTTCACTGGTGCACATCCTGTCCTGGGATCTCGCTGGGATCATGGACAAGATCAACTACGGCGACTACCTGGCCAAAGTCCCGCGCGTGTCCAACATCGCCTACACCGTGCTGATCCTGGTTCCGGTCGCCGTGCCCGCGGTGCGCCGGTTCTTTCTCGTCGGTAGGCCGCAGCGCCAACTCTTTGGTGTCATCTACGTGAACGTAGCGTTTGCAGTCTGGGCCACCGTGGGCTACGGAGACCCCGCCTGGTTCCCGACCTTCCACCGTTCGATCGCGGCGCTGACCCGGGTAGTCGCCGAGATCAATCCAGCCGCAGGAGAACTCGCCCTCTCGCTGGCCTCCGCCATCGTCCAGGTCCTGCGCTTCCCGCATCGGTTCCAGTTGGTCCTGTTCATGCTGGGGCCACTGCTGCTCGCCATGCCGATCGCCTGGGCGCTGGTCTCGGCGGCCCGCCGGGGGCGGCTCCGGGATGGCGCCCACCGACACCGCAAAGGTATCCGATGGTCCGGTCGGACGACGCTCGTTCCGGTTACCGCGGCCATCGCGCTGGGCCTGGGCCTGTTCGTCCCGATCCTGTCCAACCCGACCTACCGATCGGCCTTCGGCAGCGGCGACTTCGGCACCTTCCTGTCGGCCTACCCGGTCGAGGATCTCGACGACCTCAAAGACGAACTGACCAAGCACCCCAAGGGCAAAACGGTCGTGCTGCCACCCACCGAAACCGCCAAGATCGTCGTCGGCCCTGACGGGGTACCACACAAATTCATCGACAAGTTCTACATCTATTACCTTGACCAGCCGAGCTTCTACTACGGCCTGACCGGGGACAAGCAGAACAAGTTCGAATTCTTCCTGCTGCTGCGCGCGCTCTACTACAAGCAGGACTGGTGGGTCGACATCGCCCGCGACATGGGCCTGAAGTACATCGTGCTCAACAAACAGGTCCAGAATAACCGCGGGGTCGGCGCCGAGTACCTGCCCAGCATCGAGGCTTATCTGCGAGAAGGTATCGAGGCGGTTCCCCAGCAGGTCGAAAAGCTTTACGAGAACGCCGGTTTCGTACTGTACCGACTCGACGACCCGGCCCCTCCAAACCGACCGGTGTTGCTGTTCGACACCTCCTGGAAGGGGTTTCTGAACACCGTCTTCAACAGGCTGAACCTCTCCCGCTGCTACGACTTCCGTTACATCTCGGACTTCACCGGCAACGAGTCGGGTGAAACCGTCAACCTCATCACCGACAGCCCTGCCGAATCGGCGCTGGACATCTGGTCGATCGAGAATCCGGGGCACTTCTTCGCGCCCACCCCCAAGGGCAACGCATTCAATGCTGACGTGATCACGTCGTCCTATTACCTCTCGCCGATGTTCCGGCTGTATCTGTTCTTCTCGGACACGAAGTTCAACCGCGCGGAGATGATCACCCCGGGAATCTTCGGCACCCTCGAGGGCTCTTTCACCGGACTGCCCAGGGCAACCCAGGTGAAGGTGCCGGTGAAGATTCCCGCGGCGGGACGGTACCGGGTGTTGATGCGCGCAGCGACGACCGCCAACGACATCCGGGTGGTTTCGAAATCACTGGGGCTGGACAGCACCGTGGAATTGCGTTCGCCGCCCGACGCCATCGAATACTTCGGCAAGGAGAGCGTCTACGACGCCAACCGGATGCCCACCCCGGTGTCGGAACTGTCGGTCCAGCAGTTGGAGAGGCTCATCCCCGATGAGTTGGTCACGGTGAATCTCCGATTCGTCTACCACGATCTGGGGGTGGTAGAGGCCAGGGCCGGATCCCACACCATCGCGGTCGACAAACGCGACACGAACCCGATGCTCCTCGATGGACTGCTTCTCATTCCGGAGAGCGAACACCGCGACATCGCGCTGCCGACATGGGCCAAACTGGTACAGAACGTCAACGACCTGGGCTGTTCAGAGAAGTCGCCGGTGCGAGCCGGGATATCCGAGGGCGCAGACGCGGTGTCGGGTGAAGTCAACAAGTCGCTCACCCAGGAACAACTGCTGCAGTTGCTGGGCGGCCTCGATGATCTGAAGACCGCCGACCCCGGCGGTATCGGAGGTCGATGGCTGCATCTGGCGGCGACGCTCATCCTGGTGCTGGTCGTCCTCGCGTTCATCCGTCGGCACATCAAGCGGGATCCGGACACCGACGGCTCGGGCGAAGGTTCCGGTTCCGGTTCCGGCGACTGTGACTGACCGGTGGCGGGGCTAACTCTCGAAGGCACGGTCCACGGACGCGTACGCCGGAAGTACCTGCTGGAGGTTGGCCATCCTCAGAACCTCGGCAACCTGAATGGACGGCGAAACGATGCGCAGATCGCCACCTGTCTTCCGAGCCGCCTTCAGCGCGGCGAGTATGGTGTTTAGCCGGAGCAATCGGTAGCGGGTGTGTGGCGAAGGGGTAGCGCGGGCGCGGGGATCTGGTAGCGGTCCCCGCGCCCGCGTTCCTTATTCGGTTTCGGTCTGGTGGCCGTGTCGGCGCATGTTGGGTCCGTCGAGTTGGACGAGTTCTGCGGTGGAGACGATGCGGTTGAGGATTGATTCGGCGATGACGGCGTCGTGCAGGGATCGGTACCAGTCTTCGGGGTCGAATTGGCTGGTGACGACGGTGGATCCGCGGCCTTCTCGGGCGGCGAGGATGTTGAGCAGCTCGGCGGCGGTGTCACCGGTGATCGGGGTGGTGAGGAAGTCGTCGAGGACGAGCAACTCGCAGGTGTGCACGCCTGTGAGGAACGCCAATCGTTGGGCGTCGTGGCGTTGGTAGACGGCGAGCTGGTTGGCCAGGTCGTCGAGACGGAAGTATCTGGCGGTGTAGTCGCGCCGGCAGGCGGCGTTGACCAGGGCCTGGGCCAGATAGGATTTACCGACGCTGGATTTGCCGAGGATGACCAGGTTGTTGGTGCGGTCGATCCACCGGCACGCGGCGAGGCGTTCGATCAAGTCGCGGTTGAGGTTTCGCCCGTCGAGGTAGTGGATGTCTTCGACGCAGGCGGCCGGGTTCGGTGTGCGGGAGGCTTTGAGCAGTTTGAGCACTCGCCGCTCGGTGCGGGCGGTGGTCTCCTGCTCCAGGGCGTGCCGGATTTTCTGGGAGAAACTCCATTGATCGCAGGCGGGGTCGTTGGCGATGTCGATGACGGCTTCGCCGAACGCGGTCATCCGCAGTGCGGTGAACAGCGGCATGTCATCGACGCTGAGGTGCTGGTCATTCATCGCCGGGCTCCCGCCGCGGCGTCATCGCCACCATCGTCAGTGCGTCGATCACTGGTAGTGATTGCGTCAAGGCTGAACGCTTTGGCCCCGGCCAGGTGCGCGCGGCTGGTGTCACGGCCGCCGGTCCCGGCGCGAGCGGCACTGGCCGTGATCCCGCCGCCGCTTCCTGGGCTGCTGCCGGTGGTGGTGGGGCGTTGGCCGCCTTCGGCGCGCAGTGCGCTGATGCGGTGCTTGACGGCGGTGTAGGTGATCAGCCGCTGTGGGTCGTCATCGACGAGCTCGCGGCAGGCCGCTTCGAGCAGGACCCGGTTTCCGCTGGCGCGTTTGCCCAGTTCCAGGATGTTCATGCACGACCGGTACCCCTGGGCCTCGATGGCCTTGCCGTCGAGCAGCCTGGTCAGTGCGGTCACCGTGGAGGGGCCGACCTTGGCCCCCTGGCGCAGGAAGTACCCGCGGGTCCACAGACCGGCCACCGATTCATAGTGCGGCGGCGCGTGCTCGGGGTCGGTCACATAGCCATTGCGGTGCCGGCCCTGTTGATGGGCGGCGATGATCTGCCCGTCAGCGAGTACCTCGATCGCGGTGCCGATGATCCGCACGTCCACCGAGCGGCCGGCGAACCGGTAGGGCACCGAGTACTTGATGGTGTCGAGCTGGATATGCCAATCCCGGTGCACCTTCGCTTTGCGCCAGGTCACCGGCTCCCACCGCTGCACCGGCAACGCCATGAGCTCATCGCGCTCATGGTCGTCGAACCACTCCCGCCGAGACCGCGGCTCCCCGCGAAACGGCCTGCGATCATTGATCGCGTCGACCTGAGCGGCGACCGCGTCGTTGAGGTCATCGAGGCAGGCGAACACCCGGTCGGACAGGAAGTGGATCACCCAGTTGGTGACGACCTTCACCCCGGCTTCGACATTGCCCTTGTCCCGCGGACGATTCGAGCGTGTCGGCACCGCCGCGGCCCCGTAATGGGCCAGGAAATCCGCATACGAGGCGTTGACGTCTCGGGCCCGGTCAGTGCGGCTGATCTGGTTCGACGCCGTCGAGGCGTTGTCCGGGACGATCACCTGGGCGACCCCGTCGAAATACTCGAACGCCCGTCGATGCCCATCGCACCAGGCGGGCTGCTTCTCATCGAGGTAGCCGTAGGCGAACACCATGCCCGAGAACGGCAACGTCGCCACGAACACCGCCACCGGTGTCACCGCCCGGGTGATCGGATCGATGATCTGCATCATCGTGCCCGCCCAGTCGACCTGCATCGTATGCCCCGGCACGTGGGCGATCGGCAGCGTCAGATCATTGACCCGGACGTGCTCGGTGACGATCTGGCAGAACCGCTCATACCCGTAGAACCGAGCACCCGGGTCGGCATCGGATTTCAAGTACTGACCCCACAACACCTTCAACGGCGGCTTCTTACGACCCAGCCGTGCCGTGACGACCTTGTCGATATCCACCGGCACGAACTCCCCGGCCACGTTCTTGCGGCCATCGGCGAAGAGCCGATCCAGATCCTCGGCCGACAGCGCGGCGACCTGCTCGGCGCTGCTCAGTTCCTCGTCGTCGAGCACCCGCCGGGCCCGGGCGATCGCCCGATGCGAACACCCCGCCATCGCCTCGATCTGCCTATAGGCCAGCCCCGACACCAGCAGGCCCATCACATACCGGTAATCCGTCATCCGCAGAAGATTCCTCTCGCTTGCCGCGACCCCTGCGGTCACGGACGAAAGCAATCCTCCAAAGTGCTACCAGATACCCGCGCCACTGCTACCGGATAGCTACACAGGCGCTACCAGAAGCGCCGACTAAACAGTCCCGGGCGATGATCAGCGCTACGCCACCGCCGCGCGCGAAGCAATGAAGATCTCCATCGGCATTGGCCGGCGCAGCCGCCAGGTGACCGCCATCGGGCGGCTGCCCTCGTGCTTGACGTAGTCGCCCGGGCCGAGGAAGACATACGGCGAGGCGCCCAGGGCGTTGGTCTTGGTCTCCCGCACGAA
>JAUPLT010000280.1 GCA_030836785.1 Actinomycetota bacterium
AGGACCGCCGCTACCGGGCACAGCTCGACGGCCTGGCGCAGGAATCGCATCTCTGGTTCGGTGAACTCCTGGCTGGTGTCGCTGACGAAGAGGACGGCGTCGGCGTCGGGCAGCAGACCCAGCGTCGCCGACAGGTGCCGATGACCACCGTGAGGATCGTGGCCTCCGGCCCCCGGGGTGTCGATGAGGGTCAGTCCGCCGGCCAGCAAGGGACTGGGAACGCCGACCTCGACCCGCAACAAGGCGCGTCCGGCCGCGGCCGGCGCCCGGCGCAGGTCGCTGCGAAGGTCGGCGAGCGAGATCTCCACCTCCAGTTCGGCGCCCCCGGCCCCGGTTCCCCTGTCGATTCCGGTGGCCCCGTCGATGACGATCCGTGCCGCCGGCCGCTGGGCGTGACCGACCACCGTCACCGCCACCGTGCTCTCGTCATCGCCCACCCTGGCCACCGGGATGTTCAGCAGCGAATTGAGTAGCTGGCTCTTGCCCTGTTTGAGCTGCCCGGCGATCACCACCCGGACGGTCGGGTCGGTGATCCGCCGCCGTGCCTCTGCCAGCCGACCGATCAGGTCCGTGCGGTCGTGGGCCTCGGCGACGGCCGTGGTGTGATCGATCAGATCGACGATCGCTGCGGCCTGGCGTCCGGCCTGCGGTGTTGTCACCCGTCCCTCCCGTTGTTCCCTCTCACGGT
This sequence comes from Actinomycetota bacterium, assembly GCA_030836785.1. GTDB lineage: Bacteria > Actinomycetota > Actinomycetes > Mycobacteriales > Mycobacteriaceae > Mycobacterium. Next base: position 689 of record JAUPLT010000280.1, read on the forward strand.
AGGCGGCGGATGCGGAGTAACCTCCCCGCCATGCGGACTGTCGAGGTATTCGCTGATGTGCTGTGCCCGTTCACGCACGCCGGACTGCACACGCTCATCGACCGGCGCACCGAGCGTGGTCGCACCGAACCGCTGCTGCGGATTCGGGCATGGCCCCTGGAACTCGTCAACGGCGCACCGCTGGATCCGCATCACATCGGAGCCGAGATCGAGGCGTTGCGGGCCTCGGTACGGCCGGACCTGTTCGAGGGCTTCTCCGAGAAGGCCTTCCCGGGCACCTCGATGGCGGCCTTCGCGCTGACCGCGGCCGCCGACCGGACCGGGGATCCGGTGCTGATCGAAAGCGTCGGGATGGCGCTGCGCGATGCGGTGTTCGAACAGGGGCTTGATATCGGCGTGGCCGATCAGGTGGCGCCCATCGCCGCCCGGTTCGGGCTGGAACCACTGGACGCCGAGGAGACCACCGCCGCGGTCCGCGCGGACTGGGACGAGGGTAAGGCCCGCGGGGTGATTGGCTCGCCGCACTTCTTCACCGGGGACGGCGGCAGCTGGTTCTGCCCCGGCCTCGACATCAGCCGCGACAATCTGGGTCACTTCGTGGTCGGCTGGAAGCAGGGCACGGAAACGTTCGTCGACAGCGTGTTCGGCTGAGCGGACGGTGCCGCTGTCCGGGTTCCTCGCCGGGTTAGGGTCGCACTGGTCGGTGTTCGCCGTCCTGGCCGCGGTCGCGGCGGTCATCGTCGCCGTCGCCGTCGCGCGCCGCGGGCGTACCGGCCCAGACGACGGTGTCTCGGTCGTGACGGTGATCGGCTGGGCCACGGTGCTTGTGGTGCCGCCACTGGTGTACGTGCTGGCTCTCGCGTCGGGGTTGAGTGTCGCCGCCGCATTGTTCGCGTCCTTCCTGGCCGCGACGGTCCTGTTCTGGGTGTTCGGACTGGTCGACGAGTTCGTCCCCGCTCTGCTGGCCGTCGTCGCCGCGCTATTGGTCGGGCTGGCCCCACCGGAGGTCGCGCTCGCCGGATTCTCCTCGCCCAGCCTGCTTCTGCTGCTGGGGGTATTCGCCCTGTCTGCGGTGATCAGCTCATCGGGACTGAGCTACCGGGTGATGATGTGGCTGCTGGTGCGATTGCCCGACACCCCGTTCTGGCACCAGCTGATCCTGCTGCTCTCCGGGTACGCGCTGTCACCGATGGTGCCCTCCAGTAACGCCCGGCAGTCGCTGCTCACCCCGGTCTACGTCGAGATGGCCCGCGGATTGCGGCTCCCCGCCCGGGGGCCGGGGATCACCGCCCTGCTGGCGGCGATGTTCGGCGGGTCGATCCTGTTCTCGCCGATGATGGCGACCAGCAAGTCCTCGAACATCGCCGCGCTGAGCCTGCTGCCGGCGCAGGTGCAGGCGGAGTTCAGCGGCTTCTTCTGGCTCGTCGCAGCGGCGGTGGCTGCGCTGGGCGTGACGGCGATCCACCTGCTGCTGCTGCCGCGGCTGTTCCCCGCCGGCGACCGGACCCCGCTGCCGCGGGATCAGATCCGGCGTCAACTCCGCGAGCAGGGGCCGCTGCGCCCCGCCGAGTGGGTTGCCGCCGGGGGGTTCCTGTTCTTTCTGATCGGGACCGCCACGGTTTCCTGGCACCACGTCCGGCCGGCCTACCTGGCGGGGTGCGTGCTGCTGGCGTTGCTGCTGACCGGAACTCTGCTGCGCAAGGACTTCCAGCGCCAGATCGACTGGCCGATGATCGTATTCCTGCTGGGCGTGGACTCGCTGATGAAGATCATGACCCACCTCGGGCTGGCCGAGAAGTTGGCCGGGGCGGTCGGCCGGGTCTTCGACTTCGTGGGCAGCAGCGTCGGGCTGTTCATCCTGGCGGCGCTGATCACCACGATGCTGGTTCGGTTGGTCCTACCGGTGACCGCCGGGATGCTGACCGCGGCGATCATCCTGCTTCCGGTCGCCGCCGCCCACGGCATCCATCCGTGGATCTGCGTTTTCTGCGCGGCGATGTTCAGCGATATCTCAGTGTTCCGGCATCAGGGCACCAACGGGATCATTCAAATGCGGTCGGCCGGGCTGTTCGACGACGTCGACGAGGCCGGGTTCCTGCGCTACAACATGTGGATGAACGTTGCCCGGATCGCCGTGGTGTTCGCGTCGATTCCGTGGTGGCAGTGGCTGGGGCTGCTGTGAAACGGCGGGTGTGGTGAAACGGCGGGTGTGGTGAAAAGACTGAGCCGCAATCTGCTGATCGCCGGATTCCTGACGACGTTCGTCATTCTGCTCGGCCACTTCAACGCCACCAAACCCAGGATCCTGGTGCTGCACTCGGCGACGCAGGAGTCGCCGTGGGTCGCCCGCATGGATGCCGGTATGCGCAATGCTTTGCAGCGCAATCGCAGGCCCATCAGCGTGGAATGGATGTACATGGGCGTCAACGCGCCCGACGCCCGCGACGCGCGGGAGGCGAGGGCCGAGGCGCAGCGGGCGATCAGCCGCGTCGATCCGGATGTGGTGATCGCCGTCGACGACGAGGCCAACGCACTGGTCGGCCGTGATTACGTTTCCCGGGACGGCGTTGCCGGTGATGACATGGGACGGGACCGGCCGCGCGTCCTGTACGTCTCGATCGACCGGCCGCCCGCGGCGTACGGCTACCCAGGCGCGCCGAACGTGACCGGGATATCCGACGCGCTGCCGTGGGCCGCGGTGCGCGATGTGCTCACCGGAGTCTTCGGTGACCGCGCCAGTATCGCCGTGCTGGGCGTGGACAACGAGTCCGGCCGGGCCGAACTGGACCAGCTGCGGACGTTCGACTGGGGCCCGGTCACCGTGGGGGCGACCGACCTGGTGGCGACGGCACCCGCGTGGCGCGAGGCGGTGACCCGGTCGGCGGGCGCCGACGCACTGGTGGTGCTGAGCGTCCAGAGTCTGCCCGACGGGGAGGGCGGGCAGGTTCCCGCGGCCGAACTGAGCCGGTGGACCCAGGAGAGCGCCGGCCCACTGCCCATCGGTACGTCGGTGAATTTCGTGGCCGACGGCGGTGCGCTGAGCTTCTCGCCGCCGCCGGACAGTTACGGCGAACAGGCGATCGAACTGGCACTGGACTGGCTCGACACGCGCCGTACCCCGGGCCCGCCGCCGCCGGTCACGTCGTCGCATTTCGAGGTGGCGATGCGGCCGGATCTGCTGGCCCGGCGCGGTGTCACGCTGCCCCCGATCTACGCCGAGGCGGCCCGCGAGAACGGCACGCTGTTCTGACACCGCGCACCCCGGCGGGGATGATGGGCCGGTGAGCAATCCCAGTCCGGCCGACCTGCGCCGCTGGCGGCGTCATCTCGCCAACGAACGCGCCGAGGCCGCGGTGTACCGGGATCTGGCGCAACGCTACGACGGCGAGGAACGCGAGATCCTGGCCGCCATCGCCGCGGCGGAGGAGCGACACGAACAGCACTGGCTGAACCTGCTCGGGGATCAGGTCGGCGCTCCGATGCGCGCCGACCTGGGCACCCGGACGCTGGCCGTGCTGGCCCGGCACTTCGGGTCGGTGTTCGTGCTGGCACTGGTCCAGCGGTTCGAGGCCCGCGCGGCCTACGACGACGACCGCGACGCGACCCCGACCATGGTCGCCGACGAGCAGATTCATGAGGAGGTCATCCGGGCGCTGGCCGGGCGCGGTCGGGATCGCCTCTCGGGCAGCTTCCGTGCCGCGGTGTTCGGCGCCAACGACGGCCTGGTCAGCAATCTGGCGCTGATCCTCGGTGTCAGCGCCAGCGGGGTGTCCAGTCACGCTGTGCTGGTGACCGGTTTGGCCGGTCTGCTGGCCGGCGCGTTGTCGATGGGCGCCGGGGAGTACGTCTCGGTCAGCTCCCAGCGGGAACTGCTCGAAGCATCGGCGCCGAGCCCGAACGTCGGCTCGGCACTGGCCCAGCTCGACGTCGACGCCAACGAACTCGAACTGGTGTATCGCGCACGCGGGATGAGCGCCGAGGAAGCGTCGGCGCACGCGACGAAGGTGCTGCGCAACCCGTCCGGCAGCCATCACCGGACCGGTTCACCGGGGCTGGTCGATCCGGATCGCCATGAGGCGGTGGGCACCGGAATGAAGGCGGCGGTGTCGAGCTTCTTGTTCTTCGCGACGGGCGCGCTCATCCCGGTGCTGCCGTATCTGTTCGGGCTGAGCGGGCTGACGGCGGTTCTGGTCGCCGCCGGTCTGGTCGGGCTGGCGTTGGTGGTGACCGGTGTGATCGTCGGCCTGCTGTCCGGGGCTCCACCGCTGCGACGGGCGCTACGGCAGTTGATGATCGGCTACGGTGCGGCCGCCGTCACCTACCTGCTGGGCCTGCTGGTCGGTGGGGGAGTGGGGTAACCGTGCGGCAGGTCAGGGCCGGCCGAGCTTGAAGGTGGTCCAGACGCGGTGCCAGGCTGCGTCGTTGGCGGGATCCAACTCGAGAATGCGATAGCCGACGTCGAAGAACTCTGGCTGTACGATCGCGCTCCTCAGGGTATTCGGGATGAATCCGCTCGCCACCAGCACGTCCGGGTCGATCGAGACCTGTGGGGGCTGGAAGCCGGTCGCTTCGAAGTTCGACTTGGCGACCTCCGGGTCGAGCATGTGGTTGATGAAAAGATGCGCCAGAACCGGGTTCCTGCCCCCACGTGGCATCACTATCAGATCGTTCTCCACCAGTCCCTTGCCGTCCGCGGGGAACCAGTAGCGCAGGATGTCCGGACTGACGCCTTCCGGCAGATAGTTCTTGGCGTTGATGATGTCGCCGGACCACATCTGCGACAGGCTGAACAGCCCGGCGGGCAGGTCGCTGAACATGGTGACGGTGACCGCCGGCGCGGTGTTCGCCTTCATCTGCGCGAGTGCCTCGCCGACCCTGTTCAGATCCTCGGCCGAGGAGGTGTTGACGTCGGTGATGCCGAGTTTCAGCAGCACCATGGCCATCACGGTGTGCCAGTCGTCGAGGACGGCGGTCTGGTTCTTGTAGGCCGGATCCCAGAGCGAGTCGTAGGGGTTTCTCAGCGCGCCCAGGTCGGCCCGGACCTGATCGGCCCGCCACGCGATCCCGGTGGTGTACACGCTGTACGGGACGCTGTAGCGGCTCTCACGGTCGTACCAGGGGTTGGTGAAGACGGGCCAGAGATTCTTCAGGTTCGGGAGGTAACTGTGGTTGATCGGACGCAGCAGGTGTCCGGTCGCCATCCGGCCGATCTGGTCGTAGCTGGGGGTGTAGATGTCGACGTCGACCAAGCCGTCCCGGATGTTGGCGAGCGCGTCGTCGGTGTTGTTGAAGGTGGACACCTCGACCCGCGCGCCGTACCTGTCCTGAAACGACTCGACCGCCTCGGGCGAGATGTAGCCCGCGTAGCTGTACAGCGTCAGCGCCGCGTCCTTCTCCGGGCCGAGGCCGTCCGGGATCGGCATGTTGTCGGCGGTGATGTCCCATGTCACCGGACTATCCGGGGTGGCGATCCTGAGGTTGGGCGGCCAGTCGGGTTGCTCGTTCTCGGAGCAGGCGTCGAGAAGGACCGCGAGTGCCGGCGCCCCGGCTGCCAGTAGTGCCGTGCGTTGGAGAAACTGCCGGCGGTTCAGACGGGAGCGACCGGGCACAGGCATCCGAACCTCCGTGGTCGGGGAGTTTGGTCGCCCCCCGGGTCGGGAGTCTGGCCGTTCCTTGGACTCTGGCACAGAACGCCGGTCCGGAAGGCGGTATGAAACCATGGGAACGCATGCGCAGAACTCCGGTTCGGAGAGGATGCCCGCTGTGACACCGCCGGCTTCGCGCCGTCGTCCGACGCGACCGGCGGTCCTGATCGCGGCTGTCCTGCTGGCCGTGGGTGCCGTGGTCACCGCGTCGGTGCCGTCCATGGTGCCTGCGGCCCGCAGCGGTGCCGTCATCACCGGCCCCTACGCCTCGTTGCTGGCGGCCTCGACGAACCTCGGCCCGTCGACGGCTACGGATGTCCAGTTGACAGTCGAACTCGCGGCGCCGACCCGCCCGGAGGTGCTCAGCGGATGGGCTGAGTCCCGCCGGCTCGCGGTGCGCTGGCAACCCGGTGACGATTTTGCGATCGTCTCCGGTCCGGCCGGTGATATTTCCCAGGGCTTCGAGGTCCCCGTCGACGACTACATCGGCCGCCGAGGTCAGCGCTACTACGCATCACCGATGCAACCCGGTGTGCCGGCTGCGTTACGCGGTGAAGTCACCGCCGTCGGCCGGATCCTGGGTTACCTCCCGCACCGGATGGCGCTCCCCGTGCTACCGCTCGATGTTCCCAGGCCAGGTTTGGCGCCGCAGCATCTGCTCACCGCCTACAACGCGACACCGCTGGTCGAGGCCGGTTACACGGGCAAGGGACAAACCGTCGTGGTGTTCGGCTTCGACGGGTTCGACCAGGCCGACCTCGACATGTTTGCCGATACCTCCGGGCTGCCGCGTTTCACGCCGGAGGTGGTCAACGGACCGCTCGGTCCGGTGCATGGGGAGACCGTGATGGATCTGGAGGTAATTCATGCGATCGCGCCGGATGCCCGGCTGGTCGTCGTCAACGCCCTCCCCACGGTCCAGAGCGGCGGCGGCTTCGAGAAGATCGCGCAGATGTTCGACACCGCCGCCGAGAAGTATCCGAACTCGGTGTGGAGTCTGTCCATCGGGTGGGGGTGTGAGGCCCTTTACACCGTCACCGATATCGCGCCGGTCCGTGCGGCGCTGGCGAGGGCGCACCGCCGTGGAGTGACGGCGTTCGACGCGAGTGGCGACCTTGCCGGCCTTGAGTGCAGGGGCGGGGAGGACTGGTCCGCCCCGCCAGGCCCCGACCAGGTCGGGGTAGACGTCATTGCATCGTTGCCGGAGATGACGTCGGTCGGCGGGACGACCCTGTCGACCGATATGCAGGGCCGGTGGCTGGAGGAGTGGGGGTGGATCGACCCGCCGCTGTCCCAGGGGTCCAGTGGCGGAGCCTCCCAACTGTTCGCCCGTCCCGACTATCAGCGGTGGCTGACCGGCCACCGGAATCCGGAGAGCCGACTGGTCCCCGATGTGGCCGCGGTGGCGGATTCATTCACCGGGGTGCGCATCGTGGTCAATCAGGAGGAACGGCTCGGCGGTGGCACCTCCCAGGCTGCGCCGATCTGGGCTGGGATGACCGCACTGATGAACCAGTACATCGTCGACCATGGTGGCCGGCCGCTGGGCCACATCAACCCGCTGCTGTATCGGACCGCACAGGGATCGGAACTGCCGGGGTTCCGGGACATTACGGCCGGCGGCAACGCCGTCGACACTCCCGTCCAGGGGTACGACCTGGTCTCCGGGCTGGGAAGTCCCAATGTCTTCAACCTCGCCCGCAATCTCCTCGCCGCGCAGAAAGCCCAGGCTGCAGCCGCCGACTACCTGTCCGACGGCGGCTAGGTGGTGTCGAGTACCTCCTGCCCCGCATGCGAGAGAGACGTTCCTGACGGGAAGTTCTGCCCTTCCTGTGGTGCCCGCCGGTCCGCCGGCCGCGCGAGCGGCAGGCTCCGCCTCAGTGCGTACGCGGTCGCACCGCGGGAGCGCGTCCTTCGCCCCTGGGTGATCACCTCGCTTTTTCCGCAACTGCCGCGGCGCTCCCGCCCGATGTTCCGGGTCGGGCTGGTCGTTGTGGTGTCGGCGGCGGTGGCATTCGCCCTGCTGGGCTGGCAGGTACCGGTCATCGCGATCTCCGTATTCGGGCTGCCCCTGCTGTTCGCCGTCTACCTGCGTGAGATCGACGTCGGTCGATCTCTCGCGGGGCGGTACCTCGTTCTCGGTGCGGTCATCGCACTGGGGCTGGGTATCGGTTGGGCGCTTGTCGCGGGGCCGATCGTCGCCGATGCCTACCATGCCGCCCTGGGCGGGCAGTTGGACCTCACCCAATTTTTGGTGTGCGGAGTCGTCATCCCGATCACCTACGGGTTCGCCCTGGTTACGCCCACCGCCGTGGTACGGGTGCTGGATCGGTCAGGCCGGGAAGCTCTCGACGGCTTCACCATCGGCGCAGTGGGTGCGACGGTCGTCAATGCCGCCGCCACCGCCACCCTGATGGCGCCGCAGTTGGTGATGACGACGACGGACGGGAACCAACCGGTGGCCGCCCTGCTGTCCGAGGCGCTGGTCGAAGGTGTGGCATGGCCGCTGGGTTCGGTGGCGACCGGCGGTGTGTTCGGCCTGGCGCTGTGGTTCATCCCGAGAGCCGACGTTTCCCGGAGGTACCGCAGGACCACCATCGTCGCGGCGGCCGTGATCGGTGTCCTGGTGTTCTCGGTCGCGATGGGTGTGGTCGACGTCGCGCCGATACCGCTGAGCCCGTACCTGGGCATGCAACTCCTGATCGCGCTGGGGGCGGTGCTGGCTGTGCGGACCGTCATCACCGATGCGCTGCTGTACGAGGCGACCGATGACACCGATGATGGGCAACTGCGCTGCGCGGAATGCGATCACGTGGTCGCACGGATGCCGTTCTGCAGTGAGTGCGGGGCGTCGATCCGGGGGCGATCGAGAACTTCACGGGCAGCGCAGCAGCGGTCGGTCACCTATCTGAACGTGCTGGGCCCGGTCACGGCCGGCGTCGCGATCGCGGTGGCGGCGGCTATGACAATGGGGGCGCTGGCCAAACCAGCTCCCGCGGCCTACGTGTGCCCGCCCGACTGCGGCCGTCCGCCCCTGGGCAAGCCGGTCGAAACCAATCCCCGCTACAGCGGGGACGGTGGCGCGTTCTCAGTCGCCTATCCCGGCGAGGGCAGCGCCTATGAGGTGACGTTCGACCCCCCGGGGATGAAGGGTGTTCAGGCGAAGTACGTCGGCGGGGACACCGGGCTGCTCAACCTTTTCGGCGAACCGGCCCGCGGCAGAACAGCGAAGCAGGTGACGCAGGACATTCTGACGTCCAAGTTCCCGGGCGCCGTGATCCACTACGAGATCCCCAACGCGTCAGTCGGTTACGAACCGGGCTACGGAGTCATCGCCGACCTGTACCCGCGGGACACCTCCAGTATCTTTCGCAGGCTCCGGGTAATCGTGATCGCCGCGGTCAAGCATGACTACGCACTGATCGCCACCGCGGCCGGCCCGTATCACGAGTTCAGCCCGGACTACGGAACCGGGCACCCGTCGGGGGCCAACCTCGAAGTGGCCATGGACATGGGGAAGTACGTCAACAGCTTCCGGTGGTTCGGGGACCGCTATGGTCGACCGTCCTGAAGATTCGTCACCCGCCGTCACTGCCGACGTCAGCCGGTCATACCGTGATGACGGTATTCCGTCCCGATTCTTTCGCCTGGTACATTGCCGCGTCTGCCCGAGCTGTCATCTCCGACACGGATTCACCGGAACGTGCCAGGGTGGCCCCGATGCTCAAGGTCGCGTCGATGACGCGCCCGAGGTGATCGATCGGTTCGGCGGCGCGGCGCCGAATATTCTCGGCAATGGCGACCACCTCATCGAGGTGATGGATGTTGAGCAACAGCACCAGTATCTCGTCCCCGCCGATCCGGCCCACCGTGTCACTGATGCGAACACAGTCGCGAATACGCGCCGCGATCGTAGTGAGCACCACGTCGCCGACCGTGTGCCCCAAGGTGTCGTTGATGGTCTTGAACTGGTCGATGTCGCAGAACAGCACGCCCAGGTGGTGCGATCCAGCCAGGCGCCGGTCCTGCAGGGCGGCCTCGAGTCGGGTGATCGTCTCGCCGTGGTTGACCAATCCGGTCAGGGTGTCGATGCGAGCCAAGCGCTCCAACTCCTGATGCGCGACCATCAACCGCTGCTCGTTCTCGCGACGGTCGGTGACATCGCGAATCGCCGCCGACACGTACAGGGTGTTCTCGATATGTAGCGGACTCAAGCTGATGTCGACCGGAAATTCGGTTCCGTCGTGACGTAACCCCCACAACTCCAAGCCGGCCCCCATCGGCCGCAGCGACGGATCGGCAAGAAAACCCGAGCGATGGCTCAGATGGGCCTGCCGAAATCGTTGCGGGAGAAGCACTTCGACGGGGCTGCCGATCAACACGTCACGCGGGTGCCCGAACAGTCGGTCGGTTTGGGCGTTGGCAAGCGTGATACGCCCGTCGGGGCTGATGATGACCATCGCATCGGGGGCTGCTTCCAGCAGGGTGTAGAACATCGGGTGGGCGTGCCGCTGGTCGGCGACCAGATCACGCATCACTTCGATGAAACCCGTCACGGATCCGTGCTGGTCGCGGACCGTACTCAGAGCTATACCTGCCCGGAACCGGTGTCCGTCTTTGCGGACCCGCCACCCCTCAAACTCGATCCGACCCGATTCCCGTGCGGCGGCGAGGGCGGCTTCGAAGGCTCCGGTGGCCAGGTCATCCTCGGCGAGAAACGTGGAGAAGGGTGCGCCTAATGCCTCGTCTTCCGAGTACCCGAGCAGTGCTTGTGCACCGGCACTCCAGCGCAGCACGCGACCGGTGACGTCAAATTTGACGATCCCGCGATCGGCGACCGCGTCGAGCATCACCTCGATGTCGTTAACTGTCACGCCGCCCGTCCTGATTCACAACCCCCCGGGGGTGCCCTTATTCAGCATGCAGGCTCGGCCCCACTTTCGGCAATCGCCGGGGGCGGCCCGGCACCCGGGAGGGCGCGACGCCCGGCAGTGCCGCTGACGGGATCGGGAACAAATCTCGCACTGCCCAGGTTGACGATACTGACACTTGAGCGGACTCGACTCAACCCTTGCTTGACACATCGGTTGGCCGGAGAGCAATCTTGAGTCTGGTTCGCTCACACCAGGATCGTCTCTATTCAGGAGGAAACACACATGGCTC
>JAUPLT010000281.1 GCA_030836785.1 Actinomycetota bacterium
AGCAGTTGATGGCTGACCGGTTGGTGGATCGACAGGGCGAGGTAGTCGCCGAAGCGGTCATCGGCATTGATGGCCGACCCGGGGGCGAAGTGCTCCATCCGGGTCCGGGTGCGGTGCCGGGCGCAGCGGCCGAACACGGGCAGTTCCGGCCGCAGCAGCGACGCCGCCATCACGACCGCGAGATTGGTGTCGTCGTCGTCGGTCAGGGCCAGCACACCCGCGCAGTTACGGTTCCCCAGGCCGGCCATGCCGAGTACGGCTGGCGCTGCGCAGTCACCCTGGACGGCAGGGACATCGAAGCTGAGCTGTTCGGAGATGACGGCCTGAACCCGCTCCTCGCGGCCGTCGATGATGACGAACCTGCGGTAGTGCTCGTCAAGCTCAGCGCCGACGATCCGGCCGGCGTCGCCGTAGCCGGCCACGATGAAGAACGGCTCGACGAGCCGGCGGACCTGACGCCGGAACTGCTGAGCGGCGACGGCCGACTGGAATGCGCTGCCCTGGACGAGGGCGAGGAACACACCGATGGTGTACGCCCAGCTGATGACGAGCAGGAAGATCGACATCGACAGCCACATCCGCTGCGGGTAACTGAACGGGTAGGGCGCCTCGGTGTAGCCGACCGTGGTCAACGTGATGGTCATCTGATAGAAGGCGTCGAAGATGTTCAGCCGGTAAGGGTTTCCGTCCGCGTCGGTTCCCGGCATGAACAGCATGCCGGCGGTGCAGAAGCTGAACGTGGTGACGACCACGATGAGCGGCACCCGCATCCGCCGCATGACCAGGAAGATCACTTCGGTGGTCGGCGCGTCGGTGGGAATGCGGACCGCGGTACGCCGGGCGGCCGCCCGCCGCCGAGTCCAGAGCTGAAAAGGCTGTTGCGGGTTCGACATCAGTGATCTGCGACCGGGTTCTCGCGGCTGACGGCTGCCGCTAGCGGCGGCGGAACGACGCCGTCTCGATGACGAGAAGCGTCACGGACACGAGGTTGGCCAGCAATGCCCCGCCGGACAGCGACACCACGCTGGCCGTCGCGTGCCCGTCCAGGCCGTTGGCCGACACCTGGGTGGCCCACACCCACATCCCCGCCGCCGCGGCGAGTTGAAGCAGCGCCACCAGACTCGTCGCCAGTTGGATCGCGCCGATCTGGGTGCTGTCACCGAACTTCAGGATCGTCGTGATCAGCGCGACGACCAGGGCGCTGAACAGTTCCCAGGAGTTGTGGACCTCCGGGTCGCTGATATCACCCAGGAAGAAGCCGAAGTTCAGCGTCGCGGCCAGCAGCACGAAGAAACCGAACACCACCTTCTCGAGGTTCACATCGGCAGCCTAAACGAGCCGGAACCTGGGCGGGGGCGACTGCACGCGGGCGTCGATCGGGAGTGTCGATGCTGCGTCAGTTGCCGGGCAGCCCGAAGGGCCATACCGTCCTCGACACCCAGCCGGTAACCCGCGTCCCAGCGAACGTGCCCCCAACGGGGCGATTATGAACTCCTGGAAGTCGAGTGGGTTGGGCGCATGGGCACCACCGTTGACGACTTGCTACGGGGCGAGGATGAGCGTCACTGCGACACTGTCCGGCTTCGGCCGGCCGAGGTAGTCGACGACCGGATTGCCCGCCGGGGTCAGTTCCGTCATCGTCGCGGTGTAGGTGCCGGGCGCGAGTGAAATCGCATCGGTCTGCCATTGTCCGTCGAGATCGGCCACACCCTCCACCGTGCCGACCACCGTGGTGCCCTGTTTGACGGTGACTCGTGCGGTGTTACCCGGCAGGATCTTGTTGGTGTACTGGCCGACCTGGCCGGCCTGCGTCATGGTGAACGGTGCGGCCGTCTGGAACACCGGCATGGTAGGCGCGTAGCTCACGCCGTTCGAATCGGGTTCGCCCGCATAGGAATTGGTACCCGTCCAGCCGAAGGCGACGCTGTTGGAGCCGGTGACGTGCGCGGTCGGCAGCGGGTTGTCGAAGTAGACCGGAGTGCCGGCGGCGGCCGTCGCGGACTGGTTGACGATCGGCGGGTAGCCCTGGGTCATCGCCACACCGGTTCCGTACTGCCCGGAGACGGCCGTGAAGGTGCCGTCGCTCACGTGTCCGACGACGGGCGCTGCCAAAGCGGAGACGATCGGATTCACGCCCGGTGCTTGCGGACCCTGCGGCTTGTTGACGGTGTTCGGGTCCCAGCCGTTCGTCAGCAGCGCGGCGGGCAGTGACGCGTCAGGCTGCAGGTTCACGGTGATCTGGCTGTTGAGGAACGTCCCGGCGTTGTAGGTGGTGAAGACATTCACCCCGGCGTTGTTGTCGATGGCGGCTGCCGGGTCGTTGGCCGAGCCGACGCCGGCCCCCGGGTTGAAGGGTGTCAGTTCACCCGGCGTGCTTCCGCCCGCTGTGGCGTAGATGTTGAACACCCGTTGGTTGCCGCCGGCCTCGTCGGCGATCACCAACTGGTACCAGTACACGTCATCCTTCGCGACGGTCGTCGGCATCGGCAGGCCGTTGATCTGGATGAACCCCAACGGGTTCGCGCCGGCCGTCCCCGCGGTCCAGGAGCCGGGGCCGCCGCTGACGGTGAAATACTGGTAGGCGCCTCCCTGCGTCGGCAGGGTGACGTAGTCGAACTGGGCGCGTTTGTCGACATCGAGGCCTTGGTAGATGCCCAGTTTCACGGTGGCGTCGTCGACAACCTTGGACCCCACATTGAACCCCTGGATCTGGAGCGTGAGTGCACTGTTCGGGGCGGTCGGGATGACGTAGTCGCCACCGGTGGGCTGGGCCAGGAAGTTGGTGCTCACCGGCTTCTTGTAGAAACCGTCGCCGTCGGGGCCGACCGCTTCGTCGGCGCCGAAAACGTAGAGGTCGATCTGCGTGACGTTCTGGTTGACGCCCGGACCGGCGGCCAGGGAGATCTGCGGACCGGGATTGAGCTTCTGGGCGAGGTTGTCGGAGAACGCCGAGGCGTAGGTGTTCGCGTTCTCGTAGAAGTAGAAGCTGTACTGGTCGTTGTGCTGGTACGCCGGGGCGGTGCCGGGGACCCGGTTCCGGTCGAAGGCGTACGCCGGGTCCCAATTCAGGTTGGTATTCAGATCAACCGGTCCGGCGAGGTTGGCGGAATCGGGGGCACCCTGATTGAGCAGGTTGGCCTGCTCGGCAACGGTGCCCCAGTTGCCGGCGGTGAATCCGGTGAAGTACTGAGTCAGTGCGTTGCCCCACTGGTTGTTGGCCGAGACGTTGAATTGCCCGGGGGCAGGTGCGGTGGTGCCGGGCGGTGTGCGGCCGGGAATGTCATAGGGCGTGCCCAGGGCGGTGATGACGCCGTCGCTGACCGTGACGCTCTCGTACAAGGCGGCCAGCGCGCTGCCCTGGCCGGGTGCGTACAGGTTCTTCCCGACGTCGGTCTGCCCGATCAGCATGTAACCCTGGGTCTGGCTGTTGGCGTTGGGGCTGAACAAGTAGTAGCTGCTCCCGGTGCCGTCCTTCACCGCTTGCACGCTGTAGGAGTAGTACTGCCCGTTGTGCCAGATACCCGCGGCGTCACGCGCCCCGGCCGTCGTGCCGGAGAACGTCATCGCGCCGGGGGGCAACGCGTCGATCGTCTTCGTCAGGTAGTCGTTCCAGTTGGTCTCGGGGTAGTAGTTCGCACCGAAGGTGCCGTTGGATGGCGAGATGACGATCGAGGGCTTGCCGTCCAACGGGCTGTACGGGGTGCTGGACTGCGGGGCCGAGGGGTAGGTGAAGACGGCTTCCGGACTCACCCCGGCCTTGAGGAGTCCGGCAATGAAGTCGGTCGCGTTGAGCGCCAGACCGCGGGTGTCGCAGCTGCTGGGCGTGGCGCAGACCTTGACGGCGACGTGCGGGCCGAATCCGGGGATGTAGGTGATGTCACCCTGATCGCCGGCCTGGCTGAGCAGGGCGTACTCGAAGGCGGTGTAGCCGTAGTTGTAGTCCCGGACCTTCTGCTGGACGAAGGCCTCCTGCCAGCCGGCGACCGTCGTCAGATCGGTGTGGCAGTTGGTCTGCTGGCCCTGTTGGCACGGTTCGGGGTTCTCGCTCTGCACGATCAGATAGATCGCGCCACCGTTGACCAGCTGGCCCTGCGCGTTCAGGGCGACGTTGACCCAATAGTCGGGGTGCTCGGTGTCGGGGGCGTTCACCGCCGACGTGATCTGGCCGTTGTCGACGAGCTTCGTCCAGTTCGGGGCGCCGTCAGCGGGCTGGGGCTGATACAGGTAGACGTAGCTGCCGTTGAGGGTTCCGGCGCCCGGCTGGCCGGTTTCGGTGCCCGTCACGTCCTTGAGGAAGGCGGCGCGCAGATTCACCGTCAGCATCGTCGAGGGCGCCGGTCCGGTGATCTGAACGGTGTGCAGGGTCGCCGGGTCCCTGCCGGGGTCGAGGATGTTGAACCCGCCGTTGGTGTCGGTGGCCCGTACGGTGAAACTGTCCGCCCCGGCGAACTCCGTTCCGGGCGTGTAGATGTAGCGCCCGTCGGCGGCGAGTGTGAGGACTCCGAACTCCGGGGCGGCCTGTAGTTCGATCGCAACCGGATCGCCTTCCGGGTCGTCCGCGATGACGGTTCCTTCGGTCTGTAGAGCCGAAGTCAGCTGGTGAGACGATGTGACGGTGGGTGCCTGGTCGAACAGACCGCGCCGAACCAGCAGCAGTGCCCCGGCGAGCAGGTCGGTGACCGGACCGCCCGGTAGTCCGGACAGCAATCCCGACACGGCGTCGAAGAAACGAACCGCCGCGGTGTTCAGTTGCTGAAGGGCTGGCGCCTGGCGCATCAACGCCGGGGGCACGTTCTGGCCGCCGGAATTGCTGAGCGCGATGACGACGGCTCCGGCCTCTGTCGAGGGAATCGATTCTTGAATGGTGTTGTCGGACAGTTGATTACGGCTATAGCGGCTGTTGAGAGCCGTGACGGCAGTCCGCGGTGGCACCTGGATCGCGGCGGCCGAGGCGACGGCCGCCTCGGGGGCTAGCCTTCGGTTGGCCGGGGGTTGTGCGCTGGCGGCGGCACCCGGGATTCGCACCTCCGCGGCGGCCGCCCGGGCGTGCGGACGGCGAACCTCCCCGGATTCCGGGCTCTGCCGCGGTACCCGCGGAGAGTTCCGGACCGACGGGCCTCTCCGTGCCTCCCCGGTCGGGCGGCCCGCCAGTGCCGCCTCGCCCGCTGAATCCGATGAGACTGCGGCCGTTCCATCCGAACCGTCATCTGCGGTGGCCACGCCTGATTGAGGGCCGACCAGTGACATCCCCAAAACGAGAACCGCGGCGCCGACCGGAACACTCTTGGTGACCATACGAACCTCACTGTCAGGCCTCACGATCAGGCCGAGAAGAGTCAAAACTATCAGCAGGCGGTATGCGTCCGAAACCGCCGATTGCAGGTCAGCGTGCCGTTGCGAAGACCGATGCGTGCCTAGTCGCTGAAGTCTCTGCGCCGGTTGGCGGCGTTGCCGCGTTGCTGAAATTCCACTAAGTCGCATGCCCGACAAGATGGGCTGGTCGCTCAGGGGCGCTCGCGGGAATCGCGGAGGATTTTTGTCGGTGGTTCGAACTAGTGTTCGATGTATGGAGTTGTTCACCGCGGCCGGGAAGGCGGTGCTCGCCGCGCTGGATGAGGTGGAGGGGGCGTGGCAGACGTTGACCTCCCTTCCGGTGGACGCGCTGGGTGCCCCGGAGGTGTTGGAGGTGTTGGAGCGTTTGGAGACCCTGCGGCGGCGCCTGCCGGCTGTGGAGCACGCCGTTCTGGCGCATCTGCAAACCCAGGTGAGCGCGAAGGAGATGGGCGCCAAGTCGTGGCCGGCGGTGCTGACCGCGCGGTTGGGCATCAGCGCCGCCGATGCCCGCCGCCGGATCGTCGAGGCCGCCCAGGTGGGGCCGCGACGGGCGGTCACCGGCGAGGTGTTGG
>JAUPLT010000282.1 GCA_030836785.1 Actinomycetota bacterium
CAACAACGAGGAGATACTGCGATGACCGCACCTGGACTGACCAAGATGATCAAGATCGAGGTCGTCGTCTCCGGTGGTAACGCCCCCGCCGTGCGGGAGCTGATCACCAGCGTCGGCGCGACCGGATTCACCAGCCTCTCCGGCGTGTCCGGACTCGGCCACAACGGCTATCACCAGGGTCGGCTGCTGTTCAACCAGCAGGCCACCCTGGAGCTGATCATCACTGTGGTTCCGGAGGACAAGCTCGAGGCGCTGCTGGCCGGTTTGCGGCCATTGCTCGACGCGTCGCCGGGGGTGATGTTCGTGACCGAGACCTTCGTCAGCCGGCCCGAGTACTTCAACGTGAGCCCCAGCCCGCAGGTCGCCGTGCCGCAGCACTAGCCCGCTAGCCCGAGCCCGGCAACGGCACCACCACCATCCGAACACCGCATCAACCGAACGCCCACCATCTACCGAAAGGATCACCGTCGTGTCCGCCACCCCGACCTCCAACCCCCTGACCGCCTGGCAGCGATTGCGTGCCGGCAACGAACGGCTCTTCGTCCCGGTCCGCGGCCATCGCGGCGGACTGACCGCGGATCCGCCCGTCGCGGCGGTGTTGCGCTGCTCGGATTCGGGGCTGGCGAGTGAATTGGTCTACGGCCAGAGCTGGGGATCGCTGATCGACGTCAGCACCTGGGGTCACGTCCTCGACGTCGGCGCCCTCGGCGCGCTGGAGTTCGCCACCGACACCCTCGGGGTGCCGCTGATCGTCGTGCTGGGTCACCAGGACTGCCACGCGATGCGGACCGCGGTACGTGCCTGGAATGAGGTGACGATGCCCGATGGGGCCATCCGGACAACCGTCGAGCATGCGTTCGCTTCGATCGTGCGTCGCGGAGCCCAAAGCCAATCGGTGGGCCTATCCGTCGAGGAGGTGACAACAGCGCACATCATCGACACCGGACTGGCGCTGCTGGAACGCTCGCCGACGATTGCCCGCCGGGTGAACGCCGGCGATTGCGGCATCGTCTGCGCGACGACCGGTGCCGCCGACGGCCGGCTCCGTGTCCTGTCTACGGTCGGGGAGCTCGGAGAGTCCGCGGAGGCACTGCTGGAGTGCGTCTGACGGGCTAGCGGCGGGCGCCGCCACCGCCACCGCCGGGCTCGGCGTTGAAGCCGGGCTCGGCGACCTCGGCCTCGGTCAGCGGTTCGCTCTCGTTCGGGATCGGGTTCGGCGTCGCGACGAGGGCCGGGTCGCTCTCAGCCGGCATCGACTGGGCGGGCGCTCCGCCGGCAGGCGGCTCGTACGGCGGCGGGATCTCCACGACGTACGGCTCCGAGTAGATCGGAGCGTCCGGCATCCGCGGCGGCTCACCGGTCTTGGTCAGCGCGAACGGGATGGCCAGGCTGCCCGGCTCCGACCCGCAGGCGCCGCTGCCGTTGAAGATGCTGGCGTAGCCATTGAGAGTGGTGGCATCCCAGGAGTAGTTGTTCAACCCGGGCGCGGAGGATCCGTTATTGCACAGGATCGCGTCGGGCTGTTCGACGAACAGAATCCAGGAGCCCACCGTCCAGTAGGCGTTGGCGCTCCACGGCTTGCGCTTCTTGTTGCCGCTGGAACTCACGTTCACACAGTGCAGCGAGTCCTCGGCGCACGGGGTGACGGTCCAGGTGGAGACCTCGCCGCTCTCGGCCTCGAACGTGTAGGTGCCCAGGGCGTTGGGATCGGCCAGTGGCTGCGCTGGGCCTTCGGCCTGAGCGGGTACCGCCGTCCCCAACGTCAGACCCGCGAGAACGGCCGTCACAGCCACGTAGCTGACCTTCATAACGCTCCTCATTCGTGCACCCTCGTATCGCCTGTCACGTGCGCATCGAAGTATGGCATCAAGTTCCGGGTTCGCGCATCACGGACAGGCGCAACCGACACGATCCGAGCCGGGTTGGTTTGCCTACAGCTTTTCACGCTTGCGCTCACATCCGCCTCGGGTATTGTTTGCTGTGCAGGGCTCGGTGGCCCCATGGACTGTGGGGAGTCCGGGGCCACCGCCCTGCTTTTCATGGCCATTTGGTAATTCCATCGCCTGTTTGCGATGGTCCTGCGGATTCCCGTGGACTTTGCCAGGACCTCTGCCGCGATATTGTCCGTTCCGAATCCCGGCGGCAGCCCGAATCCGAAATGGCCACCTAACCGGCGGTAGCACCGGCCAGGTGGCCATTTCAGCTGGCTGCCCGCTGAGGCGTCAACCTTAGACGTCGCCCTTAGACGTCGCCCTTAGACGTCGCCCTTAGACGTCGTAGTACAGCGAGAACTCATACGGGTGAGGGCGGATCTGGATCGGCAGGATCTCGTTCTCCCGCTTGTAGGAGATGTAGGTCTCGATCAGGTCGGACGTGAACACGCCGCCCTCGGTCAGATAGTCGTGGTCCTGCTCGAGACGGTCGATCACCGCCGACAGCGACGTCGGAGCCTGCGGGATATTGGCGGCCTCGTCCGGCGGGAGCTCGTAGAGGTCCTTGTCGACCGGTGCCAGCGGCTCGATCTTCTTCTTGATGCCGTCGATGCCGGCCATCAGCATCGCTGCGAACGCCAGGTACGGGTTGCCCGAGCTGTCCGGGCAACGGAACTCCAGGCGCTTGGCCTTCGGGTTGTTGCCGGTGATCGGGATACGCACACAGGCCGAGCGGTTGCGCTGGCTGTAGACCAGGTTGATCGGGGCCTCGTAGCCCGGCACGAGCCGCTTGTAGGAGTTCACCGTCGGGTTGGTGAACGCCAGCAGCGACGGCGCGTGGTGCAGGATGCCGCCGATGTAGTGCCGTGCGATGTCGGACAGGCCCGCATAGCCGGACTCGTCGTGGAACAGCGGCTTGCCGTCCTTCCACAACGATTGGTGGGCGTGCATGCCGGAGCCGTTGTCACCGAACAGCGGCTTGGGCATGAACGTGACGGTCTTGCCGTTCTGCCAGGCGGTGTTCTTGATGATGTACTTGAACAGCAGAACGTCGTCCGCCGCGTGCAGCAGCGTGTTGAACTTGTAGTTGATCTCGGCCTGGCCGGCGGTGCCGACCTCGTGGTGACCGCGCTCCAGGGTGAAACCGGAGTTGATCAGGTTGGTGGACATCTCGTCGCGCAGGTCGACGTAGTGGTCATACGGCGCGACGGGGAAGTAGCCCCCCTTGGGGCGGACCTTGTAGCCGCGGTTGGGGCTTCCGTCGGCCTCGTACGGTTCGCCGCTGTTCCACCAGCCCGACTCCGAGTCCACCTCGTAGAAGGTGCCGTTCATCTTCGAGTCGAACGACACCGAGTCGAAGATGTAGAACTCCGCCTCGGCGCCGAAGTAGCAGGTGTCCGCGATCCCGGTGGACGCCAGGTAGTTCTCCGCCTTACGGGCCACGTTGCGGGGATCGCGGGAGTACGGCTCCCGGGTGAACGGGTCGTGCACGAAGAAGTTGAGGTTGAGCGTCTTGGCGGCCCGGAACGGGTCGATGCGGGCGGTCTCGGGGTCCGGCAGCAGCATCATGTCGGACTCGTGGATCGACTGGAAGCCGCGAACCGATGAGCCGTCGAACGCCAGGCCGTCCTCGAACACGCTCTCGTCGAAGGCCGAGGCCGGGATCGAGAAGTGCTGGACGACGCCGGGCAGGTCGCAGAACCGGATGTCGACGTATTCGACCTTCTCGTCCTTGATCAGCTTGAAAATGTCGTCGGCGGTCTTGTGCTTCGCCACGTAGTTACTCCTTTGTGCAAGCCTGTGATGGTGCGCTCTAGGTGGGGCTTTCCCTGACCCGCGGCTGACGCTAGGGAGCCGATGTTGCACGTCCGTCAAGCGAATGTTGCGCGGACGTTACGCGTCGGGGGCCCGCACACACGCCCTGCGCCGGGCGACGGCGCCGCGTCCCCGCCTATCCTGGGCGCATGGCAGGAGAGATCGGGTCGTGGCTGTCCGGGCCGGATTCGGCCGGAGCCCCCGGCTATCCGGGACAGCGTCTCGGCCTTCCGGAATCCGGTCCCGGTTCGCAGGCGCGGATGGGGCGGCGGGTGGGCGCGCTGATGACGGATTGGCTGATCGCCTACGGCCTGGCCGGCCTCGCGATGGCGTCCGGCCTGTTGACCATGCGGTTTCTTTCACTTGCGGTGCTGGTGATCTGGTTCGCGCTGGGGGTGCTGTCGGTCCGGCTGTACGGGTTCACCCCAGGTCAGTACCTGTTCCGCCTCCAGGTGGCCTCCGTCGACAACCGGCAGCACGTCGGAACCGGGCGGGCTGCCGCCCGCGGATTGCTGATCGCTCTGGTGATTCCGGCGCTGTTCACCGACAGCGACGGGCGGGGCTTCCAGGATCGGCTGACGGCGACGGCGGTCGTCCTGCGCTAGGCGCGCTTACCTGCATCGAGTGAGGACTCCTGCAGGGGGTTACTCGCACTTCGTCTGCGAGATTCCTCACTCGATGGGCTGTGGATGGCGGACTGGCCGATGGCAGCCGAAGTGGCACCGTCGCAGCGGTGTCCGGAGTGTGCGGAGTCTTTCTCGCCAGCGAGGCGCTATCGGCCGGCCTGGTCAGCCGCTATGAGTTGGCTGTCGACCACCGCCGGCTACTGCCCGACGTCTACATGCCGAAGCGGATGGCGATAACCCTCGACGATCGCGTCACCGCGGCGTGGCTGTGGTCGCGGCGCCGCGGAGTCGTCACGGGGTGGGCAGCCTCGGCTCTGCACGGCGCCCGCTGGGTCGACCCCGCGGCACCGATCGAGATAAACCTCGAGCACAACAAGTCGCCGGCGGGGGTGATCACGCGTCGGGACACCCTGCTCACCGCCGAGGTGACGCGGGTACGGGGCATGCCGGTGACGACTGCGGAGCGCACCGCCTTCGATCTCGCCCGGAGGGGTCCGGCCGGCCTCGCCGTCGAGCGCCTCGATGCTCTGGCGCGGGCGACGGGCTTCACGACCGGCGACGTCACCGCCGTGCTCGATGCGCATCCCGGGGTCAGGGGCCGGCGCCGGGTACCTGACCTGCTCGATCTCGTCGACGCGGGCGCGCAGTCACCGAAGGAGACCTGGCTGCGGCTGCTCCTCATCGAGGCCGGCTTCCCCCGGCCCCGGACCCAGATTCCGGTACCGGCCCCGGACGGCTACCCGCGGTACTTCCTCGATATGGGCTGGAAAGAGCACATGGTGGCGGCTGAGTACGACGGGGAACAGCACCGAACGGACAGCAGGCAGTTCCGCGGCGACGTAACGCGTGCTGAGTACATCGACAGTATGGGCTGGCGACGGATACGCGTACTTGCCGGTGATCACCGGAACGACATCGTGCGGCGGGTGGAGCGAGCCGGTGTGCCACGCACGCGCTCAGCCGTCGAGTGAGGAGTCTCGCAGCGGGTTACTCGCACTTCGTCTGCGAGATTCCTCACTCGATGGTCGGGGTGTGCCGCGGGGTGAGGGTGTCAGCGGCGGCGCACGGTGCGCTGCACGCCGCGCATCTTCGCCTGGGCGGGCAGTGGGCCCTTCGGCATGGCGGCCGGTCCGACCCGGCTCCCCAGCGCGGCGAGTTTGTTCTCCAGGATGTCCATCTGCTTGGCGGTGATATTGGCCGGCAGCCGGGTCAGGTGGCGCTCCAGCTTCGACAGTGTCACCTCACCCTCACCGTTGCCGACGATGACGTCGTAGATGGGAACCTCTCCGACCAGACGCGCGGTTCGCTTCTTCTCCTGGGCGAGCAGCGAACGCACCCTGGCGGGCGAACCCTCCGCGACGAAGATCACTCCGGGCCGCCCGATCACGCGGTGCACCGCATCGAGATGGCCGTTGGCGGCGACACCGGGAGTCACCCGCCACTTGCCGCGCAGATTCTCCAGCGCCCAGGCGGCCGCCCCGGTCTGGCCCTCGGCTTTGCGGTAGACGTTCTTCTGGGCGCGCCGACCGAA
>JAUPLT010000283.1 GCA_030836785.1 Actinomycetota bacterium
CACGGCGTGGGCGGCGATCACCGCCGCCGGGGCAAAGGTCGACGAGCGCCTCGCCGCCGGCGACGTCCGGCTCACCATCGGCGGGGAGCCGACATTCGTGTCGATCGACGACCAGGTCTCGGCGCAGTGGACCACCGAGGCCGACGGCCCGCACAAACGGCAACTGGCCTCGGCACTGGCCGCGCGGCTGACCGCGGCGTGGGCGCCGCACGCCCTGATCCGATACGGCCAGGGCAAGTGGTATCCCGGAGAGCCGTTACCGCGCTGGGAGATCGGGCTGCACTGGCGCTGTGACGGCGAGCCACTGTGGAAGGATCCCGGACTGCTGGCCGATCCGTGGCAGAAGGCCGAAGCACCCGCCCCGGCCGACAGCCCCCAGGATTTGCTCGCGGCGCTGGCCGCCGGACTCGGGCTGCCCGGCAGCCAGGTGCGCCCCGCCTACAACGACGCACTGTCCCGGCTGAGCGCCGCCGCCCGAATGCCCGCTGGTGCGCCCGTCGAGCCCGAGGAGGACCTGGCGACCGACTCCCCGGCCCACCGCGCGGCGCTGCTGGCCACGTTGGAGGAGCCCGCCACCGAACCGGCCGCCTGGGTCATGCCACTGCACCGCCGCGATGACGACACCGGCTGGGCCAGCGCCGACTGGCGGCTGCGCCGGGGCCGCATCGTCCTGCTCGACGGCGACTCCCCGGCCGGTCTGCGGCTGCCGCTGGACTCGATCAGCTGGCGGCCGCCGCGAGAGACCTTCGCCGCGGACCCACTCGCCGCCGGGGACGACCTGCCGAGCGGACACGGTGCCGCCGACGCCGCCGTCGAGGACGCCGACACCGCACCGGTGACCGCCGTGGTGGCCGAGGTGCGCGACGGACACCTGCACGTCTTCCTCCCGCCCACCGACGCCGCCGAACACTTCCTCGATCTGCTGGCCCGGGTCGAGGCTGCCGTCGCCGGGACTGGGCGGCCGGTGGTCGTCGAGGGGTACGGCCCGCCGCCGGACCCCCGCCTGCGGTCGATGTCGGTCACCCCCGACCCCGGGGTGATCGAGGTCAATGTGCCGCCGACCGCTGGTTTCGCCGAGCAGGACGAGCAGTTGCGCACCCTGTACGAGCAGGCCCGGCTGGCCCGGCTGTCCACCGAGTCGTTCGACTTCGACGGCAGCCACGGCGGCACCGGTGGCGGCAACCACATCACGCTGGGCGGCGCCACCCCCGCGGACTCGCCACTGCTGCGCAGGCCCGACCTGCTGGTGTCACTGTTGACCTACTGGCAGCGCCACCCCTCGCTGTCCTATCTGTTCGCCGGACGGTTCGTCGGCACCACTTCGCAGGCGCCCCGGGTCGACGAAGGCCGTACCGAGTCGCTCTACGAACTCGAGATCGCCTTCGCCGAGATCGACCGGCTGACGAAAGATGCCACGACACCGTCCGTGTGGGTCGCCGATCGGGCCCTGCGCCACCTTCTCACCGACATCACCGGCAACACCCACCGCGCCGAGTTCTGCATCGACAAGCTCTACAGCCCGGACGGCCCCCGCGGCCGACTGGGCCTGCTGGAGTTGCGCGGTTTCGAGATGCCCCCGCACCACCAGATGGCGAGGGTCCAGTCGCTGCTGGTGCGAGCCCTGGTCGCCCGATTCTGGGAGGAGCCGCTGCGAGCCCCGCTGATCCGGCACGGGGAGAATCTGCACGGTCGATACCTGTTGCCGCACTACATAATTCACGACATCGCGGCGGTGTGCGCCGACCTGCGGGCACACGGCTTCGACTTCGAGACCAGCTGGCTGGACCCGTTCACCGAGTTCCGCTTCCCCCGGGTGGGGACCGCGGTGTTCGACCACGTCGAGATCGAAGTGCGCCGGGCGATCGAGCCGTGGTACACCCTCGGCGAGGAATCCACCGCCACCGGCACCGCGCGCTACGTCGACTCCTCGGTCGAAAGGATCCAGGTCCGCACCATCGGGGCCGGTCGGCACCGCCACGTGCTGACCTGCAACGGTCACCCGATCCCCCTGCTGCCCACCGACAATCCCGACATCCAGGTCGGCGGGGTGCGCTACCGGGCCTGGCAGCCGCCCAGCGCCCTGCATCCCAGCATCACCGTCGACACCCCGTTGCGCCTCGAACTGATCGATCTGACCACCGGAACCTCCCGCGGTGGCTGCACCTACCACGTCGCCCATCCCGGCGGCCGGGCCTACGACACCCCCCCGGTCAACGCGGTGGAGGCCGAGTCCCGCCGCGGGCGCCGTTTCGAAGCGCACGGGTTCACTCCCGGCCCGGTGGATATCGCCGCGATCCGGGAGAAGCAGGCCCGCCAGGCCACCGATGTGGGAGCACCGGGCATCCTCGACCTTCGACGAGTGCGTACCGTTCTGCGGGACTGACGGTGCGGTGGACGACGGGAGGTGGACCGATGCCGGTGACCGGCCCCGCGCTGAAACCGCCCGGCCCGGACCCGGACCGCCTGTTGGCGGCCTACCGGGATAGCCGCGCCCACCAGCAGCTTTTCCCGGTTCCTGACAACGGTCCGGCGCAACGGCAGGCCGAGACGACCGGTTATGACGAGTTCATGGACGCCGGCGGGGAGGTGCGGCCCGCCTGGCGCGAACTCGCCGACGTGTTCACCGAACGCGGCCACGAGGGGCTGACCCGACTGCGCGATGTGGTGCGCAGTCTGGTCGACGACGACGGCATCACCTATGTCGACATCGACCCGCAGGGCGACGGCGAGGACGACGGCGACGGCGGACACGACAGCGCTCCGCTGCAGGCCTGGGACCTCGACGGGGTTCCGCTACTGCTGTCCGCTGAGGACTGGGACACCCTCGACGCCGGAATCGTGCAGCGATCCCGACTGCTCGACGGAATCTTGGCCGATCTCTACGGCGAGCGCCGCTCGATCACCAGTGGCGTCCTGCCGCCACAGTTGCTGTTCGGCCATCCCGGCTACCTCCGGGCGGCCCACGGTGTCCGCAACCCCGGCCGGCACCAGTTGTTCATGCTGGGCTGCGATATCAGCCGCGCGGCCGACGGCCGGTTCCTGGTCAACGCCGTCCGCACCCAGGCGCCGTCCGGGGCCGGATACGCGCTGGCCGACCGGCGCGCGGTCGCCCGGGCCATCCCCGACGTCTACGAGCGCATCGG
>JAUPLT010000020.1 GCA_030836785.1 Actinomycetota bacterium
CTCGGCCCGGCGGGCGTCCTGCTCGGCACGGGCCTGGTCGATCCCCGCGGACGCCTCGTCCCTGGCCTGCCTCGCCACCTCGACATCGCGGCCCAGCGCCTCAGCGGCGGTCCGCTGGGCGGCGTGGTTGCCGGCGATCTCCTCGCGGCGCTCCATCACACCCAGCAGGATGTCCTCCAGGTCAGCCTGCCGGCGCTCGAGCGTCTCCAGTTCGTGCTGGAGTTCCTTGAGCTGTTTGGGGTTGACCGTGCCGGAGTCCAGCAATGACCGGTCCCTGTCCTCTCGGCGGCGCACCGCGTCGACCTCGGCTTCCATTCGGGTCACCTCGGCCTCGACATCGTCCAGCGCCACCGCCAGGGCTCCGAGACGGTCGGTGGCGGCGCGCTCCTCGGCCAGTACCTGGTCGTAGGCCTGCTGCTCGGGCAGGTGCGCGGCCCGGTGCGCCAACCGCACCAACTCGGCATCGACCCCGGCCAGCTTGAGTAGCAAATGTTGCTGTGCCACATCACTTTTCATGACAGTCCCTCAGAGTCAGTGGATGTTATGTTCCACGGATCGGTGCGCAGCGGGCATACCGCGACATTAAGCGACGCACCGAAGTGCATCCGCAACAGGCTTGCCGCCTGGCTGCACCACGGATATTCGCTGGCCCAGTGCGCCACATCGACCAGGCCGAGGTCGCTGCGCCGACGGTGTTCGTCGGCGGGATGGTGACGCAGGTCGGCGGTGACGTAGGCCTGCACATCGGCAGCGGCTGCCGCCCCCAGCAGCGAGTCGCCGGAACCACCGCACACCGCGACCCGGGATACCGGGCGGTCGGGGTCGCCGGCGCCGCGGACCCCCCACGTCGTCTGCGGTAGCACGGCACCGACCCGGGCCACGAAGTCGGCGAAGCGCAGTGGCCGCTCCAGGGCGCCGATGCGCCCGATACCGACCCCGACCGGCAGCGGCGCCAGGCTGAACACGTCGAACGCCGGTTCCTCGTAGGGGTGTGCCGCCCGCATCGCCGTCAGCAGCCGGGCCCGCAGGCCCGCCGGGGCGATCACCTCCACCCGTTCTTCGAGGACCTGATGCATCGTCCCGACATCACCGATCGCGGGCTCGGCCCCCGCACCGGGCCGGAACTGCCCGGTGCCGGTCACGCTCCAACTGCATTCGGTGTAGGCGCCGATCGCCCCGGCACCCGCCGCGAACAGTGCCGCGCGCAATGTCTCGGCGCTCTCGGCCGGGACGAAGACCACCCATTTGTCCAGCCCGGGACCGGGGGGAACGGGGTCGAGTACCCCCTGCACCGTCAGGCCCAGCAGTTGCGCCAGGGCATCGGAGACGCCCGGTCGGGCGGCGTCGGCATTGGTGTGCGCGGTGAACAGGGACGAGCCAGACCGAATGAGGCGGTGGATCAGCGCACCCTTGGGGGTGTCGGCCGACACCGTATCCACCCCGCGCAGCAGCAACGGGTGATGTGCCAGCAGCAGCCCGCGCGGCGGCACGGTGTCCACCACGGCCGCGGTGGCGTCGACCGCAACCGTCACCGATTCGACCGGTTCGTCGGGATCCCCGCAGACCAGGCCGACCGAATCCCAGTCGTGGGCCAGCGCCGACGGATAGGCCTCCTCCAGGACGGCCATCACCTCGGCCAGCCGTACCGTCACCGCAGCACCTCCGCGATCGCCGCCACCAATGTCGGCCACTCGGGGCGCACCGCGACCCGCAGATAGCCGTCGTCCAACCCGATGAAGGTGTCGCAGCGCCGCACCGCGATATCGGCCGCGTGCAACTTCTTGCGCAGCAACGTCGGGTCGGGAACCCGCACCAGCAGGAACGGCGCGGCCCCGTCGACCACCGTCAGCCCGAGTGTGGTCAGCGCACCGGCCATCTGCGCCCGCAGTTCCTGCAACCGCAGCGCGCCGCTCTCCGCCTCGGCCACCGCCGCCGCTGAGCAGCACGCCGTGATGGCCTCCAACTGCAGGGTTCCCAGCGGCCAGTGCGGACGCCCGGCGGCGAGTCGCGCCAGCACCGTCGGCTCCCCGATTGCGTATCCGACCCGAAGGCCCGCCAGTGACCAGGTCTTGGTGAGACTGCGCAGCACCAGCACATCCGGCAGGTCCAGCCCCGCCAGCGACTCCGGTTCGCCGGGCACCGCGTCGGCGAAGGCCTCGTCGACCACCACCAGGCGACCCGGTTGACGAAGCGCCAGCACCGCGTCCCGCGGGTGCAGCACCCCGGTCGGGTTGGTCGGATTGCCCAGCACGACGAGATCGGCCGCCTCCGGCACCGCGTCCGGGGCCAGTGTGAACGGCGGGGACAGCGCCACATGCCGCACCGCCACCCCGGCGGCGGTCAGCACCGCCTCGGGTTCGGTGAACGACGGGGCGATCAGCGCCGCCAGTCGCGGCCGCAGTGCGGGCAGCAGCGCGAAGCCCTCCGATCCCCCGGCCAGCAGCAGGACCCGTTCGGGGGCGACGCCGTGCCGGTCGGCCACCGCGCGTACCGCCGCGTCCACATCGGTCTGCGCCGGGTAGGGACCCAGGTCCGGCAGCCGGCTCGCCAACCGGTCCACCAGCCAGTCCGGCGGGCCGGCGCCGCGAACGTTCACCGCGAAGTCGAGCATGTCCGGCCCGGTCTCCCGGTCGCCGTGGAAGCGCGCGCCGGGACGCGGTTCGCACCGGTCGTCCCGCTCAGCCACCGCAGCGCTCCGTCACCCGGAGAACAGTAGTGCGCGACAATGGAGCGGTGAGGAGCCCGGCCGACGATTCCGCGACCCAGAACCGCGCCCAACTGGTGATCTTCGACCTCGACGGCACGCTGACCGATTCCGCGGCCGGCGTGGTAGCCAGCTTCCGGCACGCCCTGGCCGCCATCGGCGCCGAGCCGCCCCCCGGCGACCTGGCCGCCCGGGTGGTGGGTCCGCCGCTGGCGCAGACCATGGTCACGCTGGGCTTGGGTGATCGGGCCGAGGAGGCGGTGGCCGCCTACCGCGCGGACTACACCAGCCGCGGGTGGGCGATGAACGCGCTCTATGACGGCATCGCCGACCTCCTCGAGGATCTGCGGGCGGCCGGCACCCGGTTGGCCGTGGCCACCTCAAAGTCCGAGCCGGCGGCTCGTCGAATCCTCGACCATTTCGGCATCGGCGGGCACTTCGAGGTGATCGCCGGAGCCGACGGAGACCGGACGGCCAAGGCCGACGTGCTGGCGCATGCGCTGTCCCAACTCGGCCCGCTGCCGCAGACCGTCCTGATGGTGGGCGACCGGATCCACGACGTCGAAGGCGCAGCGCTGCACGGCATCGACACGATTGTCGTCGAATGGGGTTACGGCGCTTCAGATTTCGCCGAGGAGACCGACCCCGCACCGGCCGCCTCGGTAGCGACGGTCGAGGATGTCAGACTCATGAAAGAGAACGCTCCGAAGTGCAAGGTCAAGGCAGCCGGCGGGATCAAAACCGCCCAGCAGGCGATTGCTATGCTGGAGG
>JAUPLT010000284.1 GCA_030836785.1 Actinomycetota bacterium
TAACAGCGGGTGATGCGCCAGTCTGGTGAACTGGGTTCTGGTGAACTGGGATGGTGAACGAGGGATCGCCGGCGGGCGCGACGAGTGGGCCGTTGGTCACACTGACCAATCCCGACAAGGTGCTGTATCCGTCGACCGGGACATCGAAGTCGGAGGTATTCCGCTACTACACCACCGTCGCCGAGGTGATGCTCCCGCACATCGCCGGGCGGCCCGCCACCCGCAAGCGTTGGCCAAACGGGGTCGACGCGCCGTCGTTCTTCGAAAAGCAACTCGCCGCATCCGCACCCGCCTGGCTGCGCCGCGGGTCGCTGCCGCACCGCTCCCGAACCACCGTGTATCCGATCATCGACTCCCCTGCCGGGCTGGCCTGGATCGCCCAACAGGCTGCCCTGGAAGTCCATGTGCCGCAATGGCGTTTCACCGCGGACGGCACCCCGGGCCCGGCTGACCGGCTGGTGTTCGATCTAGACCCGGGTGAAGGCGTCGGCATGGGGCAACTCGGTGAGGTCGCCCACGCGGTGCGCGATCTGATGGCGGATATCGGCCTGTCGGTGTATCCGCTGACCAGTGGCAGCAAGGGCCTGCACCTCTACGCACGGCTCTCGGGTGTCAGCAGCGCCGGGGCGACGATGGTGGCCCGGCAGGTCGCCGAGCAGCTCGAGGTCGCCATGCCCGGCAGGGTCACCGCCACTATGTCCCGAAGCCTGCGGGTCGGCAAGGTCTTCCTGGACTGGAGTCAGAACAACGCCGCCAAGACCACCATTGCCCCCTATTCGATGCGGGGCAGAGAGTTTCCGACCGTCGCCGCGCCCCGCACCTGGGCCGAGATCGGCGACGCGGACCTTCGGCAACTGCGCTACGACGAGGTGTTGGCCCGGGTCGCTGAGCACGGTGATCTGCTGGACGGGCTCGACGGCGCCCCGCCCCGCACTGACCGGTTGAGCGCCTATCGCCGGAAACGTGATGCCGGCAGGACACCCGAGCCGATCCCGGCGGTGAATCCTGAGCCGATCCCGGCTGTGACACCCGCCGCCGGCGATGGCCCCGCGTTCGTCATTCAAGAGCACCACGCCCGTCGGCTGCACTACGACTTCCGTCTCGAACACGACGGTGTGCTGGTCTCCTGGGCCATCCCGAAGAATCTCCCCGACCGCCCGTCGAAGAACCACCTGGCGGTGCGCACCGAGGATCACCCGCTGGAGTACGGCAGCTTCGCCGGGACCATCCCCGAGGGCGAGTACGGGGCCGGCACAGTGACGATCTGGGACTCGGGCACCTACACGGCCGAGAAGTTCCGCATCGACGGCACTGCGGATGGCGAGGTGATCGTCGACCTTCGCGGACAACGGATATCGGGTCGCTACGCCCTGATCCAGACCGGCGGCGACCAGTGGCTGGCACACCGGATGAAGGATCAACACGAGGGGCGTGGGTCCCGGGTGCAGGACCTCGAGCCCATGCTGGCCACCCCGGGTTCCGTCGGCCGGCTGACGACGTCTCAGTGGGCCTTCGAAGGAAAGTACGACGGGTTCCGGCTGCTGGTGGAGGCCGACCACGGTCGGCTGCGCCTGCAATCCCGCAATGGCCGTGACGTCACCGCGGAGTACCCGCAGCTGCAGGCGCTGGCCGAGGACCTCGCCGAGCATCACGTCATCCTCGACGGTGAGGTCGTCGCCCTCGACGAGCACGGTGTGCCCAGTTTTCACGAGATCCAGAACCGGTTCCGAGCCAGCCGAATCCAGTTCTGGGCCTTCGACATCCTGTATCTGGATGGCCGCTCGCTGCTGCGTGCCGGCTATCGCGACCGCCGACGGATATTGGAAACACTCTCCGCAGCAACGTGTCTCACCGTGCCATCGCTGATAGACGGAGACGGCCCCGAGGCGCTTGAGTTCTCCCGGAAGCACCGGTGGGAGGGGGTAGTCGCGAAGAAGTGGGACTCGACGTATCAACCGGGCCGCCGGTCGGCAGCCTGGGTCAAAGATAAGAACTGGAACACCCAGGAAGTGGTGATCGGCGGGTGGCGGCAGGGTTCGGGTGGACGCTCCTCGGGCATCGGCGCACTGCTGATGGGAATCCCCGGTTCTAATGCCGGTCTGGATTTCGTCGGCCGGGTGGGCACCGGGCTCACCGAGCGCGACCTGGCGCACCTCAAAGAGGTGTTAGCCGCGCTGCGGAGCGACGATTCACCGT
This sequence comes from Actinomycetota bacterium, assembly GCA_030836785.1. Lineage (GTDB taxonomy): Bacteria > Actinomycetota > Actinomycetes > Mycobacteriales > Mycobacteriaceae > Mycobacterium. The sequence continues at coordinate 2,197 of JAUPLT010000284.1, forward strand.
TCAGTGCGCCTCTTCCCCGAACCGAACTCCGAGGTGTAACGTTCGTGCGTCCGGAACTGGTCGGCGAGGTCCGCTACGGGGAGCGGACGCCGGACGGTCGGTTGCGGCATCCCAGTTGGCGGGGATTGCGCCCGGACAAGTCACCGGCTGAGGTCAGGTGGGAATCACCGCGGTAGGGCGGGACTAGGATCCCGGTATCCCAGGGCGAATCAGGACATGCGCCTTCGTGCTGGCGGTGCTGTACCTCGCTGTTGCCGCGCCGGTGGCCTCAGACGCCCCGGGGTTCTGATGTCGGCTCCGACAGTGGTGGCCGACGATGGGGACGGCGGCGGGGATGGCGGGGGCTGGGGGCCGAGCATCATCATCGGCGGCCAAGCCGGTTGCTGGCGGTTGGGGTTCTGTCTGGGCGGGCTACGCCCCGTCCCGGGCGCGGCCTTGCGGCCGGTGCCTCCCGCCGGCCCCGCGCCCCGCGTCGGCCCCCGGGGCACCTGGCCGTAGTCACACTTCGGTCATATTTGGCACCCGATCCACTGTGACTCCGGCCACGAATGCCCGATATCGCCAGCGTCCGCAGGCGTCGACCGCGCTAGCCAATGAAGGGGATCGGACATGATCAACATCGGCCTCGAGCATCCGCTTTTCGCCCCGCTTTTCATGATCGTGCCAGCTGTCATCATGGTGCTTCTGCTCGCGCTGACGATGCGCGCGGTGATCATGCGGGAGCGGGCCATGGTCCGCCGACATCGCGACAACCCGGAGGCCCTGCAGACCTACGAGCGGCAGTGGCGCTACCACAGCGCGGCGTGACCGAGGCTCAGCCGCGCAGGATCGGCCTCAGCGTCTCGAGAACGCCGGGGTCCTCGATGGTCGACGGCAGCGGTTCGTCGTGGCCGTGAGCGATCCCGCGCATGGTCTTGCGCAGGATCTTGCCCGACCTGGTCTTGGGTAGCGCGGGGACCACGTCGACGCGGCGCAAACAGGCCAGCGCCCCGATCTCATCCCGGACCAGGTTCACCAACTGCTCCGGCAGGCCCTCGGCCGAGGCCCCAGCCTTGAGCACCACGAACCCGCGGGGTACCTGCCCCTTGATCTCGTCGGCCACCCCGATCACCGCGCACTCGGCGACTGCGGGATGGCCGGCCAACACGGCTTCCATCGCTCCGGTGGAAAGCCGGTGCCCCGCAACGTTGATCACATCGTCGATGCGACCCATCACGAAGAGGTAGCCGTCCTCGTCGACGTAGCCGCCGTCCCCGGTCAGGTAGTAGCCGGGGTGCTCACAGAGGTAGGACGCCTCGTAGCGGGCGTCGTCGCCCCACAGTGTGGGCA
>JAUPLT010000285.1 GCA_030836785.1 Actinomycetota bacterium
GGGCGGCGGCCTGGTTAGCCGAGCCTGCGCCCAGATCGTCGCAACCACCAAAAACGCGATCTCTACGCAGACTCGATGAGCCGGGGCGGCGTGCTAGCTAGCCCGCCCCCTCCGGCTGCCGGGCCTCGCCCGAATCGCCGTCCCGCGCCTCAGGCGGCCCGGGGGCCGCGTGCAGCAGCGTCCGCACCGACTCCCGGGTGCCGTACGGCCGCAGCATGGTGCTGGCCGGCCGCGGCCGTACCTTCAGCGGCCACCAGAACCACCGCCCCATCAGGGCGGCGATCGACGGCGTCATGAAGGACCGCACGATCAGGGTGTCGAAGATCAGCCCGATGCCGATGGTGGTGCCGATCTGCGCCAGCACCATCAGATCCCCGAATATGAAGCCACACATGGTGAACGCGAAGACCAGGCCGGCGGCGGTGACCACCGACCCGGTGCCCGCCATGGTGCGGATCAGCCCGGTGTTCAACCCCGCGCCGATCTCCTCCTTGAACCGCGAGACCACCAGCAGGTTGTAGTCCGATCCCACCGCCAGCAGGATGATGATGGCCAATGCCAGCACGATCCAGTACAACTCGATACCCAGCAGGTGCTGCCAGATCAGCACCGAAAGCCCGAACGACGCGCCCAGCGACAGCACGACCGTGCCGACGATCACCACGGCGGCCACCAGGCTGCGGGTGATGAACATCATGATCAGCAGGATCAGGCTCACCGCGGCGATCACCACGATCATCAGGTCGTAGCGGGCGATGTCCCGGGCGTCCTTGTAGCCCGACGCGGTCCCGGCGATGTAGATGCTCGACCCGGCCAGCGGGGTGCCCTTGAGCGCCTCCTGCGCGGACTGCCGGATCGGGTCGATATGTGAAATGCCCTTCGGGGTGGCCGGATCGGTGTCGTGGGTGAGGATCATCCGGGCGGCCTTGCCGTCCGGGGAGAGGAACAGTGTCATCCCGCGTTTGAACTCGGAGTTGTCGAACACCTCCGGCGGCAGATAGAACGAGCTGTCGTCCTTGGCCTCGTCGAACGCCTGGCCCATCGCGTCGGCGTTCTTCAGCGCCTCCGCGGCCTGCTCGACCAGCCCCGACTGGGTGGCGTAGGTGGTTTCGGCCAGCGCCTTGTTGCGCTCCTGGATGGCGATCTGCTCGGGGATCAGCGCCAGCAACTGGGGCTGCAGGGCGTTGAGCTTGTCCAGACTCTCGGTGACCCGGCCGAACTGGTCGGTGAGCGCGTCGACCCCGTCGAGAGCGTCGAACACCGAGCGCATCGCCGCGCACACCGGGATGTCGAAACAGTGCGGCTCCCAGTAGAAGTAGTTGCGCATCGGCCGGAAGAAGTCGTCGAAGTTGGCGACCTTGTCCCGCAACTCCTTGACCGTCTCGACGGTTTCGCTGAAGGCGGCGGCCTGCTCATCGGTGGCGGCGGCGGCCTGCTGCTGCAGCGTGTACTGCTGCTGGAGCAGCGTGATCGACTCCGAGATCTCGGCGATCTGCCGGGCGATGTCGTCGGCGCGGGCCTGTTGGAACGGCAGGTTCTGGATCTGCGCGGAACTCTGCGCGCTCATCTGGAAACCGAGCGAGGTGTGGTCCAGCGGGGTGCCCAGCGGCCGGGTGATGGACTGCACCATGGCCACCCCGGGGGTGCGGAAGACCTCCTTGGCCACCCGCTCCAGCACGATCATGTTCGCCGGGGTGCGCAGATCCTTGTCGGATTCGACCATCAGCACTTCCGGGTTGAGCCGGGCCGCGGAGAAATGCCGTTCGGCGGCGGCGTACCCGATCTTGGCCGGCGCCCAGTCCGGCTGGTAGCGGCGGGCGTCGTAGTTGGTCGAGTAGCCGGGCAGGGCAAGTAGGCCGATGAGTGCGATCGCGATGGCGCCGACCAGAATCGGCCCGGGCCAGCGGACGATGGCGGTGCCGATCCTCCGCCACCCGCGGGTCCGCATCGCACGCTTGGGATCGAACAGACCGATGTGGCTGCCCATGACGATGACGGCCGGCGTCAGGGTCAGCGAGGCCACCAGGGTGACCAGCACGCCGATACCGGCCGGAATGCCCAGGCTCTGGAAGTACGGCGTGCGGGTGAAACGCAAGCAGAAGATCGCCGCGGCCACGGTCAGGCCCGACCCGATGATCACGTGGGCGGTGCTGCGGTACATGACGTAGTAGGCCTCGAGGCGGTCGGTGCCGTTCTGCCGCGCCTCCTGGTAACGGCCCAGCAGGAAGATCGCGTAGTCCGTGGCCGCGGCGACGGCGAGCAACGTCAGCAGGTTCGTCGCGTACGTCGACAGCGGAATGACGCCGACGTGTCCGAGGAACGCCACCACGCCGCGGGCCGCGGCGACCTGGATGGCCACCGCCACCAGCGTGAGCAGGGCGGTGACGATGGACCGGTAGACGACCAGCAGCATCACGAAGATCACGCCGAAGGTCAGCGCGGTGACCTTGATGTGGCCGCCCTCGCCGACCGAGAACTCGTCGGCGAACAGCGCCGCCGGACCGCTCACGTAGGCGGTGATCCCCGGCGGCGCGGGCACGCCGGCGACGATGTCGCGGACCGCTTCCACGCCCTCGTTGGCCTGGCTTCCCCCCATGTCGCCGGCCAGGTAGACCTGAATGAGCGCAGCCTTGCCGTCGCTGCTCTGTGAGCCGGCCGCGGTCAGCGGATCGCCCCAGAAGTACTGGACGTGCTGCACGTGCGCGGGGTCCGCCCGCATCCGCTCGACCAGAGCATCGCCGAAGCGGTGCGCCTCGGCGCCCAACGGCTGGTCGCCCTCGAGGACGAGGGTGACCAGGCTGTCGGAGTCGTACTCGCCGAACACCTGGCCGATCCGCTTGCTGGCGATCAGCGACGGCGCGTCCGGGGCGTTGGCCGCCACATTGTGGATCCGGCCCACCTCCTCCAGAGGAGGAACCAGGGCGTTGGTCGAGGCGGCCAGCGCCAGCCAGAAGATGGCGATCGGGATGGCGAGCCTGCGGATCAACGTCGCGATCCGCGACTGCCCGCCGGTGTGCCGGCTCATCCGGACTTGTCCAGACAGTAGACATACGCCGACGCGCCGTTCGAGGTCCGCTCCACCTTGACCACACCGTCGATGGTGATGCGGCAGCCCAGCGTATAGCCGTCACCCTGGGCCTGGATGTTGGTCAGGACGGCGGGGGTGGTGGTCGAGTCCTCGTAGCGCCACGGCAGCGCCGTGCCGTCGACCCGTTGCGGGCGGGCGTCGACGTCGAGGTAGGTGATCGTCGCCGTCGCTCCCGGGTCCCCGAACACCTCGAGCACGACGTTCTTGGGGTTGAACGGGACGATCTGGTCGGCGGCACCGCCGGGGGTCGCAGTGGTGTCCTGCGACCCGAACGCGCCCTGTAGACGGTAGACCGCGAAACTGGCCAGCCCGACCACCAGGACGGCGACCAGCACCATCCAGTTCCGGGTCAGCAGGCGGCCGAGCACACCGCAGAGAGTAGTTCGTTGTGCTAACTGGCGCGCACCGGGCCGGTCGGTGGCCGTCATCTGGGCCATTCCACCTACGGTCTACCCTCGGTAGACTTCCCGTATGGCTGACACGACCACCGTCAAGGTTCAAACCAGCACCCGCGACCTCCTTCTGGAGATTGGGGCTGCCCGGCGACAAAGCGCTGACCAGGTTATTCTGGCCGCCCTGGCAGCGATGCGTCGCGATGAACGTCGGCAGGTCGCTGCGGCGGAGGCGCGGGCGATCAAAGATGACCCCGCCGATCTGGAAGAGATCCGGGCGATCCAACGGGACCGGGCTGCGCTACATGAAGGGTGAGGTCTACCGACTGCCGGCACGTGGCAAAGGCCACGAGCAACAGGGCCGTCGGTTCGCCGTCGTCCTGCAACCGGACTGGCTCGCGCTCAGCACGTGGATCATCGCCTTCACCAGCACCAGCGCGCGCCGGACCAGCTTCCGACCAGTGGTGAACATCGAGGAACAACAGACGCTTGTCATGTGCGACCAGCTCGATACCGTCGATCTGCGCCGTCTCACCGATCCGGTCGGGTTTCTGACGCTTGATGAGATGAACCGGGTCGACGAGGCTGTGACGTTGGTCCTGGACCTATAGGCCCGTGCATCTACGAGCCACCGGCCCATTGGCGCCACCCACCTGCGGAATCACGAGTGAAACACACCTGTTGACAGCACATCTTGCTAGCATGAGGCGATGGCAAAGACCGTGACACTCCGCCTGTCGGACAGCGCGTATGCGGCAGTGAAGCGCTACGCCGAGGCTGACCAACTGTCGATGAACGCATTTATCGAAGGCTTGCTCGACGTCGAAGACATGCGCCGCCGCTGCGCCGAGCATGACCGGTGGATGACCGACCACCCTGAGGCCGTGGCGTTCAGCGAGGCGTGGGCCGACCGGAACCTCGGTGAACTGAAGCCGCGGTGACGCCGCTTCGCCGGGGGGAGGTCTGGGAAACGAGCAGCGGCGTCCGGGTGCTCATCATTTCGTCAACGGTCTATAACGAGATAGCCAGCGAACCCACCGTCGTGGTGGTTCCGGTGCTGGGCGATGGCCCCGACACCGGCTTCGGGGTGGATATCGGCGAAGGACTCTGGGCGGCAACGGGTCTGGTGACCAGCCTGCGCAAGACAGCGCTTGGTCGGCGCGAACAACGCATCGACGTTCAGGCGCTCACCGACGTCAACAACATGCTGTTCAAGATCCTGGCGACGCCGGAGAGATAGCGACCTCTCACAGCCTCGCGTCGACCTGATCGCCGTCCGGCGCTTCCTGCTCGTGCAACAGTTCCCGGACCGATTCCCGAGTGCCGTACGGCCGCAGCATGGCGCTGGCCGGGCGCGGCCGAACCTTCAGCGGCCACCAGAACCACCGGCCCATCAGGGCGGCGATCGACGGCGTCATGAATGACCGCACGATCAGGGTGTCGAACAGCAGTCCGAGTCCGATCGTGGTGCCGATCTGGCCCAGCACCCGCAGATTGCTGAAGGCGAACGAGCCCATCGTCGCGGCGAACACCAGCCCGGCGGCGGTCACCACCGCGCCGGTGCTGGCCATCGCCCGGATGATGCCGGTGTTCAGGCCCGCGTGGATCTCCTCCTTGAGCCGGGATATCAGCAACAGGTTGTAGTCCGAACCGACCGCGAGCAGCAGGATGACGGCCAGCGCCAGCACGATCCAGTACAGCTCGATGCCGAGGAGCTTCTCCCACACCAACACCGACAGCCCGAACGAGGCGCCCAACGACAGCGCGACGGTGCCGACGA
>JAUPLT010000286.1 GCA_030836785.1 Actinomycetota bacterium
CCAACCTCTCCGCGGTGGCGACTGTCGGGGGTAGCGCCGCGATTCCCTTTGTCACCCAACGCCTTTCCGAGCAACTACGAGTTCCGGTGATCACCACTGCCCGGCCGGATCTCACCGCAGCGCGGGGGGCGGCGGCGATCGCAGCGACCGGAGCCGACCCGCAGGCCCGAACCGGGATGGCGGTCACCGCAGCGGACACCCCCACGAGTCTCGCCCCGTCAGCCTGGGCGGTGGGGGCGGCCGGGCAGGCCGCCACCGAGTCGGCCTCCGACGGCTCGCCGTCGGCGACGTTCCGGGCCCTGGCCTGGTCACAGGACGATCCGGCCACCGGCGAGCCGGTGCCCTACGCCGGTGCGGACTACCACGACCCGGCGCCGTACCCGGGGGCCGACTACACAGGGTCCGGGTATACGGGGTCCGGGTACGTCCCGCCGATGACCGAGGGACGTCCGGCGATCGAGTTCGGACCCGACCGGGAATCGGCGACCGAGTTGGTTCCGGCTGCGCTGCCCTGGTACCGGCGGCCGCCGCTGCTGTTCGGCATTGCCGCGGTGCTGGCGACGATGGCCGTCGGCGGCCTCGCGATCACCCTCACCACCGACAGCAGCCCCACGACGACCACGAAGCGTGTCATCAAACCCGGAGAGGATCCCGGAACCCCGGAACCGGCTCCGCCGTCACCGCAGACGGTGACCGTCACCGGCAACAACGGACAGACGACCGTCACCACCGTCACGCCGACCACCACCTCCAGCAGTGTGCCGACCACGACGACCACTCCGGCTACCACGACCACCACGACCACCACACCGACGACCACGCCGACCACCACGACCACCACGCCGACCACCACGACCACCACGCCGACGACGACCCGGACCACCGCGACCACCACTCAACCCCCGACCACGAGCACGGCCGAGCCCACCACCACCGCGCCGCCGCAGCCGACGACCACCGTCGCCCCGCAACCGACGACGACAGCTGCCCCGGTACCCACCACGGTCGAACCCGTCGTCACCACCGAGGTCCTGGTCCCGACCCTCAAGCCGGCGCCCGAGGAGTGACTCCCGCCGTCGGCCGGCCCGACATTCGTGCGGCGCTCGACGCGGTGCGGGACGGACCGGCCGCGCTGCTGATCACGGGCGGTACCGGGACCGGCAAGACCACGATCGTCGCCGCTGTGCTGTCCACCCTGGGCGACGGCGGACGCCCGGTGCTGACCCGTGCTCCCCGGGGCGGCGACGATCCCGCCGCGGCAGTCGTCGTCGATGACGCTCACCTGCTCCCGGCCGCTGAACTGGCCCGGTTGGCGGGTCTTGCTGATGAGCCGGGCCGCACGCTGGTGGTCGCCGCCGAGCCCCGCGATCACGACCCCGGACTGCGCACGCTCATCGACGCGCTGGAGCGACATCGCCCCCGGCTCGCGTTGGGACCCCTCGACCCGACGGCCGTGTCTGCGGCCCTGACCGGCGGTGACGGTCGGCCACCGGATCCGGAAGTGCTCGACGCCGCCGTGTCGGTGACGGCCGGCTTGCCGTTCCTCATCGCGGCCGTCGCCGGGCAACGCACGGCTGCCGACATCAACCGGACCGCGTTCCATGCCGTGATCGGGCGGGTCCGCAGACTCGAGGAGCGGCCCCTGGAGGCGCTTCTGATCAGCACCCTGAGCGATGAACTGGGCGCAGCCGACATCGCCGCCGCCCTCGACCTGCCCGGCGACGAGGCCTTCCGACTGGTGGACCAGATTCGGGGAACCGGCCTCGCCGAGCCGTCGCACCCCGGGGCCTTCCGGGAAGCGCTACATCGGGCGGTCGCGCAGACCCTCGGGGCCGCACGCCACCGTGACGTCGAATCATCCTTGCTGCGGACCCAGATCGAGTTGTCCACCCTGTCCGGCCCGCTGGCACTTCAGCTGGCCGAGCACGGGCTGCGTGATCGAAAGCTGACCGGGCCGCTGGCGGCCCAGGCCGCGACATGCCGCCGCGACGCAGCCGGGAGGGCCCGGATTCTGCGGGCCGCGGTGGCATGCGGGGCGACGGAGTTGCGCGCCGATCTCGCCGACGCCCTGGCGTTGTCTGCCGCCTGCCAGGATGCATCGGCGGTGGCCGACGAACTGCTCGGCTCCGAAATCCCCGCCGAACGGGCCGCCGGCGTACGGGTCGCCGCCGCCGTCGCCGCTCACGACGGCAACTACCGGCAGGCCGCGGAACTCTTCAGTTGGCTCGGGCACCACCCTGACGCGGTCGTCGGGGCGGCCGCCACAATCGCCCACCTGGGTGTCGGCGACGCAGCCGCGGCTGCCGCCGCGCCGGCAGTCGGTCCCCCGGGGCCCCCGACCGCGACGGCCCGGGCGGCGCGACGCCTGGCCGAGGGGTTACTCGCCACCGCCACCGGGCCCTATCAAGTGGCCGCGGCCGGACTCGGCCAATCAGCGGCCGGGGGCATCATTCCGACCGCGATGCCGGATTCGGCGGCAGCGCTGGCAACGCTGGCCGCCCTGCACAACGGCGACGTCACACGCGCCCACAGCGTGATCGTCCGGGCCATCGCCGCCGACACCGACCCGGTGTTCGTCCACCGGCACCGGCTGTTGCGAAGCTGGGCGCAGATGCAGGAAGGCCGGTTCGGCGCGGCCGCCGAGGGGGTTGGTGACGCCGAGACACTGCACCGCCGCGACGCGCTCTGGTCGGCTGCGCTGAGCACCGCGATAGCCCGGCGCAGCGGCGACACCGGGGCGTTGCAGCAGCACTGGCACACCGGCGTGGACATCCTCGCCGAGTGTGCGGTCGACCTCTACATGTTGCTGCCCCTGGGCGAACTATGGGTCGCCGGTGCACGGCTTCGCCAGCAGGAGCGCCTGGCAGCGGCGATGGACCAGGCCGGCGACGTGCTCAACGCCGTGGACAACCCGTCGGCCTGGGCGATGCCGCTGCACTGGGCCGGTCTTCAGGCCGG
>JAUPLT010000287.1 GCA_030836785.1 Actinomycetota bacterium
CCCGTGCCCCCGGCCGTTTCGGCACCGGTGCAGGGCGGTGGAGATGAATGGTCTGCCGCCGATGCAGTGGTGGCTCAACAGCACCTGGTCGGCGGGCCCGAGGTTGATGATCTGGTAGACGAACAGGTCGAGTGGCGCTTTGAGTGCGGCCGGCAGCGGTGCCGAGCGCAGCTGATACGGGCTCGGGCAGGCGCCGTATTCGAAAGCGCACAGCCCGCTGACCTCATGGGAGCCGGACGCCGTGGAGAACCGGCCGTGGTACTCGGTCAGCAGGCTGAGGTGTTTGTAGACCGGGTTACGGACGAACCAGGTGACCGTATCGCTGGCGGTCAGCCGCAGATCGGCCTCGACGTCGCCGAACCGGCCGGTCAGGCGGTAGTCCGGATAGCGGCCGGAGATGGTCAGCGCATCGCCGAACTGCACCAGCGACCCGTCGGGTTCGGAGACGAAGTCTCGGCCGACGGCGTAATTGCCGAAGTGCGCGGGATGGGAGGCCGCCGTGCCGACCACCACCGACGCGTTGCGGCGCGGGACATCGGCCAGCGCATGGTCGTTGTCGAACGCCAGCGACCCGGTCGCGCCGATCAGCGACATGGCCGAGAAGAACCGGTGCGGCTCGGGCAGATCCGGGATCATCACCCCGTAGTGGGTCCAGCCGTACCGTTTCGAGTCGACGTTCGGCACCATGATGGACGGTTCGGTGAACGGCCGTCGCGAGGATTCCTCGGCGTCGTCGAAGACGCCCATCAGGGCGGTGAGGGTTCGGTGGATACCCGAGGCGGCTACCGGATGCATGGCGAGATGCTCTCAGCTGCCCGGGGATCTGCGTCGCGCGACTCGCCTGCGTAGCGTGGTGATGTGACTGTCGCCCCGAACGCAGGTGGCCGGCCCGCCGGCCCTGCCGATTTGCCCACCACGCTCGGCGAACTGCGCGCTTCCGGGCACCGCGAGCGCAGCGTCAAACAGGAGATCCGGGAGAACCTGCTGACCGCCCTCGCCGACGGCGACGAGGTGTGGCCCGGCATTTTCGGCTTCTCCGACACCGTGCTGCCGCAACTGGAACGTGCGCTGATCGCTGGCCACGACATCGTCCTACTGGGCGAGCGGGGCCAGGGCAAGACCCGCCTGCTGCGCTCGCTGGCCAATCTGCTCGACGAGTGGACGCCGGTGATCGCCGGCGCCGAACTCGGCGAGCACCCGTACTCGCCGATCACGCCGGAGTCGATCCGCCGGACGGCTGAATTGGGCGACGCCCTGCCGGTGGCCTGGCGGCACCGCAGCGAGCGGTACACCGAGAAACTGGCCACCCCCGACACCTCGGTGGCGGACCTGGTCGGCGACGTCGACCCGATCAAGGTGGCCGAGGGCCGAACCCTGGGCGACCCGGAGACCATTGCTTACGGACTGATCCCGCGGTCGCACCGCGGGATCGTCGCGGTCAACGAACTGCCCGACCTGGCCGAGCGCATCCAAGTGGCGATGCTCAACGTGATGGAGGAGCGCGACATCCAGGTGCGCGGCTACACCCTGCGACTGCCGTTGGACGTGCTGGTCGTGGCCAGCGCCAACCCCGAGGACTACACCAACCGCGGCCGGATCATCACTCCGCTCAAGGACCGCTTCGGCGCCGAGATTCGCACCCACTACCCGCGGGAACTCGACGCCGAGGTCGGCGTCATCTGTCAGGAGGCCCACTTCACCGCGGAGGTGCCGATCTACCTGGTGCAGATCATCGCCCGCTTCACCCGGTTGCTGCGCGAATCGCAGTCGGTGGACCAGAGGTCCGGGGTGTCGGCGCGGTTCGCCATCGCCGCGGCCGAGACGGTGGCCGCGTCGGCACGGCACCGCGGTGCGATCCTGGGCGAGGACCGGCCGGTGGCCCGGGTGGTCGATCTCGGCACGATCGTCGACGTGCTGCGCGGAAAACTGGAGTTCGAGTCCGGTGAGGAGGGCCGCGAACTGGCGGTGCTGGAGCACCTGCTTCGCCGCGCCACCGCGGACACCGCCCAACGGTGCCTCGGGGGTATCGACGTCGGCCCGTTGGTGACCGCGGTGGAGAACTCCGAAGTGACCACCGGCCAGCAGATCGCGGCCAAGGACGTGCTGGCCGCGCTGCCGGACCTGGCGGTGATGGACGCCATCGCCGACCGTCTCGCCGCCCGGACCGATGGCGAGCGCGCCGCCGCACTGGAACTGGCGCTGGAGGCGCTGTACCTGGCGAAGAAGATCGACAAGAACATCGCCGACGGCGAGACGGTGTATGGCTAAACGGGACTCCCGCTACTCCGCCTACACCGGTGGTCCCGACCCGCTGGCCCCGCCGGTGGATCTGCGCGATGCACTCGAACGGATCGGCCAGGACGTGATGGAGGGCGCCTCCCCGCGCCGGGCGCTGCAGGAACTGCTCCGCCGCGGCACGCCGACGATGCGGGGTGCGGACCGGCTCGCCGCCGAGGTGAACCGGCGCCGTCGGGAACTGTTGCAGCGCAACAACCTCGACGGGACCCTGCAGGAGATCAAGCAACTCCTCGATGAAGCGGTTCTGGCTGAACGCAAGGAACTGGCCCGGGCCCTCGACGACGACGCCCGGTTCGCCGAACTCCAGATCGAGTCGTTGTCCCCGTCACCGGCCAAGGCCGTGCAGGAGCTGTCCGAGTACACCTGGCGCAGCCCCGAGGCGGGGGAGAAGTACGACCAGATCAAGGATCTGCTCGGCCG
>JAUPLT010000288.1 GCA_030836785.1 Actinomycetota bacterium
ACCCCTACCACGCGGTCGGCAGGACCATCGACGCGTCCAGCGAGGGCACGCTGTTCACCAATGACGGCACCGGCCACGGCATGTTCCTCAGCACCGAGCAGGTCGAATTCTTCAGATCCTGGCTTCCTCTGCCTTGGCATAGGCAGAGCCAGTGGACCGCCAGGATTTCCGTGTGTTTCTGGAGCCTCAGCAGGGTGCCACCTACGATCAGCAACTCGGTGTCGCGAAAGCGGCAGAGGCGCTGGGCTTTTCGGCACTTTTCCGCTCCGACCACTATCTGGCGATGAGCGGTGACGGGCTGCCCGGGCCCACCGACGCGTGGATCACGCTGGCCGGGCTGGCCCGGGAGACGACGACGATCCGACTCGGCACACTGGTCACCTCGGCCACCTTCCGGCACCCTGGGCCACTGGCGATCTCTGTCGCCGAAGTCGACGCGATGAGCGGCGGGCGGGTGGAGTTCGGTCTGGGCGCAGGCTGGTTCGAGGCCGAGCACCGCGCCTACGCCATCCCGTTCCCCGCCCTCGGTGAACGATTCGACCGGCTTACCGAGCAGTTGGAGATCATCACCGGCCTGTGGGACACCCCGGTGGGCGACACCTTCGACTACGCCGGTGCCCACTACCCGGTCACGGGATCTCCGGCCCTGCCGAAGCCGGTGCAGAAGCCCCATCCGCCGATCGTCATCGGCGGCGGCGGGGCGCGCCGCACCCCGGCACTGGCGGCCCGGTTCGCCACCGAGTTCAACCTCGCCTTCCCCGCGCTGGACTTCGTCGGAACCCAGTACGGCCGGGTGCGGGCGGCCTGCGACACGGCCGGCCGCGACCCCGCCGACCTGGTCTACTCGGCGGCGTTCGTGGTGTGCGCCGGCCGGAACGACGCCGAGGTGGCCGGCCGCGCCGGGTCCATCGGGCGCGCCGTGGACGAACTGACCGAGAACAGCCCGCTCGTCGGCACCCCGTCGCGCATCATCGACCAATTGGGGGCGTTCCGGGACGCCGGCGTGCAGCGGGTCTATCTGCAACTGCTCGACCTCGAGGATCTCGACCATCTGGAACTGTTCGCCGAGACGGTGATCGGTGCACTGTGACCACGTTCAGCGGGCGCGGTACTGAACCACCAGCGCCTCTGCGCTGCGTACCGCGGCGCGGCAGGCCCGAGCGGTGAACGGATCGTTGAGCGGGTGGTCGGCGCGCCGACGCCAGCGTTGCGCAGCGGCGAAGGCCGCGCGGGGGCCCTCGCGCTGATCGCTCGGCCCCAAGCCCAGCCGCGCAGCGGCATCGATACCCGAACCGCCCAGGATCCGGCGCAGCGAGGCCATCTCGTCGTCGGTGAAAGTCGTTGGACGCGAGCGTAACTGGCTCAGCAGTCGGAGTTCCTCGAAGGCGTGGGTGTCGGCCAGCAGCGGGTCGATATCGGCCAGGATGCGCGGCCCGGCCGGGATGGGGTGGCTCTCGACGAATCGGCGCAATCCCAGCAGTGCGCTATGCGCCTTCAGCAGATCGGCGCGCTGAGCGACATGCTGGTCGATCACCTCCCGCAATGTCACCAGGCCGCTGCGGCGCAGTAGGTCCTCGGCCAGCGTCACCGAATCCGTCACCCCCGAGCGCAGCAGCGCCATCGAGATCCGCAACCCGAACATGCCGAACCGGTCCAACAACCGGGCCCGGCTGTCCGGGTCCAGCGGAAGGCCGTCGCCCCGGACAAACCGGTCGGCGGACAGCATCGCGGTGTTGAGTTCCCCGGCGTCGACGTCGGCCAGTGCACGCAGCGAGGCGAACTCGTCCTGACGCAGGGTGCGCGCGGTCAGCGCCAGCAGGCCGGAAACCGGGACGACGGCCTGGCACACGCCGGTCCGTTCGAGTTCAGTGGTGTAGCGCTTGGCGACGTCGCCGGCCGACAGCATGGCGTCGATCCGGCCGGCGCCGATCTCGTCCGCGCGGGACGCGACGCCGATCACCCCCAGCGCGCCGGCGGACCCACCCACCAGTTCGCCGATCCGGGTGAGCAGTGCGATGTCGGCGGCGTTGAGGGTGCGCAGCAGGAACACCACCGCATCGACACGCGGCACCCCGTCGTCCGGGACCAGCAGTCGCAGTGTCCGTTCCGAGACGCCCGGGGTGAGCGATGACGTTCCCGGGGTGTCGACGATGGTGGCGTCGGCCAATTCGGCGGCGGGCCACTCGACGTCGAGATCGACGACGGCGGCGGGGTCCGGACTCGTCGCGTCATGCGGGTCCAGCCCGCCCAGATCGAAGCTCAAGGCACCCGCCCGACCGGGGTCGCGCACGATGGGCACGTTGGTCCGCACACCGCCGGGCCGCCTGGCGCTCACCCGGGGCACCGGCCCGTGCCGGAACCAGGTGACGAGGCGGGTTGCCTCGGTGGCGTCGGTGGGCGCGATGGCCTCGCCGAGCAGTGCGTTCACGAGGGTGGACTTTCCGGACTTCAGGGTGCCCGCGAGCGCGATGCGGATCGGTTCGTGCAGGCGCGCGCCGATCCGGTGCAGGTCCGCGAGCTCATCGGGCCGGTTCCGGTAGCCCGGATCGGCGTGATAAGCCCGCAGGACTCCGTCGAGGATCACCCCGACCCGGTCGCTCACCCTCACCGCAGCGCGCCGGCGTTGTCGAGGACCTGGCGCAGGATGTCGCGCTGCCGTTCGAGTTCCCGGGTCCGGCCGGCGTGTTCGGATTGACGCACCTGAGCGGCGGCAACCGCCGACTGCAGCGACTCGTTGAGCGATCGGGTGGCCTGGGCGGCGATCCCGCGGTAGTGGTCCCGCAGTCGGCGCTGGATGGTCTTCAGTCGGTCCCGGGACTCCTTGCTCACCGCGAACAGGACGTCGTCGACGAACCGGCGCAGGGTGGTCTTGGCCTCGCTGCGCACCCGCAGCATCCGATTGTCCATGTCCTCCCGGTAGGCCTTGC
>JAUPLT010000289.1 GCA_030836785.1 Actinomycetota bacterium
GTGGAGGCGGCCCCGGCTGCCGAGGCCGCCGCGGGCGAGGCTGAGGCTGCGCCGAGTGCGGCGACCGCTCGGGAGGCAGCCGTGGAGGCGACCGCTCCCGAGGCGACCGCTCCTGCCGCCGAAAGCACTGCCGGCGACAGCACCCCGGCGGCAGACGACTCGGCCCCGGCCAAGGGCAAGGGCGCCGCTAAGAAGGGCGGCCGCGGCTAACCCGGCCGGCACGAAGGCTCAGATGCCCCCTCCCTCCTCGCGAGGGAGGGGGCATCGTGCCCTCTTGGTCAAATCCTTCTCAGTTTTCTCTCAGGTGTGGTAGGGTCTGAATCTCAGGAACGAAAGGCGGCGGATTGTGCGCGGGGCAATTGGTCCGATTCTGACGACGGGAGTCGCTTTGGCGGCGGCCGGCGTGGTCGTGGCCAACCCGATCGTCGCCCCCCGCGCTGACGTCCAGATTCCCGCCGTGCAACTCTCCGCCGGTAGCGGAGATGCCGCAGCCATGCTTGACCAAGCCTTCCTCGACGCGATCGCGCCCTCGCCCCCGGAGTCGACCAACCCGTTCTCGGTGCTGCGGCAGCTGATCTCCTCCCTGGCCGCCGATGCCACCTACCTCGGGAAGAACGCCATCGTCGACGCGTTCGTCGCCGGCGTCACCGCCGTGTCCCAGCCCGAACTCACCGCCTCGTCGACCCCGTACTACCCGTCGCTGGCGAATTCGCCCGAACTTGCGGCCTCGGTGCTTCCCGGTTTGGACCTGGACACCCTCGGCCCACTGGTGGAACTGGGCGCAGGGGTGGCCGGGCCGGTCACGATGGTCCAGCATTCGGTCCCCCCGGTGGTTCAGACACTCGTCGCCGGTGTGGTGAACGACGCCGGATTCGTGGGAGGCCAAATCATCGTGGCGGCGTTCGCGGCAGGCGCTGCGGTCGCGGCCGAACCGGGCCTGATCGGGGACACCCTCGAAGCGCTCATTCAGGGTGACCTGAGCGGTGCGCTGCAGACTGCGGTCAAGGCGGTTGCGGCCCCACTGGGGCCCGCGGTCATCATCCTCAATGCGGTACGCGCCGTGGTCGAGAAGAATCTGGGCGCCGCCGCCGCAGTGCTGACGGCGGTGGTCCCAGCCCTGAGCGCGACAGCAGGACTGCCGGACACTGCCGCAGCGATTCCCGCAGCGCCCCAGCAACCCGCGGCGGGTATCACCAAGGTGCCGTCACCGGCGATCGCCGCGACCCCGGCAACACCGGGCGACGTGCCCGCCCGGAGTGCTCGGGACGCGGCCCCGACGACGGTGGCTGATCCCGCGGTGGCTGATCCCGCGGTGTCCGATCCAAACGGGGTTGCCCCCGGGGGCCTCGAGGACTCAGCTGCGATGACAGCCGCCGCCACCCGCGCCCTCACGGACAGTGCCGCCGCGGGTGATGCGGCGTCCGGCAACGGCCACGGGACGGAAACAGTGCCCGCGGCGCCCCGTAACCCCGTGCGCGATGCCGTCGACACCGCCCAACAGCGTGTCGGTGCTGCTTTGGGTGCATTGGAAACCTCATTCGGTGCCGGATCCGACGCCGCGACGGGTTCGGGCGCTCAAGCGGGCAACCGCGACCGGGCCGGCAAGGCGGGTACCTCCGGCGGCTAGCCCGCCCGCGTCACCGGCGGCCTGCGGCGCGATGGCAGAATCCGCGCCATGCGGATGTCGGCAAAGGCTGAGTACGCCGTCCGCGCCATGATCCAGTTGGCGGCCGCGCCTCCGGGTGGCGTCATCAAGACTGAGGACTTGGCCAACGCCCAGGGGATTCCGGCACAGTTCCTGGTGGACATCCTCGCCGACCTGCGTGCCGACCGGCTTCTCCGGAGCCATCGCGGCAGGGAGGGCGGCTATGAGCTGGCCCGGCCCGCCGACCGGATCAGCATCGCCGATGTCCTTCGTTGTATCGACGGACCGTTGGCCAGCGTCCGCGATATCGGGCTCGGGGATTTGGACTACACCGGCCCGACGACGGCGCTGGCCGACGTGTGGCGGGCGCTGCGGGCGAGCATGCGAGCAGTACTCGAGGAGACCAGCCTGGCCGATGTCGCCACCGGGGCGCTGCCGGGCCACGTCACCCGGCTGGCTCACGATTACCTCACTCAGGAGGGAAAACGCGGCCGTCCTGGCGACTGACGCCCGAACAGGTGCCGGGAGCCGTAATGTCTCTGGTTCGTGAGCTCAGAGCGCGCCAAGGCCGACATTCTCGGCAATATCGGACCGAACTGGTTCGCCTCGGTAATGGGCACCGGCATCGTCGCGACCGCCGGTGCCACACTGCCCTTGCACGTCCCCGGCATGCGGGGCTTCGCCCATGTCGTCTGGGTGGCGGCCGCGATCCTGCTGGCGGTTCTGCTGGTCCTGGTTGGCGGGCACTGGCTGCGCAATCCGAAGGTGGCCCGCGACCACGCCCGCAATCCGCAGATGGCGCACTTCTACGGGGCCGCGCCGATGGCACTTCTCACCGTGGCAACCGGATCGCTCGTCACCGGTAAGGATCTGATCGGGGAGCAGCCGGCGGTCATACTGGCCTGGGTGCTCTGGATCGCCGGCACCGCCGGGGGCCTTTTCACCGCCGTGAGTATCCCCTTCCTGATGTTCACCCAGTACGAAGTCGGACCCGACGCCGCCTTCGGCGGTTGGCTCATGCCGGTGGTGCCGCCCATGGTGTCGGCGGCAAGTGGGGCACTGCTGATCCCGCACACTCCGGCCGGTGCCTGGCGGTCGACTCTGTTCTACGGCTGCTATGCGATGTTCGGGATGTCGCTGATGGCCGCGCTGATCATCATCGCGATGATTTGGAGCAGGTTGGCCCACTTCGGCACTTCCGGCACCGCGCGGGTTCCCACGCTGTGGATCGTGCTGGGGCCGTTGGGGCAATCCATCACCGCCGCAGGACTTTTGGGCCTCAATGCCGCATTGGCGGTGGACCCCAAGCTGGCCGAAGTGATGGACTCGTTCTCGATCCTGTTCGGGGTGCCGGTGTGGGGTTTCGCGGTGCTGTGGATCGCACTGGCTGCATCCCTGACGGTGCGGACGGTACGGCGCGGGATGCCGTTCGCCCTGACGTGGTGGAGCCTGACGTTCCCGGTCGGCACCTTCGTCACCGGCACCACCCAACTGGCGGTGCACACCGGTCTCCCGGCCTTCCGGGTTGCGGCGGTGCTCGCGTACTGCGGTTTGCTGGCCACCTGGCTGCTGGTCGGAATCCGCACGGCGCGGGGAAGTCTGCGGGGCGCACTCTTGACCACCCCACCGCCCAGTGCACCGGTGCAGGCACGCAAGGAGAAGCGGTAGTGCCAGAATCGCGGTCGTGCAGATAGGCATGACCATGCCGGTGATGGAGCCTGATCTCGACGCCGGTGTGCTCAGGGATTGGGCTCGTGTTGTCGACGAAGGCCCGTTCTCGTCGCTGTGCTTCGGTGAGCGGATCGCCTTCGGAAATCCTGAGGTGCTGACCCTGCTCGGCGCGCTGGCCGCCTGGACCGACCGGGTCCCGCTGGTCACCACCGTGGTGGTGCCGCAGTTGCACGACCCGGTGCTGTTGGCCAAGGCGTTGGCAACCGGTGACATGCTCTGCGGCGGACGCCTGACGGTCGGTATCGGTGTCGGCGGGCGCCGGGAGGACTACCTGGCGGTCGGGGCGGACCCCGCCCTGCAGACCATGCGCGAGATGGCCCGGCGGGTCGCCGTCATGCGGCAGGTGTGGGCCGGGGAAAAGATCACCGACTCAGTGCTTCCGGTGGGGCCGCAGCCCGCTCAGGAAGGTGGCCCACGGCTGCTGGTCGGCACCATCGGACCCAAGACTCTCCGCCATGCCGCCGGCTGGGCCGACGGGCTGGCCGGCATCACCCTCGATCTCGACACCGCCAAGCAGGAGGAGTTATTCGAGGTCGGCCGTGCCGCCTGGGCGGCAGCCGGCAAGCCCCGACCGCACCTGGCCACCTCGTTCTGGTTCGCCCTCGGTGATCCGCAGAGCGCCCGCGATCAGATTCATCGGCACCTTCGGCACTACATGAACTGGATTCCGCCGGAGTTCGTGGACGCCATGGCGCCCACCACCGGCTGGGCCGGCACGGAGGATCAGCTGGCCGTGACGCTGCGGGCCTTCGCCGCGATCGGGACGACCGAGGTGCACCTGATCCCAACCAGCTCCGACCTCGACCAACTGCACCGCGTCGCCGACGTGGTCGCCGACCTGAACCGGGAGATGGCCCCATGACCCAGCCCTACGGCAACTACCAGATCGAGATCTACTTTCAGGGCCTGGCCGGGATACTGCCCAGCCTGCCGATGTCCTTCGACGAACTGGCCGCCCGCGCGGAGCAGGCCCTGTCGCCGTCCATCTGGTCCTACGTGGCCGGCGGGGCCGGGGACGAGCTGACCCAACACGGCAACGCCACGGCGTTCTCGAACTGGGGTTTGATCCCGCGGATGTTGGTCGGTGCCACCGAACGGGACCTGTCGGTGGAACTGTGGGGTCGGCGCTGGCCCGCGCCGGTGTTCATGGCGCCGATCGGGGTGATCGGATTGTGTACCACTGACCGGCACGGCGACCTCGCCGCTGCCCGGGCCGCGGCGGCCACCGGGGTGCCGATGTGTGTGTCCACTCTGACGATGGACCCGCTGGAGGATGTCGCCGCCGAATTCGGTGATACCCCAGGGCTTTTCCAGCTCTACACCCCCACCGACCGGGAACTCGCCGAGAGCCTGGTGCGACGCGCCGAGGCTGCGGGGTACACCGGTATCGTCGTCACCCTCGACACCTGGATTCCCGGCTGGCGGCCGAGGGATCTGGCCACCGCCAACTTCCCGCAACTGCGCGGGCTCTGTCTGGCCAACTACATCAGCGACCCGGTATTCCGGGCGAAGGCCGGAACCGACCTGTCCGATCCCCGCAACGCGGTGATGCATTGGGTTAGCGTCTTCGGGAACTCGTTGAACTGGAACGACTTGGACTGGTTGCGGTCGATCACCTCGCTGCCGCTGATCCTGAAGGGCATCTGTCACCCCGACGACGCGCGTCGCGCGATCGACGCTGGCGTCGACGGCATCTACTGCTCCAACCACGGCGGCCGACAGGCTAACGGCGGGCTGCCCGCGATCGACTGCCTGCCCGATGTGGTGGCCGCCTGCGGCGAGATCCCGGTGCTGTTCGACTCCGGGATCCGATCGGGGGCCGACGTGGTCAAGGCGTTGGCTCTCGGCGCGTCAGCGGTCGGCATCGGGAGGCCGTACGCCTACGGAGCGGCGTTGGCCGGCACCGACGGGATCGTCCACGTGCTGCGCTCGCTGTTGGCCGAGTCCGATCTGATCATGGCGATCGACGGATACCCCAGCCGCGCCGACCTGACGCCCGAGGCGCTGCGCCGGGTCCGCTGATCGAAGGGTGGCGCAGCGGAGCGTGTGACACCCTTGTGCCCGTGACTCCTCCGACGACGGACGTGACCCGGATGCGGGAGCGTCAGAGCACCGACCGCGCCGACCTGGACGCTCTGCTTGCTGCCACACCGCTGGCCACCATCGCCTTCGTCCGGGACGGGCATCCCGTCGCGCTGCCCATCGGCTTCGCGCGCATCGACGACGAGGTGGTGATCCACGGATCTTCGGGATCGCCGTGGCTTCGGCAACTCGCCGAGGGTTGTCCGGCCGCCGTGTCGGTGACCACCCTGGAGGGAGTCTTGTTGGCGCGCAGCGGATTCGAATCGTCGTTTCATTACCGCAGCGCCGTACTGTTCGGCCGCTTCACCGCCATCGACAAGAGTCGCAAGGACGACTATTTGCGGGCGCTGACCGATGTCTTCATCCCCGGCCGGGTCGCCGAGCTTCGGCCGAGTACGAGCAAGGAACTGGCCGCCACCCTCGTGTTGGCGATGCCGATCGAGACCTGGTCGCTGAAGACCAGCTTCGACTGGCCGGAGGATCCGGAGGAGGATGTGGCCGCGGGCGGATGGGCCGGGGTGGTTCCGATTGTCACCCGCTACGGGACGCCCGTGCCGGCGCCGGATTGCGATCCCGCGATCCCGTTCCCGCCGTCGGTGCGGGCGATGCTTGGCTCGGACGGGGTCTGAGCTGGGAATCTGCCGCAGGGGCAGCATTGCGACGGTTCGACTGGGCGGAGTCCGGGTCGGACCACGGCATGCGGCGTGGACGGGTTACCCGCGACCGTTCCTGCCGGGTGATTCTTGTGTCCTCCGCGGCGCCCTCACCGACCGCAATCGCGGCATCGCGAGCATCCGGGCTCATCTCTGGGGTGGCGGATCTGCGGGCCTCGGCAGCTGCCGAGGGGGGCGGCGCGGTGGCGGGTTTCGGGAACAGGTAGGACGAGGCCCGCAGCGGGAACCCCACCCAGACGACGATGTACTGCAGGCTGTGCAGCATCCCGGTGATGCCGGACATATCGGGGCCGGTTGGGGGCGGGGCGCTGGAGTTCACGTACGCGGCCGCGACGAAGAACGTGACCGGCGCCGCGAGATACCACAGCGGCGCCAGTACCAGGCCCACCACATCGACTGCGGCACGGCCGATGGTCTCGAGAGCTGTCGTGATGCCGCCGAAGGGATCGTCAAGACTGGTGGCGGCTGCCGATGGCACCTCGCCCGTGACACCCGCCGGTACGGACTCCGGAGTCGCGCTGCCCAGTACCGCACTCGCAACGACGGTCTCGACGTCGACCTGACGGATCGCCGGCTGGGGCAGGGCGATTGCCGGAGCAGCCATCGGCCCGGCCAACAGGCCCATGGCCAGCGCACCCGCAGTCAGCGCGGACGCGCAGACCCGACCGCGCCGCCACACCGCATCTGAATTCATCTGGCCCCTGCCGTAACCGGTCCGGCCGCGCACCGAACACTGGCGTGAACCTATCGGCTGGTACCGACAGGAACTGGTACCGACAGGAACTGGTACAGACAGGAATCGGACAAGAATGCAGAGCGCGATCGGCTCGGTGCAGTAATTCGGAAGGTGTCTGCTCAAGTAGTTGGGCAGAGCTGAGGCAGAGGTATGAAGAGTGCCCCCGGCAGGATTCGAACCTGCGGCCTTCTGCTCCGGAGGCAGACGCTCTATCCCCTGAGCTACGGGGGCGCAGGGGAGGAAACCGCTCCTACGCCATGGGTGCTGGAAGCGTAACGCATCGCTCAGCAGGTCCCCAACCCGTGCCCGGCCGGTGCCTGACCATGGGGATGCGGAGCCGGACCCGGCAGGACCATAGGATGAACCACCGTGACTCCCGCCGACCTCGCTGACTTGCTGCGCCGAACCGCCGCAGCGGTGCTGGCCGAGCATGGCCTCGACCAAGCGGCCCTGCCGGCCACCGTCACAGTCGAACGCCCGCGAAACCCCGAGCACGGCGACTACGCCACCAACCTGGCGTTGCAGACCGGCAAGAAGGCCGGCGTCAATCCCCGCGAACTGGCCGGCTGGCTCGCTGACGCGCTGACGAGCGCCGAGGGCATCTCGGCGGCCGAGGTGGCCGGCCCGGGATTCGTCAACCTGCGCCTCGATGCGGCCGCACAGGGCGCGATCGTCGATAATGTCCTGCGCGCGGGTCCGGACTACGGTGACTCGGCGATGCTGGCGGGCCGCCGGATCAACCTGGAGTTCGTTTCGGCCAACCCCACCGGCCCGATCCACATCGGCGGGACCCGTTGGGCCGCCGTCGGCGACGCCCTAGGTCGGTTGTTGAGCACCCAGGGCGCCGAGGTCGTCCGGGAGTACTACTTCAACGATCACGGGGCCCAGATCGACCGGTTCGTCAACTCCCTGATCGCCGCCGCCAAGGGTGAGCCCGCCCCCGAGGACGGCTACGCCGGTGCCTACATCGCCGACATCGCCGCCCATGTGTTGGCTGAGGCCCCCGACGCACTGGGCCTGCCCATCGACGAGCAGCGAGAGACGTTCCGCGCCATCGGGGTCGACCTGATGTTCGGTCACATCAAGTCCGCACTGCACGATTTCGGCACCGATTTCGACGTCTACACCCACGAAGACTCGATGCACACCAGCGGCCGGGTGGACCAGGCCATCGACACCCTGCGGACCAACGGTGCCATCTACGAGAAGGACGGCGCTACCTGGCTGCGCACAACAGAATTCGGCGATGACAAGGATCGGGTCGTCATCAAGAGCGACGGCAACCCCGCCTATATCGCCGGTGATCTCGCCTACTATCTCGATAAGCGCAAGCGCGGGTTCGATCTGTGCATTTACATGCTCGGTGCCGACCATCACGGTTACATCGCCCGCCTCAAGGCCGCCGCCGCCGCTCTCGGTGACGATCCCGACACCGTCGAGGTGCTGATCGGCCAGATGTTCAACCT
>JAUPLT010000021.1 GCA_030836785.1 Actinomycetota bacterium
GGTCTTGGCTGCGGTCCAGACCGGTCTGACCGGCGGTCCCACTGCCGCCGGCTGGGCCAGGCGGCAACTGGGCAAGGTTACTCCGACCAGAACCGGAGGGTCAAACCACGGGCGGGCCGGCTGGACGGGCCGCGGCGCGGCGGCGAGGCCGACGCACCGGAGGCAGGGACACCGGAGGCAGGGACACCGGAGGCAGGGACACCGGAGGCAGGGACGAAGCCTCGTCCCCGTCGTCCTCGAGGTCGTCGTCGTCGTCCTCGTCGTCCTCGTCGTCGTCCTCGAGGTCCTCGTCCTCGAGGTCCTCGTCCTCGTCCACGTCACCAAGGATTTCGAGGCTCTCGTCCTCCTCGATCGCGGCGTCATCGATGGCGTCCTCATCGACATCGTCGAGTTCGATCTCCTCGACGTCGTTGTCCTCGTCTTCGTCGTCGAGAGCTTCGACCTCTGCCTCGTCGTCTTCGTCGACCCCATCGACGGCGGCCGGCGAGGCTGCGAGCGTCTCATCCGATTCGGCAAGGAGCTCGGCGTCGAGACCCTCAGCGGCTTCGTCATCTGCCGCACCCTCGTCCTCCTCGGACTTGCCGGCCGCGGCCATCGCCTTGAACAACGGATGCTCCCCCGGTGCGTGGACCGGGACGCGCGCCACCGGAACCTCCTCGGTACGAGCCTTCCTTCCACGCCGGCCCCGCCGTCCCCCGGCTGCACCGGACTCCGCAGGCGCCTGGTTCTTGCGACCCGGCGCGGAATTACCGTCGACGGGATCGGTGTGCAGCACGATGCCGCGGCCGCTGCACTCCGGGCACGTGGTGGAGAACGCCTCGACCAGTCCGGTGCCCAGCCGCTTTCGGGTCAATTGCACCAGGCCCAGTGAGGTCACTTCAGAAACCTGGTGTCGAGTCCGGTCTCGGGCCAGCGCCTCGGTCAGCCTGCGCAGGACCAGGTCCCGGTTGGATTCCAGGACCATGTCGATGAAGTCGATCACCACGATGCCGCCGATATCGCGCAGCCGAAGCTGGCGGACGATCTCCTCGGCCGCCTCGAGGTTGTTCTTGGTCACGGTCTGCTCGAGATTGCCCCCGGCCCCGGTGAACTTGCCGGTGTTGACGTCGACGACCGTCATCGCCTCGGTGCGGTCGATCACCAGGGTGCCGCCGGAGGGCAGCCAGACCTTGCGGTCCATGGCTTTGGCGAGCTGCTCGTCGATCCGGTGCACAGCGAAGATGTCCGGGCCGTCACCACCCGCCGGTTCGTACTTCGTGAGCTTCGACAACAACTCGGGCGCAACACCATCGACGTAGCCGGTGATCGTCTCCCAGGCCGCGTCGCCGGACACGATCAGCCCGGAGAAGTCCTCGTTGAACAGGTCGCGGATCACCTTGACGAGGACGTCCGGCTCCTCGTACAGGGCGACCGCGGCGCCCGCCCGCTTGCCCTTGACGTCCTCGGCCTTCTCGGCGATCGTGGCCCACCGCTCCTGCAGCCTGGTGACGTCCGCGCGAATGTCATCGGACTTCACCCCCTCGGATGCGGTCCTGATGATCACCCCCGCGTCGGCGGGCACCACCTCGCGCAGGATCTCCTTGAGTCGCTGGCGCTCGGTGTCCGGCAGTTTGCGGCTGATGCCGGTCGAGGAGGCACCGGGCACATAGACGAGGTAGCGCCCGGCCAGCGAGACCTGAGTGGTCAGCCGTGCGCCCTTGTGGCCTACCGGATCCTTGCTGACCTGCACCACGACGTAGTCGCCCGGCTTGAGAGCCTGCTCGATCTTGCGATTGGACCCGCCGAGCCCGGCAGCTTCCCAGTTGACCTCACCGGCATAGAGCACACCGTTGCGGCCGCGGCCGATATCGACGAACGCGGCCTCCATCGACGGCAGCACGTTCTGCACGATGCCGAGGTAGATGTTGCCGACCAGCGACGCAGAACCAGCCGAGGTCACGAAGTGTTCGACGACGATTCCGTCCTCGAGCACGGCGATCTGGGTGTAGCGAGCGCCCTGATGCGGCGGATCGGTGCGGACCTTGTCGCGCACCACCATCACCCGGTTCACCGCCTCGCGGCGGGCCAGGAACTCGGCTTCGGACAGGACCGGGGGCCGGCGGCGGCCGGCGTCGCGACCGTCACGGCGACGCTGACGCTTAGCCTCCAGTCGGGTCGATCCGCTGATGCCCTGGATCTCGTCGGACCGATCGGCCTTCTCCCGCGGGGCGCGTTCGTGGACGACGGTGTTGGGCGGGTCGTCGACGGAGGATCCATCGGCTCCGTCTTTGGCCCCGTCGCCCGCCCCACCCTTGCGACGGCGACGACGGCGACGACGACGGGTCGCACCGTCGGCACCGCCCTCGGAGTCCTCGCCGGCTTCTTCGCCGGCCTCGTCTCCGGTGTCGGGCTCGTCGCTCTCGGCCTCCGCACCGTCGGAACCATCGGACTCGGCCGCCGGGTTGGCTTCGTCGTCCTCGCCCTGCTCCCCGCGACCTCTGCCACGACCGCGACGTCCCCGTCGGCGGCGACGGTTCGCTGGGCGCTCCGCGCCGTCAGCGTCCCCTGTGCCGTCTTCCTCATCCTCGGCGTCGGACGGAGTCGTGTCGTCCTCGTCAGCGTCGGCCTCCGCATCGCCGTCGGGCTCGACCACGATCGGCTGGGGGGCGACGAACAGCGGCATGTAGGCGGGCGGCGCGGTGATCGCAGCGCCGTGTTGGGCAGTGGGTTCCGGGGTCTCCAGCATCGCCCGAGATTCCGGTTCCGCACCGGCCTCGACTGCCGCGTCGGCTTCCACGGCGGCCTCGACTGCCGCGTCGGCTTCCACGGCGGCCGCAGCGGCTTCCGCACCGGCCGCGTCGGCGTCCGCGCCGGTCAGCAGTTCGCGGACGCGAACGGCGTCCGCTTGGTCGATGCTGGAATGCGCGCTGCGACTGCGGCCGTCGAGCTCGCGGAGCGCGTCGAGAACCCGCTTGCTGGTGGTGCCGAGCACACGGGCCAGTGAGTGCACTCTCAGCCGTTCAGGCAGTTCGGCCGGGCTGTCAGCCGGGGGCTGAACTTCGGGCTGATCGGCTGTGTAGTCATCCTCGGCCACGTACTCTCCTCGAGCCCCCGGGCGCGTCAGGAAGAGGCGGCCACGCGAGGGCTTGCGTTATGCGCCCGTCGCCGGGCTTGGTCTATGGGCTGAATGGGTCAACCGACGGTCCGCGCCACACCGCAGGCCGCGGTGGTCGCGCACGCCGAAAGTCTCATTCCGTGGAACCCGTTGCCGGGCCCCGACAGCAATTATCACATACCGCTGCCGGGATGCCCCGCACGCGGCGGTTCCACGCGGGGCCTACAGGCCCGGGAACCAGAGGGCGATCTCGCGGGCCGCCGATTCCGGGGAGTCCGAACCATGCACCAGGTTGTACTGGGTCTCCAGTCCGAAGTCGCCCCGGATGCTGCCGGGGGCTGCCTTCTCCACCGGATCGGTCCCACCGGCGAGCTGGCGGAACGCGGCGACGGCACGCGGGCCTTCGAGGACCGCGGCGACCACCGGGCCGGAGGTGATGAACTCCAGCAGGTCGCCGAAGAATCCCTTCTCCGCATGCTCGGCGTAGTGAGCGCGGGCCAGTTCGTCGCCGACCTGCTTGAGCTCAAGAGCGACCAGGGTCAGGCCCTTCCGCTCGATCCGGCCGATGATCTCACCGACCATCCGGCGCTCGACACCGTCCGGCTTGATCAGCACAAGAGTCCGCTCGGTCATCTGCCACTCCTCTTTCATCACACTCATCGTTTAGCTCTGCAGGGTCGTCTGGCGCCGCTCCTCGGCGGCTCAGCGTACCCGGGGCGAATCGGGAAGTGGATCATGCACGCAGTTGGGCGTCGAGGAAGCCCAGCAGCGCCTCGTAGGTGGGCGGGGGCTCGGAGCCGGTGGTCACCACGCCACCGCTGGTGTGCATGACAACGCGGCCGGCCGAAGCGGCCGCGCTGGTCAGGTAACTGTCGGTGTGCACGGCACCGGGAACCAGCACCAGCGTCGCCGTGGCCCCGGCCTCCCGATAAGCGCCGAACAGAATCTCAGACTGATTGAACGGCACCAGCGGATCCGACGTGCCGTGCGTGATGAAGATCGGCGGACTCTGGGGATTCACATATGCGGCGGGGTTGGCGCGTGCAACGGCCACCGGGTCGCTCTGCAGGGGAAAGCCCATCAGCTGCGACTCGGGTGAGTCCGGGGCGTCGTGTATCTGGCCGTCGCTGAGCCGGTGAGCATCCATCTGCAGGAAGTCGGTTGGCCCGAACAGGTCGATCACGGCGTTGACGGCGCTGGACTGGTCCGGATTGCCGAGGTCACCCTCAAGGTGTGCGATGCCGGCCGTCACCCCGGCCATGGCAGCAACCCAGCCCCCGCTGCTGGTGCCCATGGTGGCGAACCGCCCGGTGTCCAGACCGTATGAGCCTGCGTGTGCGCGCAGGTAGCGGATCGCGGCCTTGATGTCGTGCAGTTGCGCGGGGAACGTCCCCTCCGCGCTGCTGCGGACGTTCACGCCGGCGACGGCGTAGCCATGCGGCGCCCACATCGCGGCCAACCGGGCGGCGCTGGTCAGTCCGCCGAGACCGGTCGGGGATCCCGGGACGGCAGCCACACCGGACTCCCCGCTCTTGGTGTCGTCACTCCGGAAGGCCGAGCCCGCGGTGTAGAGGATCACTGGACAGGGCCCCGACTGTCCGGTCGGAAGGTAGAGGTCGAGTAGATGTCCCCGACCTGCCGGAGCCGCGTAGGTGAGGTCACTGAGGACGCGGTATCCGACCGTTGGGGGGGCCGAAGCTGCGGGAGCCGATCTGCCGATGCCGGTGAACGTCAGGCCGGCGAGGACCGCTGGTCCGGCCGTCAGCAACCTTCGCCTGTCGAACCTCGGCATGGGAGCGACCGTACCGGCGTCGCGGCAGGCCACCGCTCCGCGGGGGTCAGTCAGCGGGGGCGGGATCCGCAGGGCCAGGCGGTCGCTGCTGGCCGGGCAACAGCCCGAGTCGCTGCCGGCGGCGCACCTCGTATCGCAGGTAGGCGATGACACCCCAGACCACCCCGAAGATCACGCCCATGAAACCGATTGCCGGGTAAACGAAGAATCCGAGCACCAGGAGCAGCTGTGCGGACAGGTTCGCCCAGATCGCCCAGGGCCGGCCCTGCACCCCGGCGAGCAGAACCAGCAGCGCCGAGAAGCCGAGCAGGTAGGCCGTGGACCACGGCGTCAGTCCGCCGCCGACCGCGGACACCACGGGCAGCGCCAGCAGGACCGTGATCACCTCCAGGATCAGGGTGCCGGCCATCACCCCGCGAAAGCTCTTCCACGGGTCGGGCGTCTGCGGTACGGCCTGGGTCATCTCGGGTCCTTCCCGAACAGGGTGCGGGCGGCGCCCGCGGTGAGAACCGATCCGGTGACGACGATCCCGGCACCGGAGTGTCCGTCGCACTCCTCCTCGACGAGAGCCGTCGCGGTTTCGATGGCGTCGGGCAGGCCCGCCGCCCGTACCACCCGGTCCTGGCCGAATACCTCCTCGGCCCGTAACGCCAACAACTCGGTATCCATGGCGCGCGGTGATCCGTTGTCGGTCACCACGACCTGGTCAAAGACAGGTTCCAGCGCGCTCAGAATTCCGGTGACGTCCTTGCCGTCGAGCACCGAAACCACACCCACCAGATAGCGGAAGTCGAACTCGTCGGCCAGCGCGCGGGCCAGCACCTCGGCGCCCGCCGGGTTGTGTGCGGCATCGATGAACACCGCTGGGGCACTGCGTATCCGCTCCAGCCGACCGGGGCTGGTTACGGCCGCGAATCCGGCCCGGACCGCATCGATGTCGAGTTGACGCTGAGCACCGGCGCCGAAGAACGCCTCCACGGCCGCCAGTGCGGTCACGGCGTTGTGGGCCTGGTGCTCGCCGTGCAACGGCACGAACACCTCCCGGTAAACGCCGCCGAGTCCCTGCAGTTCGAGCACCTGCCCGCCGACGGCCACCTGCCGGTCCAGTACGGCGAACTCGGAGCCCTCCCGGGCCACTGCTGCGTCGGCCCGGATTGCTTGGGCCAGAAGGACTTCCATCGCCTCGGGTGGCTGGGCGGCGATCACTGCGACGGTCTCGGCCGCACCGTGCGGACCGGAGATGATGCCCGCCTTCTCCGCGGCGATCTCGGCGATGGTGCCACCGAGATACTCGGTGTGATCGATGCCGATCGGGGTGATCACGGCAACGGGGGCGTCGACCACGTTGGTGGCGTCCCAGCGCCCGCCCATCCCGGTCTCGATCACGGCGATGTCGACCGGGGCGTCGGCGAAGGCGGCGAACGCCATCGCGGTGAGGACCTCGAACTTGCTCATCGCCGGACCGGGCGCGCCGAGCGCACCGGATTGAGACTGCGCGTCGACCATCTGGACGAAGGGCTCGATCTCTCGGTAGGTCTCGACGTAGCGGGCCGGGCTGATCGGCTGGTTGTCGATGGCGATCCGCTCGACCGCGGACTGCAGGTGCGGGCTGGTGGTGCGACCGGTGCGTTGATGCAGTGCGGTCAACAGTGCGTCGATCATGCGCGCCACCGAGGTCTTGCCGTTGGTGCCGGCGATGTGGATACACGGGTAGTTCCGCTGCGGCGACCCGAGCATGTCCAGTAGTGCGTTGATGCGGGTGAGACTGGGCTCGATCCTGGTTTCCGGCCAACGTTGGTCGAGCAGGTGCTCGACCTGCAGCAGGGCGGCGATCTCGTCCGGCGACGGTTCGGTCATCCGAACGAGGCCAGGCGCGCGCTGATCCGGTCGACCTCTTCGGCAGCCAGTTTCTGCCGCTCCCGGATCTTCTCGACGACGTCCGCGGGCGCCTTGGCCAGGAAAGCGTCGTTGCCGAGTTTGGCCGTGGTCCCGGCAAGTTCCTTCTGCGCGGCGGTCAAATCCTTCTCCAGTCGGCGACGCTCGGCATCGATGTCAACCGTGCCGGAGGTGTCGAGTTCGACCCCGACGGTGCCGCCGGAGAGCCGTACCTCCACCTGTGCGGTCGGGCTGAAGTCATCAGACGTATCGCTGAGCCAGGCCAGCGCGGCCACCGCGCCGAGGTGCGCACCGAGTCCGGCGTCGGACACCCCGGCCAGCCGTGCCGGAACCTTCTGCCGGTCGGCCAGACCCTGATCGCTGCGGAACCGCCGCACCTCCGTGACGAGCTTCTGCAGGTCAGCGATCCGTTGCGCCGCAACCGGATCCAGCGCAAAACCGGAGTCGGTCGGCCACTGCGCGATGACCAGCGAGTTGGACTCTCCCGTCGCATCGCTCGCCCCGGTCCTTCCCGTCGCTTCGCTCGCCCCGGTCCTTCCCGTCGCTTCGCTCGCCCCGGCGGTCAGCTGCTTCCACAGCACCTCGGTGACGAACGGCATCACCGGGTGCAGCAGCTTCAGCAGGGTGTCGAGGACGGCGGCGAGCACCGCGGTGGTGGCACTGGCACCGGATTCTTCCCTTCCGAGTTGGACTTTCGCCAGCTCCAGGTACCAGTCGCAGAACTCATCCCAGGCGAAGTGATAGAGCGCCTCGCAGGCCCGACTGAACTCGTAGGCGTCGAGGGCGGCGTCGACGTCGGCGCGGACCTGCTCGAGGCGCCCGAGGATCCACCGGTCGGCGTCGGTCAGTTCGGCGGGCAGCGGGGCCGGTGCGGCACCGTTCATGAGTGCGAACCGGGTGGCGTTGAACAGCTTGGTCGCGAAGTTGCGCGAGGCGCGGGCGTGGTCCTCACCGATGGAGAGGTCCCCGCCCGGGCTGGCGCCCCGGGCCAGGGTGAAGCGCAATGCGTCGGCTCCGAACAGTTCCACCCAGTCCAGTGGGTCGATGCCGTTGCCGCGGGATTTACTCATCTTGCGGCCGTGCTCGTCGCGGATGAGTCCGTGCAGGAAGACGTTCTCGAACGGCACCTGCGGGCCCCGGCTGCCACCGTCGGTGATGGCGTCGTCACCGGCGACGAAGGTCCCGAACATCACCATCCGCGCCACCCAGAAGAACAGGATGTCGTAGCCGGTGACCAGGACGCTGGTCGGATAGAACTTCTCCAGGTCCGGCGTGCGGTCCGGCCAGCCCATGGTGGAGAACGGCCACAGCGCTGAGGAGAACCAGGTGTCCAGGACGTCGGGGTCCTGCTCCCAGCCCTCCGGAGGTGTTTCGTCCGGGCCCACGCACACGGTCTGCCCGTCGGGGCCGTGCCAGATCGGGATGCGGTGCCCCCACCAGAGTTGCCGGGAGATGCACCAGTCGTGCATATCGTCGACCCAGGCGAACCACCGAGGTTCGAGGTTCTTGGGGTGAATCACGATGTCGCCGTTGCGCACGGCGTCCCCGGCGGCTTTCGCAAGTGTGGTGACATCAACCCACCACTGCATGCTCAGCCGCGGTTCGATCGGTTCGCCGCTGCGTTCGGAGTGCCCGACGCTGTGCAGATAGGGACGCTTCTCGGCGACGATGCGGCCCTGCTCGGCGAGCGCCTCACGAACCTTCACTCTCGCCTCGAAACGGTCCATCCCGTCGAATTGCGTTCCGGTGCCGCAGATCCGGCCCCCGGTGTCCATGATCGACGGCATCGCCAGGTCGTGCCGCAGCCCGATCTCGAAGTCGTTGGGGTCGTGGGCGGGAGTGACTTTGACTGCGCCGGTTCCGAATTCGGGGTCGACGTGGGTGTCTGCGACCACCACGACGCCGCGGTCCAGGAACGGGTGGTCCAACATCGTCCCGACCAGGTGTCGGTAGCGGTCGTCCTCGGGGTGCACCGCGATCGCGGTATCACCGAGCATGGTCTCGATGCGGGTGGTTGCCACCACGATATGTGGTTCGGAATCGTCCATCGAGCCGTACCGGAACGACACCAGTTCGCCTTCGACGTCTTCGTATTTCACTTCGAGATCGGAGATCGCGGTCTGCAGCACCGGCGACCAGTTGACCAGCCGCTCGGCGCGGTAGATCAGCCCGGCGTCGAAAAGCCGTTTGAAAATGGTTCGGACCGCCCGGGAGAGCCCCTCGTCCATGGTGAACCGGTCCCGGCTCCAGTCCACGCCGTCGCCGAGGCGTCGCATCTGGGCGCCGATGGTTCCGCCGGACTCGTGCTTCCACTCCCAGACCTGCTCGATGAAGGCCTCGCGGCCGAGGGCGTCCTTACCGGATCCCTCGGCGGCGAGCTTTTTCTCTACCAACGTCTGGGTGGCGATCCCGGCATGGTCCATACCGGGCAGCCAGAGCACTTCATAGCCCTGCATCCGTTTGCGCCGGGTGAGCGCATCCATCAGGGTGTGGTCAAGGGCATGGCCCATGTGCAGGCTGCCGGTCACATTCGGTGGCGGCAGCACGATCGAGTAGGCCGGCTTATCGCTGGCCGCATCCGCCGTGAAATACCCGGCGTCGACCCAGCCCTGATAGATCAGGCTCTCGGCCGCGCCGGGATCCCACGTCTTGGGCAACCCACCGGACGCATCAAGGGGGGACCCGGTTGTCGAATCGGCACGGGTGTCGTCACTGGGCACCCGCTGATTCTAGGAACGGAGCTACTTGCCGCCGCGCAGCAGGCCACCCAGGATGCTGCCCAGCGCGTTGTTGTTGCCGCCGCCACCGGCCGCGCCGCCGAGCACGCTGCCCAGGATGCTGCCCAGCACGTTGTTGTTCCCGGCGGTGTTGTTCCCTCCCCCGCCACCGCCCGCCACGCCGCCGAGGATGCTGCCGAGCACATCGGCCAGACCGCCGGAACCGGCCGCCTGCTGCTGCGCACCACCGGAGTTGCCCTGCGTCAACTGCTTGCCGACGTAGGCCAGCACGATCGGGGCGAGCATCGGCAGCAGGCGCTTGATCAGGTCGCCGCCGGGCGCACCGGCACCGGACAGCGCGGAAGCCACCTGGTTGGTGTCGTTACCACCGAAGAGGCTGGCGACCAGCTGGTTGCCCTGGCCCTCGTCGATCTGGTCGACGTTGACGCCGCCGTCGAGCAGATCGCTCTCACCCTCCGCGACAACAGCAGACTCGAGTTTGCTGGAGTCGATATCGTCGGCCTGAACATTCTCCTGGAGGCTGCCCAGCAGCGTCGGCACCAGGGTCGCGATGGCCTGGCTCACCTCGCCCTGGTCGGCACCGAGCTTGTTGGCGATATCCGCCACCGGGATCTGGTTGATGAGGTCGTCAAGACCGGCCATGAGAATTCCTTCGTCGAATTACGGGGGTCCCATGTTGCTGGGATCACCCCGAGAGTAGCCGGGGCGACGGACCTCCCGCACCGATTGCGGCGCAATTACGCCCTGAGCGCGCCTGCATCCAGGCGGGTCGACTGCAGCGAGATCCCTGCCCCCGGGAACCGGGCTAGCAAAGCGTCGCCCATGGCGGCGGCCGGGGTCAGCACACCGTAGATCTCCGGCAGTGTGTCGCGGTCCAGAGCCAACGCAAGCCCGCATTCCCCCAGCATCACCGCGGTCGCCTTGTAGCCGGGATCCCCGCTCTGCGACATGGTGGCGACGTAGCGCGCCCCAGTGGAGGTGGTGGTGTAGGTCTCCACGCGGTACCAGCCGTTGTCGCGCACCTCCTGGCTGGGGCCGGTGCCGGGCTTGGGCGCGATCCGCTCGACCAGTTTCTTCGGCAGGAACCGGAAGAACCGGCTGCCCACAGCGGCGCTGGCGGCGGTGGCGGCGGTGGCGACCGCGGACGTGACCGGCGCGGTCAGGGACGGCCCGACGCTCATGTACTCGGTGTACCGGAAGCTGCGCCCGTAGGAGTAGTCCAACAGCGCGTTGCTGCGCCGCACGATTCGGGTGTTGTACATCGCCATCACGAAGCCCGCCGCCCATATCCCGTCCAGTTCCGGGGCGATCTCCCCGCCGCGCCGCCACCGCAGGTCGGGCTGGTCGCCGAACTCGGGCTCCGCGGGGCGGTCCTGCGACAGCGTGTAGGGGTCGTTGAGAATCCGGCGGGTGTCGGGGTCGCCGGAGGACGCCCGGAACACCTCGATCATGGAGGCGACGGTGCCGCCGGACACCCCGCCGGAGAATCCGCGGAGGACGTAGTCGGTGTCGCCGAGTTCACCGGTGCCGTCCTCGCGGGCGCGGCGGAACAGTTCGTAGACGGTGAGGTCGGAGGGCACCGAGTCGAACCCGCAGGCGTGCACGATCCGGGCCTTGGTGTCGACGGCCTGCTTGTGGAAGTCGTCGATGCTCTGCCGGACGAACATCGCCTCGCCGGTCAGGTCGGCGTAGTCGGTGCCGGCCTTGGCACAGGCCTGCACCAGGGGCAGACCGTACTTGCTGTACGGGCCGACGGTGGTGACGACCACCCGGGTGCGCTCGGCCATCTCGTCGAGCGTGGCGGGCTTGGACGCGTCGACGGTCAGGATGGGCCAGGATTGGGCGGCCTCGCCCAGGGTGGCCCGGACCGCCTCCAGCTTGGCCGGGGTGCGTCCGGCCAACGCGATGCGGGCCTGCCCGCCCGCTTTGGCGAGGTACTCGGCGGTGAGCTTGCCGACGAAGCCCGTCGCGCCGTAGAGGACGATGTCGGATTCGCGCTGTCCGGTGGTCATGGCGCCAACCTACCGGCTCAGATGTAGGCGACGGCGACCCCGGAGGGACCTGCTCCAACGGCGAACGTATCGATCACGGTGTTGGTGGCGCTGCTGATGACCCACACGGTGTCGGTGGTGTAACTGGTGACGTACACGCGGGTGCCGGTCGGGCTGACCGCGACGGCAAGCGGAAACTCACCGACGGCGATGGTGGCGGTGACGGTGTTGGTGGCGGTGCTGATCACCGACACCGACTGACTGATGAAGCTGTAATTGGTCACGTAGGCCCTGGTGCCGGCCGGGTTGACCGCGACCCCGGCCGGGCCATCGCCCACAGCGATGGTGGCAGTCACAGCGCTGGTCGCGGTGTTGATCACCGACACGCTGTCGCCGTTGCCGTTGACGACGTACACGCGGGTGCCGGCCGAGTTGACCGCTACCCCCTCCGGTCCGTTGCCGACACTGATGGTCCCGGCCACGGTATTGGTGGCGGCATTGATCACCGATACCGAATCGCCGACAGTGTTGGTGACGTAGACGGTCGCGCCGTCCGGGCTGACCGCCACCGCTTGTGGCTGATCGCCGACCGCAGTGGCGATCGCGACGGTGTTGGTGGCCGTATTGATCACCGACGCGGTATCGGAGAAGACATTGGCGACATACGTCCGGCTTCCGGCGGGGTTGACCGCGACGCCGCGCGGCGTGTCACCGACGGCGATGGTGGCGATCACCGCATTCGTCGCGGTGTTGATCACCGACACCGTGTCGCCCCCGGAGTTGGTCACATAGGCCCGGGTTCCGGCCGGGTTGACCGCCACACCGTAGGGGAACGACCCGACGGCGATGGTCGCGATGACCGTATTGCTACCGGTGTCGATCACCGACACCGAGCTACCGCCCCGGTTCGTGACATACGCGCGCGGCGCGCCCGGACCACCGCCCGCACCGCCGGCACCACCGGAACCGCCAACGCCGCTGGCCGCGCCGCTGGCGCCAGTACCACCGGGTGTGCCCGCAGTTCCGGTGACACCGCCACCGGAACCACCGGTTCCGCCATTGCCCCCGTTCCCGCCCGCTGCCTGGGAGCCGAAGAGAAGCAGGGTCCGTCCCGATCCTCCGCTGCCGCCCTTGCCGCCCGCTCCGCCGGTCCCGCCCGACCCACCGGTTCCGCCCTTGCCGCCGGCCCCGCCGACGCCACCGGCACCACCGGAGCCACCCTGACCGAAGATCCAACTGCCGTCGCCGCCCGCGCCACCGGCACCGGCGGCCGCCCCGGCCAGGCCCGACTCCCCGAGCGCTCCGGCCTTACCGGTCGCTCCGGCTCCCCCTGCCCCGCCCGCTCCGCCATTGCCGATTACCGACAACAGCCCGGCGCTGCCACCGTTCCCGCCGTCACCGCCAGCCTCGGAGATGATCACCAGCCGGCCTGTCCCGCCCGCACCGCCGTTGCCGCCGTTGCCGACAAACAACCCGCCGGTGCCGCCGTCGCCGCCCGTGCCGGCCAGTCCCGCGCCGCCATCGCCGCCGCTGCCGAACCAGCCGGCGTTGCCGCCGTCGCCACCCTGGGCACCATTGCCGCCGTTGCCGATCAAACCGCCGTTGCCGCCGTTGCACGGAAGGAGACCGGCACAGGTCTCCTCGGTCCAGCTGTAGCCATTGCCGAACAGAATCCCAGCGTTGGGGTTGTCGGCGGTGCCATCACCGATGAACACCCGGATGAAGTCCGCGATCGGGTCGGCGCCCACCGCCGATGCCCGGACCGCCGGAATCGTGACGACGGCGGGAGCGTCCAGTTCCCGCCGGGCAGCTGCCGCGGCGGTCCATGCCAACGCTTCGGCGACGGATGGGGCAGGGTCCGCTGCGCCGGACACGGTCACCGCCGGCACCGCCGTCACACTCCTGGAGGCGGCCTGGGCGTGGCGCTCAGCCCCAGGATTGGTCGCGGCCCGGGCAGTCGCTGACAGATCGGAAGAGCA
>JAUPLT010000290.1 GCA_030836785.1 Actinomycetota bacterium
CACGCACCCGTGAGTACATCGACATCGTCCGTCAGGTGTGGGCCCGGCAGGCGCCGGTGACCAGCGCCGGCCCGCACTATCCGCTGCCGCTGACCGGGGAGGGCACCACCGGCCTGGGTAAGTCGCTCAAGCCCATCGTCCACCCGCTGCGCGCCGACATTCCGATCATGCTGGGAGCCGAGGGACCCAAGAACATCGCGCTGGCCGCCGAAATCTGTGACGGCTGGCTGCCGATCTTCTACTCGCCCCGACTGGCCGATATGTACAACGAGTGGCTCGACGAGGGGTTCGCCCGGCCCGGCGCCCGCCGCACCCGGGAGAACTTCGAGATCTGCGCCACCGCCCAGGTCGTCATCACCGACGACCGCGCCGCAACCTTCGAGATGATCAAACCGTTCCTCGCGCTGTACATGGGCGGGATGGGCTCGGAGGACACCAACTTCCACGCCGAGGTTTACCGGCGGATGGGCTACGCCGAAGTCGTCGAGGACGTCACCACGTTGTTCCGGTCCGGCCGGAAGGACGAGGCCGCCAAGGTGATTCCCGACGAACTGGTGGACGATGCGGCGATCGTGGGCGATGTCGACTACGTCCGCAAGCAGATCGCGGTCTGGGAGTCCGCCGGGGTGACGATGATGGTCATCGGCGCCCGCAGTCCCGAACAGGTGCGGGAACTCGCCACGCTGCTATGAGGCGGCCATGAGGTCAGCGGACAACGCGCCCGTCGCCGAAACTCATCGCCACGTGGCCGACCGAACCGGACAGCATCGGCCGCTTGGGCAGACCCAGCGAGGCGAGCTCTGCAGCGTACGGATGGTCACCCAGTCGCAGCGTCGCCCCGCCGGGACGCACCCGCACCTGGCGGTTGACCATCTCCCACGGAACCTCGCGGGTGGTGCCGTCACCGCAGGAGTACGTCGTGAGGATCTGCGGGCGCTTGCGCAGCGAGGGCACCGGGAACCCGCGGCGGAACTGCATGGCGGCGATCAGCGATCCGCCCTCGGAGACCTCGAAGCTGAACGGGGTCGAATCACGAACGGTGAAGTCCGCCATGATCTTCGGGAAGCCCCAGATGCTGCGGCCGGCTTCCAGGGTGAAGGCCTGATCGACCGGCAGATGGTGAATGAACGCCGCGGCGTCGCCGAGGGCACGCAGACCTCTCGCCGGAGACCCGGGCGGGCGGACCATCACACAGGTGCCGAACTCGTTGTACCGGCCCAGGTCGCCGTCGAGGTACCGGGCGAGCATCAGCGTGACGATGGCCCGGCCGGGCCGGTGCCGGAAGACCTCGAGGCCGCTGTAGTCGACCAGTCGCTGGGCGGCATCGGCGGACACCGAGAACATCGCGGTGTGCACGTCGGCCTTGCGGATCTGCACCGGCATGGTCAGCACGGTGCCGGCGACGGTGTGCCGCGATACGGACATAGGGTCACTGTAAACGTGTCACTGTAAGCCGGGTAGCGAACAGATGGGAGAGGCCACAATGACCGATACCGTGGCGCGTCCGGACATCGACCTGACCGATGGCAACTTCTATGCCGACGGCGGAGCGCGGGCCGCCTACCGTTGGATGCGGGCCCACGAACCGGTGTTCCGCGACCGCAACGGACTGGCCGCCGCCGCCAGCTATCAGGCCGTGATCGACGCCGAGCGCAACCCCGAACTGTTCTCCTCCACCGGAGGTATCCGCCCCGACCAACCGGCCATGCCGTACATGATCGACATGGACGACCCGGCACACCTGTTGCGCCGCAAACTGGTCAATGCCGGGTTCACCCGCAAGCGGGTGATGGATCAGGCCGCCGGTATCGCGACGCTGTGCGACAGCCTGGTCGACGCGGTGTGTGAGCGGGGCGAGTGTGACTTCGTCCGAGACATCGCCGCCCCCTTGCCGATGGCGGTGATCGGCGACATGCTCGGCGTGCTGCCCGCCGACCGGGCGACCCTGCTGAAGTGGTCCGACGACCTGGTGTGCGGGTTGAGTTCGGCCGCCGACGAGGCCGCTCTGCAGGCGGTGATGGAGGCGTTCGCCGCCTACTCGGCCTTCGCGATGGAGGCCATGGCTAAACGTCGGGCCGAACCCACCGGCGACCTGTTCTCCGTCCTGGTCAACTCCGAGGTCGACGGTCAGCGGATGTCCGACGACGAGATCGTCTTCGAGACCCTGCTGATCCTGATCGGCGGCGACGAGACCACCCGGCACACACTGTCCGGCGGCACCGAGCAGTTGCTTCGCCACCGAGATCAGTGGGACCGGTTGGTCACCGATGAGGCCTTGGTCCCGGCGGCCGTCGAGGAGATGCTGCGGTGGACCTCCCCGGTGAAGAACATGGCCCGGACGCTGACCGCCGATGCGGAGTTCCACGGCACACAGTTGCGTGCCGGCGAGAAGATGGTGCTGCTGTTCGAGTCGGCGAACTTCGATGAGCAGGTTTTCGGCGACCCGGAGCACTTCCGCATCGACCGGAACCCCAACAGCCACCTGGCCTTCGGCTTCGGTACGCACTTCTGCCTCGGCAACCAGCTGGCCCGCCTGGAGGTGACGACGATGCTGCGCACACTGCGGACCCGGCTGCCTGATCTGAGGCTGGCCCCCGAATTCACCGACTCCGCGCTACCGCTGCGGCCGGCCAACTTCGTCAGCGGCCTGGAGGCGATGCCGGTGGTGTTCACCCCGACCGCTCCGGTGCTGGATTAGCTCAGCGCAGCGTGAACTTCGGCGCCCGCTTCTCCTTGAACGCCCGCGGGCCCTCCTTGGCGTCCTCGGAGAGGAACACCTCGATACCGATCTTGGTGTCGATCTTGAAGGCCTCATTCTCGTGCAGACCCTCGGTCTCCCGGATCGACCGGAGGATCGCCTGAACCGCCAACGGGCCGTTGTTCGCAATCACCCCCGCGATCTCCAGAGCCTTCTCCAGTGCCTGGCCGTCGGGCACCACATGACCGATCAGACCGATCTCCTTGGCCTCCGCCGCGGTGATATGCCGTCCGGTCAGTAGCAGGTCGCAGGCGATGGTGTACGGGATCTGACGTACCAGGCGCACCGCCGATCCGCCCATGGGGTACAGGCTCCAGCGCGCCTCGGAGATGCCGAACTTCGCGCTTTCGCCGGCCACCCGGATGTCGGTGCCCTGCAGGATCTCGGTTCCCCCGGCGATCGCCGGACCCTCGACGGCGGCGATCAACGGCTTGGTCAGCCGCCGGCCCTTCAGGAGACCGTCGATACGAGATGGGTCGAAGCTGCCGTCCTTGAAGGAGTCCCCCGGAGGCTTGGCGGTAGCGGCCTTGAGATCCATGCCCGCGCAGAAGTAGCCGCCCGCCCCGGTGAGGATGCACACCCGGATATCGGGGTCATTGTCGACGCGGTCCCAGGCCTCGACCATGATCGAGAGCATCTCGCCGGACAGCGCGTTGCGGACCTCTGGGCGGTTCATCGTGACGATGAGAACGTGCCCGCGCTGCTCGATGAGGGCATGAGGAATATCGGGGGCCATGGTTCCGCCTTCCGGTCCGTGCTTGAGGCTCCGGCATCTTGAGAAAAAATGTAACACGTTCTAATTTGGGCACTGTGGCCCTGAACATCGCCGACCTCGCCGAGCATGCCATCGACGCCGTACCCGATCGGGTCGCCTTGATCTGCGGCGACGAGCAGATCACCTACGCCGAGTTGGAGCGGAAGGCGAACCGCTTCGCCCACTACCTGATCGACCACGGGGTCGGACAAGGCGACAAGGTCGGTCTCTACTGCCGCAACCGCATCGAGATCGTCATCGCGATGCTCGGCATCGTCAAGGCCGGGGCGATCGGGGTCAACGTCAACTACCGATACGTCGAAGCCGAGTTGCGCTACCTGTTCGACAACTCCGACATGGTGGCACTGCTGCATGAGCGGCAGTACGCCGACCGGGTGGCCAACGTGCTGCCCGACACCCCGAACCTGAAGACCGTGATCGTCGTCGAGGACGGCAGCGACGCCGATTACCGCCGCTACGGCGGGGTCGAGTTCGGTGACGCGCTCGCGCAGGGGTCGCCGGAGCGCGACTTCGGTGAGCGCAGCGCCGATGACATCTACCTGCTCTACACCGGCGGGACCACCGGATTCCCGAAAGGGGTGATGTGGCGCCACGAGGACATCTACCGGGTGCTGCTCGGCGGAACCGACTTCGCCACCGGCGAGTTCGTGGCCGACGAGTACGACCACGCCCGCCAGGCCGCCGCCGGACCGCCGATGATCCGCTTCCCGATTCCCCCGATGATCCACG
Source organism: Actinomycetota bacterium (assembly GCA_030836785.1). Lineage (GTDB taxonomy): Bacteria > Actinomycetota > Actinomycetes > Mycobacteriales > Mycobacteriaceae > Mycobacterium. The sequence continues at coordinate 4,263 of JAUPLT010000290.1, forward strand.
GCGCCACCCAGTCGGCCACCTGGATGGCGCTGTTCGCCGGCCAAACCGTGGTCCTGGCGCCGGATTTCGATGCCGACGCGGTGTGGCGGGCGGTGGAGAGGTACAAGGTGAACCTGCTGTTCTTCACCGGCGACGCAATGGGCCGGCCGCTTCTCGACGCCCTTGAGGGCACGGTCGAGAACCGCGACCTGTCGTCGTTGTTCCTGCTGGCCAGCACCGCCGCGCTGTTCTCGCCGAGCCTCAAGGAGCGGTTCCTGGAGTTGCTGCCGAACCGGGTGATCACCGACTCGATCGGTTCCTCGGAGACCGGGTTCGGCGGCACCAGCATCGCGGCGAAGGGGCAGCGCCAGTCCGGCGGCCCGCGGGTCAGTATCGACAAGAAGACCGTTGTGCTCGACGACGACGGCAATGAGGTGGCCCCCGGTTCCGGGGTGCGCGGATTCTTGGCCAAACGCGGCAACATCCCGGTTGGTTACTACAAGGACGAGAAGAAGACCGCCGAAACCTTCCGCACCATCAACGGCGTGCGCTATGCCATCCCCGGCGACTACGCGATGGTGGAAGCAGACGGCACCGTGACCATGTTGGGGCGCGGTTCGGTGTCGATCAACACCGGCGGGGAGAAGGTCTATCCCGAAGAGGTGGAGGGGGCGCTGAAGGGACATCCCGACGTGTTCGACGCTCTGGTGGTGGGGGTGCCCGACGAGCGCTACGGCCAGCACGTGGCGGCGGTGGTGGCCCCGCGACCGGGCGCCCGGCCGAGCCTGACCGCCCTGGATGCGTTCGTGCGTGACCAGATCGCCGGATACAAGGTCCCGCGCAGCCTCTGGCTGGTCGATGAGGTCCAGCGCTCGCCGGCCGGCAAGCCTGACTACACCTGGGCCAGACGGCTGACCGAACAGCGGCCCGCCGACGAGAGCAAGGGTCAGCGCTGATGCGCACCGAACTGTGCGACCGCTTCGGCATCGACTACCCGATCTTCGTCTTCACCCCGTCGGAGAAGGTCGCGGCGGCGGTCACCCGCGCGGGCGGCATGGGAGTACTGGGTTGTGTGCGGTTCAACGATCCGGACGAACTGGAGTCGGTGCTGTGCTGGATGGACGCCAACACCGACGGTAAGCCGTACGGCGTCGACGTCGTGATGCCGGCGAAGGTTCCGACCGAGGGAACCAGCATCGACATCAACAAGCTGATCCCGCAGTCACACCGGGACTTCGTCGACAGGACGTTGGCCGAGCTCGGTGTGCCCCCGCTGCCGGGCGACGGGCCCGGCAACGAGGGGGTGCTGGGCTGGCTGCATTCCGTGGCCCGCTCGCATGTGGACATCGCGCTGGGTCACCGAATCAGCCTGATTGCCAACGCCCTCGGCTCACCACCCGCCGACGTGCTCGAGCAGGCGCATTCCGCGGGTGTTCCGGTGGCGGCGCTGGCCGGGACGGCCGGCCATGCTCGCCGGCACGCCGAGAACGGGGTCGACATCGTGGTCGCCCAGGGCTACGAAGCCGGCGGACACACCGGCGAGATCGCCTCCATGGTGCTGGTGCCGGAGGTCGTGGACGCCGTGGGCGACACCCCGGTGCTGGCCGCCGGCGGCATCGGCACCGGCCGGCAGGTGGCTGCCGCCCTGGCACTCGGCGCGTCCGGGGTGTGGATGGGTTCCGCCTTCCTCACCGCCAGTGAGTACGACCTGGGCGAGCGCGCCGACGGTGGCCCGTCGGTGATTCAGCAGGCACTCCTGGCAGCGACCTCCAGCGATACGGTGCGCCGAAAGATTTACTCCGGCAAGCCGGCTCGGTTGCTCAAGAGTCGCTGGACAGAGGCCTGGGATGCCGAGGGCGCGCCCGCACCGTTGCCGATGCCGCTGCAGAACGTTCTCGTCGCGGAGGCGCACGCCCGGATGAGCCGGTCGCAGGATCCCACCGCGGTGGCGATGCCGGTGGGTCAGATCGTCGGCCGGATGAACGCGATCCGGCCGGCGGCGGAGATCGTGGCGGAACTGGTGTCCGGGTTCGAGGCGGCCACCAGGCGACTGGACGATATCCGCGGCTGACACGGTCGAGGCGAGGCCGGACGGGGCTACAGTCGACCCGATGAAGAAGTCGACGCGATGAGGATCGACGTCTGGCTGCAGCACCCGACACGTCGTTTCCTGTCCTCGGACATGTTCGAGTCCCTGCTGCGCTGGACGGGCGGGCAGATACCCGACGAGGACCCGCCGATCGAGATGACCATCGACTCGATGGATGCCGCCGGCGTCGACGTCGGCCTGCTGACCGCCTGGCGTGGACCCCACGGGCAGGACCTCATCTCCAACGACCAGGTGGCGGAATGGGTTCGGCGCTACCCCGACCGACCGGCGTTACTACCCACTGTTCGCCGAATGCGTCGAACTCGGCGTCCCGTTCTGCACCCAGGTCGGCCATACCGGGCCGCTCTGCCCGTCGGAGACCGGCAGGCCGATTCCCTATATCGATCAGATCGCGATCGACTTCCCGGAGTTGACGATCGTGTGCGGGCACGTGGGCTACCCGTGGACCGAAGAGATGATCGCCGTCGCGCGCAAACACGAGAATGTCTACATCGACACCTCGGCCTACACCACGCGGCGCCTGCCGGCGGAACTGACGGCGTTCATGAAGACCCGCACCGGCGGACGGAAGGTTCTGTTCGGCACGAACTTTCCGATGATCGGGCACACTCACTGCCTGGAAGGTCTGGACGAGTTGGGGCTCAGCGACGACACCCGCGCCGACTATCTCGGTGGCAACGCGCGCCGGGTCTTCTCCGGCCCGGCCTTCTCGGGGCTGTCATGATGATGAAGGGACATCGCGGGTGAACGGCGCACAGGCACTCATCACGACGCTGGTCGACAACGACGTCCGGGTGTGTTTCGCCAACCCTGGGACATCGGAGATGCATTTCGTTGCCGCCCTGGACACCGTGCCCGATATGCACGGTGTGCTGACACTGTTCGAGGGGGTGGCCACCGGCGCCGCGGACGGATACGCCCGGATAGCCGGCAAACCCGCGGCGGTACTGCTGCATCTGGGCCCGGGTCTGGGCAACGGGTTGGCAAACCTGCACAACGCCCGTCGCGCGCACGTCCCGATGCTGGTGGTCATCGGTGACCACGCGACCTATCACAAACGCTATGACGCGCCACTGGAGTCGGATATCGATTCGGTGGCGGGCACCGTCTCGGGTTGGGTGCGCCGCACCATGAGCGTGGCCGACGTCGGTGCCGACACGCTCGCCGCCATCGGCTTCGCCCGCGCCGAGCACCGCATCGCCACAGTGATCCTGCCCGCGGACGTGTCCTGGTCCGACGGTGCGGTGATGGCGGAAACGGTTGCTGCGCAAACCGATACCCGCGAGATCGACTTCGCCTCCGCTGAGGAGGTGCTGCGCTCCGGGGAGCCCACGGTGATCCTGGTGGGTGGTGACGCCGCCCGGGCTGAGGGACTCGAGGCCGCGGCGAGGCTGGCGCTGCGATTCGGGGCACGGCTGTTCTGCGAGACCTTCCCGGCCCGGTTGGAGCGCGGTTCGGGGATTCCGGCCGTCGATCGGCTCGCCTACTTCGGGGAGGCGGCGGTCGAACAGTTACGGGGTGCGCGGCGGCTGATACTGGCCGGGGCGGCTTCGCCGGTCACGTTCTTCGGCTACCCGGGTAAGCCCAGTGACCTCGTACCTGAGGGGTGCGAGGTGTCCACGCTGTCCGGGCCGGTCGGTGCCGCGGCGGCGCTCGCCGCGCTGGCCGATGCGTTGGCCGCCGATATCGTCGCGCCCACCGCGGCCGCCGCGCGTCCCGAACTACCGACCGGACCGCTGACCGTCCAGACCTCGGCGGAGGTGATCGGCGCGACGCTGCCGGATCGGGCGATCGTGGTGGACGAGTCCAACACATCCGGCTTGCTGCTGCCCCAGTGCACCGCCGGTGCC
>JAUPLT010000291.1 GCA_030836785.1 Actinomycetota bacterium
CGGGTATCCCCATCGCGATAGCGCGCCCTGATCTGAAGGTTCTCCTGGTGGAACCGATGTTGCGCCGGACGGAGTTTTTACAGATGGTTGCGCAAGAAATAGGGCTGCATGTGGACGTAATCAGGGGCCGGGCGGAAGACGTCATGGTGCGGGAGCAGGTCGGTGCGGCAGACGCCGCCGTGTCCAGGGCGGTCGCTAGTCTTGAGAAACTGGCGCGCTGGAGTCTCCCCCTGCTCCGGCCCGGGGGACGGATGCTGGCTCTGAAGGGGGACCGCGCGGGGGCGGAACTCGAGGAGAGCCGCCGGAAACTGCTGGGCCTTGGGGCACAGGGCCTGCGGGTGGTGAGATGTGGAGCGGGTTACGTCGATCCGTTGACGACGGTCGTGGTCGCTGAACGTAGCGCACCACACGGGGGTGCGCGCCGGCGCAGGACAATAGACCACAGTAAGTGATCGGTGCTTTTACGTGGTGAACAGGAGAATGTAATGAGTGGACCGGACTCGGTTTCACGTGAAACATGGACGCCCGGGGGAGAAGCGGACACCCCCATTGGTGCTGCCGCCGAGCGAGCCATGAAGGTTCTCCACACCGCCGCGGGGCAGTTACCCCGTCCACCCGCACGTCGCGTCATCACCGTCGCCAACCAGAAGGGCGGGGTGGGCAAGACGACCACTGCGGTCAATATGGCGGCGGCACTGGCCGTCCAGGGAATCAAGACTCTGGTGATCGACCTCGACCCGCAGGGCAACGCCAGCACCGCGTTAGGTATCTCCGAACGACAATCCGGAACCCCGTCCTCCTATGAGGTTCTCCTCGGCGAGATCCGGTTGCAGGACGCGATCCGTCAGAGCCCACATAGTGAGCGCTTGTTCTGCTTGCCTGCCACCATCGATCTAGCGGGCGCGGAGATCGAACTCGTCAGCATGGTCGCCCGTGAGAACCGCCTGCGCAATGCTCTGGCCGACCTGACCAACACCGATTTCGATTACGTCTTCATCGACTGCCCGCCGTCGCTGGGGCTGCTGACCATCAACGCACTCGTGGCCGCACCGGAAGTGCTGATCCCGATCCAATGCGAGTATTACGCACTGGAGGGTGTTTCCCAGTTGATGAGGAACATCGAGATGGTGAAAGCTCACCTCAATCCGGCTCTCATGGTCAGCACGGTCATCCTCACCATGTATGACGGCCGGACAAAGCTGGCCGATCAGGTCGCCGGCGAAGTGCGCGGCTATTTCGGTGACCGGGTCCTGCGCACTGTGATTCCGCGCAGCGTTAAAGTGTCCGAGGCGCCGGGCTACAGCATGACGATCATCGACTATGACCCCGGTTCACGTGGTGCCATGAGTTATCTCGACGCCAGCCGCGAGTTGGCCCATCGAGCCAGTCCAGGGGAGGAACAACGATGAACCAGCGACGTAAGGGTGGACTCGGGCGCGGATTGGCGTCCCTGATCCCCACCGGACCCGCCGAGCCGCGACTGGGTAACGCTGCCGCTGACGTAGTGATCGGCGGAGTGGTGGGCGGGGCGATGGGTGGCACGATCGCCGAGGTGGTCGATACGACGCCGCAGAACCTGACCATAGAGGAGGTCGGAGCGGTCTACCGCGAGATCGACCCATCGTCCATCGAGCCCAACCCGCGGCAACCCCGCCAGGTTTTCGACGAGGACGCCCTCGCTGAACTTGTGCACTCCATCCGCGAGTTCGGTCTGATGCAGCCCGTCGTGGTCCGCGAACTCCCCGCGGCTGAGGCGACGGACCCCGCGGCTGAGGCGACGGACGGGGCCTCGCGGCGCTACCAACTGGTGATGGGGGAGCGCCGTTGGCGGGCCGTGCAGCAGGCCGGTCTGGCGACAATCCCGGCGATCGTGCGGGAGACGTCAGACGACAACCTGCTTCGCGACGCATTGCTGGAGAACATTCACCGAGCCCAACTGAACCCGCTGGAAGAGGCGGCCGCGTACCAGCAGTTGCTCGATGAGTTCTCCGTGACCCATGAGGAACTTGCCGCCCGGATCGGTCGGTCACGCCCGGTGATCTCCAACATGATCCGGCTGCTGAGATTGCCGATTCCCGTGCAACGGCGGGTGGCCGCCGGAGTGCTGTCCGCCGGACATGCCCGTGCGCTGCTCGCCTTGGAGGCCGGCGCTGAAGCACAGGAGGAACTGGCGGCTCGGATCGTGGCGGAGGGACTTTCTGTCCGGGCAACCGAAGAGGCGGTAACCCTGGCGAACCGTAACGGCGAACGTCCACCTACTCCGCCACGACGCAAGCCGATCCAGATGCCCGGACTCCAAGAGGTCGCCGAACGTCTTTCCGGCACTTACGACACCCGGGTGATGGTGAGTCTGGGCAAGCGGAAGGGCAAGATCGTTGTCGAATTCGGGTCGGTCGAAGATCTCCAGCGAATTGTGGCGCTGATGGATCCATCGGTCGCCGGCTAGCACCAACAACCTATACCGGCCAATTACGTCACTGTGACACCGAGCGCGGAAGTTGACCACCACCGGACCAATGTCTGGACGGAAGCCGCAGTGCGGCAACACGTTTCGATATCTCGAGTCCCGGGTCGACGGGCCGGGACGGCTCCTTCCGGGGTCTGCCGTTCGAGGAGGGGCCGAGGCGAGATCCGCCTATCCTGTAGGGGCCCCGTGAATAGCCGGAGAGACTAGTGTCCTTTCGCATCCGTCCGCTGCGTCTCGAATCTTTCGAGCAACTGCCCAGGCATGCTCGCAGTTGCGTGTTCTGGGAGGTCGACCCGGAGGCGGTGAGCACCGAGTACCTTCCCGATCCGGAGTTCGAGAAGGAAGCCTGGCTCTCGATGGTCATGTTGGAGTGGGGGTCCTGCGGACAGTTGGCCACCGCTGCACGTCCCGACCAAGCTGGGGAAGCTGAGGTCTGTCTGGGATACGTTCTCTACGCTCCGCCTCGGCTGGTTCCGCGGGCACAGCGAATGCCCACCGGTCCGGTGAGTGCCGACGCGGTGCTGTTGACGTCGATGGGGGTTGAACCTGGCCAACCCGACGGGATGCCCACGATGTTGATCGGCCAGGTGGTCAACGAACTTGTCCGCCGCGGAGTGCGGGCGTTGGAGGCGTTCGGACGTACGGCAGAGGCCGTTGAGATCGGAACGGCGGACTTTGTCGGCGTCGACTCGGACCCGAACATCCAGACCGCGATCACCGCGCTGGGGGACTGTGCGTTTGATCGGTGCGTCATTGACGCGGGCTTTCTGCTCGACGCCGGTTTCACCGTGGTGGCGCCGCACCGCTACTTTCCGCGGCTGCGCCTGGAACTCGACAAGGGACTCGGTTGGAAGGCGGAGGTTGAGGCGGCACTGGAGCGACTCCTGGAAGGAGCCCGGCTCGAGCAGGTCGTCTAGACGGCTGGCCGGCCGTGCTCGACCGTCTGCTCATGGGCGAGCAGTTCGGCGAAGGTGAAGGTTCCGGTGGGGCGATCGTTCTTGCCCAGCAGATAGAGCCGTTTGACTGCGGCGAGGATGCCCTCCGCAATGGCATCTCGGCACTCGCGGGTCGACAACATGTGGCTGTCCCGGACATTGGTGATGTAGCCGACATCCACCTGAACACTCGGCATCCTGGTGAGCCGCAGCAGATCCCAGGTTCGACCATGCGCGCGGCAATCCAGCAGGCCGGTGCGGGCCGGGACCTCGCGCTGGATGAAGTCGGCGAGGTTGCGGCCGATGGTGGACACCGATCCATGCGAACTGCCGAAGTAGAACGAGGCTACGCCGTTGGCGGCAGGGCTGGGGTGACGCTCGAAGCGCAGGCTGATCATGAGGTCGGCGCCGACGACATTCGCCGTTGCCGCGCGCTCGGCGTCGGTGGGGCAGCGGTTGATCGGACGAGACAGGAAGGTATCCATTCCGATCGCCGTCATCCGACCCTCAAGTCGGCTGGCCAGATCCCACAGGATGTCAGCCTCACTGATCGGGCCGTCCGGGCCGGACACAATCAGCCCGTGGTCGGATCCGCCGCGGCCCGGATCGATGATGATGCGCTTGCCCGACAAGCGGGGCCCGGACCGGCGGACCAACTCCTCTTCGCGGATGGCGTGCAACGACCCACCGGTGACTCGCGAACCGAGAAAGTACAAGGAGCGCAACGTTTCCGGGCCGCAGATACCGTCCGGTGCCAGGCCGTACTCACGCTGGTAAGACATCAGGGCGTTGTGGGTCTGCAACCCGAAGTAGCCGTCCACCAGTGCGGTGTAGAAGCCGAGGTCCTGAAGACGTGACTGCAGCGTCGCGATGTCGTCGCCGTACATCGGGGCGCCGAACTGGTGCGCCAATGTACGCGCCCCCAACCGGTAGGACGCCTCCTTCAGCGCACGGTACGTGGCCTCGCCGACGATGCCGTCGACCAACAGGCCGCGTCGTTGCTGGAACGCACGCACCGCGTGGTCAAGGTCGTCGTCGAAAACGTCCAAGGCCACGTGCTGCCCGGTGGTCAGGTGTTCGTCGGGGTTCTCCAAGAACCCCAGAGTGGCGAGGCTGGCGCGAATCTCCACCACCGGACCGCCTCGGTGACCGCGGCGCAAGGCCTCGCCAGGGCTGCCGCCCTGCCAGGATCCGGCACCGTGGCTGGGACTCGACATGGTAGGGATTGTCGCAGACGAAACGCCGTTTACGCCAAACACCGCGGCGCGATGGGCGCGGCTACAGCTCGTCGGCGATCTCGCGCAGCAAAGCCGCCTTACCCTTGGCGCCGACGATTCGCTTCACCGGCTGGCCGTTCTTGAACAGGATGAGCGTCGGTATGGAGACGACGTGGTAGTCCCGCGCGGCCGCGGGATTCGTGTCGACATCGACCTTTGCCACGACCAACGTGCCGGCCTTGTCGGCAGCGATCTCGTCGAGCACCGGCGCCACCATCCGGCACGGTCCGCACCAGGTCGCCCAGAAATCGACCAGCACCGGTGTGCTGCTGGCGAGCACCTTCTCGGCAAAGGTGTCGTCAGTCACGACGACCGTCGCGGCGCTCACTGCCGCACCCCGGCCAGTGCCGCAGCGGTATCAGCGTCATGCGGGTGAGCCAACCAGCGTTCTGCGTCGATGGCGGCGGCGCAGCCACTGCCTGCGGCAGTGATGGCCTGGCGGTAGGTACGGTCGACCAGGTCTCCGGCCGCGAACACGCCGGCTATCGAGGTGGCGGTGCCATGGCCGTCGACCAGGACGTAGCCGTCGGCATCCATGTCGACCTGGTCACGCACCAGTTGCGAACGGGGATCGTGGCCGATTGCGACGAACACACCGGTAACCGGGAGAGTCGACTCGGCGCCGGAGACGGCATCGCGCACCCGCAGACCGGTCACTGTCGTCTCGCCCTCAACGGCGACGACGGCGGTGTTGGTGCGGAACGTGATCTTCTCGTCGGCGCGAGCCCGTTCGAGCATGATCTTCGACGCGCGGAACTCGTCACGTCGATGTACGAGGGTGACGCTTCGCGCGAAGCGCGTCAGGAACGTGGCCTCCTCCATGGCCGAGTCGCCACCACCGATCACCGCGATGTCCTGGCCTTTGAAGAAGAAGCCGTCGCAGGTTGCGCAGGAACTCACGCCGCGGCCGAGTAGTTCCTGCTCGCCGGGAACACCGAGGTAGCGTGCCGCCGCACCCATGGCCAGGATCACCGACCTCGCACGGTGGGTGTCTCCACCGGCCGTCACCACCTCCTTGACCGGCCCGTCCAGGGACACGGATTCGACGTCCTCCATCTGAAGGTCGGCGCCGAACCGAAGTGCCTGTTCGCGCATCTCCTCCATCAGGTCGGGACCATTGATCCCGGCCCGGAAGCCCGGGAAGTTCTCCACCTCGGTGGTGGTCATCAGCGCGCCGCCGAAGGATGTGCCTTCAAAGACCAAGGGGGCCAACTGGGCGCGCGCGGTGTAGATCGCTGCCGTGTAGCCCGCCGGCCCGGAGCCGATGATGATGACGTCGTGAATCGGTGGGGAGGTCATACCAACCTTTCTGAGGGGCCCTGCGAGGGACTCAACCCGTGAAACAACAGCGTAGGCGGGCCTGTTCCCGCGCAGGGTCAGGGGCGCGGCAGAACCTGCTCGGCGATCAATCCGGGCCGCCCTGCCCCGCAGTCCGGCCACACCGCGAGGGCCCGCAGTTCGTCGGCCCGGTCCCCGGACAGCACGAGGACGATGGCAGGGCGATCGTCGACCGGGATCGTGCGCGCGCCGAGAACCGCTGCGGACGGGTAGCCCAGCCCGGCCAGGCAGGCTGCCCGCCGACCGGGATCGGCCAGCGGCCCGGCGTCCCAGGGCCGAGTGGTGAGGGCCGCCAACTCCTCCGGCGGCAATGGCACCGTCGGTGTGACGGTGATGCTGCGCGCGCTGCTCGGAGCGCTTGCCGTTCGGTCCGCGGTACCCAGTAGCGCCGCCGCCGCGGCACTTCCGACCACAACGACCACCGCTGCCAGGACAAGCGGCCAGGACCGGCCGGATCCGGGCCGGACGGCATGGGCAGCCGGTACTGCGGGTACACCGGTGACGGTGTGGCCCGGCCGTTCGTCCATTCGACCAGTGTCGTTCAGTCCGGCCCAAGTGGGCGCAGCAACACCCCTAGGCTGCTTCGGGCGCGGGCGCATCGGCTCTTCACCGTCCCCTCGGCGACACCGAGGAGTCGGGCGGTGTCGGCGACGGTGTACCCGTGCATATCGACGGCCAGCACTGCCGCACGCTGCCCGGCAGGCAGCAGCATCAGCGCCTGACGCACCACCAGCGCGGTCTCCACCCGGGTGTGCTGGTCGCTCGTCGGATGACTCTCGTCCAAGGGGCCGGCCGCCGGCCGAACCGTGTTGCGACGCAGTCGATCCGCGCAGGCGTTGACGACGATACGGTGCAGCCAGCTACCGACCGCCGAGTCGTGCCGGAAGTTACCTGCCGTCCGCAGCGCACCGAGCATCGCCTCCTGAACGGCGTCCTCGGCATCCTCGTTGGTACCGCTTCGAGCCCGGGCCAATCGATACAGTCGCGGCCAGTGCCGGGCGAACAATGCCCCGAAGGCCTGCCGGTCCCCGGCGACGTGGGCGGTGAGCAGGGCGGCGTCGCTGCGGGGGTCGGCGTCCGGATGGGGCACGATCCGGACGGTAGCCAGCATCCCGTCGGCCGGCACTTCACCTGCGCAGGCGGCCGTTCAGGAGGTCAGGAGGCGGCGTTGACGGTGATCTCGGAGACCTCGGTCCGGTTCTTGCCACCGGTCTGCCCCATGGTCGAGATCCAGACCAGCAGGTATGACGTGGGTTCAGCGGCCGGCACCGAGATCGTGTTCGAGCCCTGCTTGAGGGTCGTGGGACCGGTCAGCAGCTTGGTGTCCGCCAACGACGAGGGACTGGCGCTGTCCGCCGAGCGGATCTGAACCTGGGTTCCGGTGCTCGACACCGACACGGTCACCGCGCCGACCTCGGTGGGCTGCGGGAGTTGGAGCATCAGTCCCACACCGCTTTTGAAGTTCGGAAACGGCACTGAATCGGTGTAGGTGTCGGTGGGCCACGCAGTCGATGGGTCACCGTCGATCGCCAGCCCCGCCAGGTCCGGCGCGTCAGCTCCGCCATCGGGTGAGAAGACCGTTACCGCAACGGGTTTCACCGCTGAACCCGGTGCTGCGCTGCTGGTGGACGTCGTGGTGTTCAGACCCAGCCGGTCACCCTTGAGCCCACCATCGGTGTCGCCGAAGATCCGGCTGAGGACCGAGGCCAGCACCACCAGCGCGGCCACCAGAACCGCTGCGCCGAGGCCGACCCCGATGAGGACGTTGCGGCGGCGCCGGGTCCGCTGTTCGCCCTCGTCCAGGGGCTCCCTGGCGGGTCGTCGGAGCGCGTCATCCGGGAGTACCGGGGCGACCGGCTCCACCAGGTCGGTGCGTTCCGCCGCTGCGGTGGCTTGGTGTAACAGGTTCAGCAACGTCGGTGCGCTGCTGATCCCGCCGCGGGACTGCACCGCGCGCGCTGCCGCCGCGGAGATCTGGAATGGGATGTCCCCGTCCAGCTTCGCCGGCTCGACGGGCTCGCCGTCCGGGCCGGTCTCGGCGGGAACCAGTCCGCTGGGATAGCCCGCTTCCGGAAGCGGCCATCGGTCGACGAGCAGGGCGTACAACGCTGCCCCGATTCCGCGGATGTCGCCGGTCGGAGTGGCGTCGGGCAGGGTCCCGGGAAAGGCCAGCGCGACATCGCCGTCGATGCTCACCCGGATGCGGCTGGGGTGATCGATCGACAGGACGACCCCGGCGTGATGCGCCTCCTCGGCGGCCGCGGCCAGGGATTGGATGGCCCGGGCCGCGCCGATGGCCGACGGCGCGGTCTCGGCGACCTCCTTGACCGATCCGCCGCGAATCCACTCGGCCACGACCAAACCACCGGTGTTGGTCGTGGTGACGTCGAGCACGCGCGCCAGACCCGGTCGATCGATCCGGCTCAGCGCCAGGGTTCGTTGCAGAATCGTCTGGACCTCGTCCTCCGTCATCCGGTGGTCGGGATCGACGAACGTCAGGGCCACCTGACGATCCAGCGCGGTATCCAGCGCCTGCCAGAACTGGAGTCCGGGTGGTCCGCCGTGGAACACCAGCAGCCGATAACGGCCGCCGGAAATGCTGGCGCCGGGCACCAACGGGGTATCGGCGGGGGTGGCTGCGTAGCGCCGGGCCGACTCGGAGTCGTACCGGGCTGTGGTCGGGGGCTCGGCGAAGTCGGCAGACCCGGCTGGGACGTCGGGATGGAAGTCATCGGCGGCCGACCGCGGGCCGCGGGGCGCCGGGTCATCGCCCGAGGGCGTTCCGGACGGTTCGTCGCTCAGCTCCGGTCCCTTCCCGTGGAACGAAATGCCGCGTTCAGAGTACGTGACCGGGGTTGCCCGATCGGGGAGAAGAGAATCGGATTCGGTTGCGTCGGTCGCGTTCGGACCGGGCTCGGTGATCCTGGCCATCCGACGGGCCACCGCGGTCACCGCGGCCCGGACGTCGGGCACCCGGGCCGCCAGGCTCAGACCGATGATGATCGGGGCCATCACGATGCCGAGGATCAGCAGCCGCACCATCGAACCGGCTCCACCGCTGCGGGTGGTGAGCGCTTCGAGGTGCAGCATCCGGTCGACACCCGCCGCCACCAGCGCGGCCAGCACCGACGCCGCCGTGGTGCCGGCGACGGTACGCAGCACCTCGGGGGAGAGCAGCCGTCCACCGGTCGGACGCAAAGATCGGCGCAGCAGAACGTGGCCGAGCAGTGCGCCGGCCACGAACCCGAGGCCGTTGGCGGCGCCCAGGTAGGCGGCCACCAACTCGAGATTGTCCGTGAGGTGCGGAGCCGCCAGCGACGCCGCGATCTTGACGGTCGTGATGGCCACGATGATGACGATGGGGGTCCACGGCTGTTCGCGGGCGTAGAAGACCCGGAGCTGCAGCAGCACCAGGGCGTACGGGATCAGGGTGAAGGACGACATCGCGATCGCGATACCGAGGTAGTTGGCGTCGACTTCGCCGAAATTGCCGTAGGCGAACAGTGCGCTGCCGATCGGCGGCCCGGCGACGGTCATGAACGCCACGATCGGGATGAGCGTGACCATGGTGAGCCGGGTCGCGAGTGACAGGTCGGCTCGTACCGCGGGCGTGTCGTCGGCGGCGGCGTTGCGACTGAGCCGGGGCATCACCACGGTCAGGATGGTGACCCCGATCATGCCGAAAGGCAGCTGCAGCACCAGCCAGGCGTAGTAGTAGATCGCGGGCCCGGACGCTGCCGCGGTGCTGGCGATCTGATTGCCGACGACCAGGCCGACCTGGCTGATCAGCACGTAGAGCACCATCGCCGCGGCCATCATGCCGAAGCGCCGGAGCCGGTCGTCGATTCCCCACAGTGGTCGCAGCGAGATCCGTTCGGCGCGTATCGCCAACAGCAGGACTGCCGCCTGGGCGATGACGCCCAGTGTCGTACCGATCCCCAGAACCAGCAGCTTGGCGTTGCCCATCTGGACCGGATCGACGGAAAGCTCGCCGGGGACAAGCAGATACAGCACCAACGTGCCGATCGCGACGATGTTATTGAGCACCGGTGCCCAGGCGGGCGGGCCGAAGATGTTGCGGTTGTTCAGGATTGCCATGAACACCGACGTGAGGCCGTAGAAGATCACCTGCGGCAGAAGCAGATAGGCGAACGCGGTAGTCAACGCTGAATTGACCTTCGGATCGTCGCCCAGCATCATCCGCACCAGCAGTGGTGCGGCGACGACTGAGGCGACGGTGGCGATCAGCAGCAGGGTGGTCGCCAGTGTGACCAGGCGGCGCACGAAGGCCGCACCGCCGTCGGGGTCGTCGCGTTCGGCCCGGGCCAGCACCGGTACGAAGATGGCGGTGAAGGTGGCCTCCAGAACCAGCGCCGCGATCAGGTTCGGCAGTTGGTTGGCCACCGAGAACGCACTGGACAGTGCCGCTCCCAGGATCGCCGCGAGCAGCACGATCCGAATGAATCCGGTCAGCCGGCTCACCAACGTCGCCAGCGCCATGCCCCAGGAGCGGGACACCACCGCCGCGTCGGACAGTTCCGGGCGAGCCGGCCGCCGTGCGGGGCCGGTCACCGGTCGGCCAGATCGTCGTAACGGTGCCGGTCATCCGGCCGGTCGAGGTCGGCGCGGTCGGGCTGCCCGCGGAATCGGTGATACAGCCGTCGGCCCACGAGCAGGACCAGCACCGCACCGCCGGTCAGGGTGATCGCGAACAGCACCTTGCCGTAGGCATTGGAATGCACCGATAGTCGTACCGGATCACCCAATTGCAATCCGTCGGGGGTGCGCAGCGTCACGTCGACGGCCACCCGCTGAGTGATGTGGACCTCCACCGGAACCCGCAGGGGCAAGTAACCGGGCGGGAGCTCCTGCTCGCCGATGTCGGTGACCGCCATCCCCGGTGGTGCGTCGACGTGGAGGCGGACCCGGATCGGGACGGCCAACTCGTTGCGCAGCGCGAGAGGCAGCGCGCTGCGTTCCGTGGCCAGCGTGTAAGAGTCACCGGGGTTCACGATCGTCACCGCCTTGAACAGGTCACCGATTGTCTTGCCGACGACGGCCAGCCGCTGCCGAGCCACGTCGTTGCGCGTCTGGGCCGGCTCGGTCTGGCTCAGCGCGCGCAGCATGTCCTCGCGCAGTGGAGCGGTGTACTGGGGCCCGGTCAAACCCGTCCGGGTGTCGGTGGTCAACGCAGCGTCCAGGCCCTGCAGTCGGCTGATCTCCCCGGCGATGGTGCCGATCACCTCGTCGTCGAACCGACCCCGATCCTCGGCCGGTGCCTCGGCCGGTTCGGTTGCGGGTGGGACCGCTGCCGTCGCGGCGATCACCGCAGCCAGCGGGCGGGGGGTGGCCAGGCCCGCACGCAGCGAGTTGGACAACGTGGTCAGAATCAGCCGCGCATCGTCGGGTTGCGGGCTCCATTTCGCCGGCGGCACCAGTATCTGGGAGCGCGGACGCGCATCGGGGGTGAGGAGTTGCCAGAGAACGGCCGCGACAGCGTCCTGGCGGCGGGCGACCGGCGAGTCCCGGGTCAGCGGCATTTCGGTCTCCGGGTCCAGGTAGCCCGGGACGGCGGGGTCGGTGCCCACCGCCGCGAGCGCGGCGCCCACCGCAGCCTCGAAGGGCGCCAGTGCTACTCGTGCCGAAAGCCGGCGGGGCTCAGGGTCGCTGCTCGCGGACACCACCACGGTGCCGTCCTGACCCTCCAGCAGCGCGAGTCCGGTGTCGGTGAGCGGCCCGTCGCCGAGAACCGTCACCCCGCGGGTCGATGTGACGCCGAGAATCTGGTCGACGATATCCGCTCCGGACCGGGTGGCCGCCACGTTCAACACCGGGCTGCCGACCCGGTGCAGGGCGCCTAGATCGGCCTGTGCGTAGGGCGTCGCCGTGACGCACAGCCGCCGGGCCACAGCGCGCAACCGATCCAGCCATGCCACTGCGGCGGCCCGGCCGGTTCCGGGATGGCTGGCGGTGCCGAGGCCGTCCGGGGCGTCGGCAACCACGTAGCCCGCGGTCATCGCGTTGACGGTGACCAGCAGATCCGGGTCGACGGCCAGACACAGTGCCCGGTCGATGCCGGCGCCGGGGTCGACCGCACCGGGGCTGGTGGCGAACTCGGCCGCGGCGAGCAGGGTTTCCAGCCGCCCGCCCGGTGCGAGCGATACCGCGAGGTCGTCGTTCATCAGCCGGACCGGAGTCGTGCCGCCCGGCACGCCGGGGGCCAGTCGTGGTTTGTCGGCAAGCGGCCAGAGCATGGTCACTCCGACCGGCTTGGCGGTGTCGGGCGCGACGACGTCGGCCAACGGGTTGCCGGAACCGGTGTCGGCGGGCACACCGGTCACCGGGAGCAAAAAGCGGCGTTGATCCAGCCGGGCGGGCGAGCCGTAGTCCGGGGTGCCGTTGACGTTGATCAGCAGGGGATACACCCCGGGCGTCTCGATGTTGAGCGACGACGGCTGCCCGGGACGGATCGGGACTGCGAACCGTAGCTCGGCTGCCTGGCCGCGGCCCAATTCTGCTGCCACATCGGTGAATTCGGTGGCTGCCTCGAATCCGGCGCCATCGGTGCCAAGGCTGGTGCGCAGCCCGGCGGGGGTTGCCACCGCGGGAGCGTGCTCGAGGCGGGCCAGCACGTCGCGGACCGGGCGGTCACCGATGTTGATCACCGTCGCGGTGATGGTGACGCTGGGCTCGCTTGAGGTGGTCACCACGTCCGGGCTGACACTGTCGAGGCGGATCTGCAGGAACTCCGGGCTATCCGGCTGGCCGGCGGCCAGCGGAGTGGCCGGGGTGAGGGTCAGCGCCGCGGGCAGGAACACGCCAAGCCCGATCAGAGCGAGGACGATCCGGCGGAGGACTCGGCGCTGGCTTGGCGGTGCACTCACGACCCCGGACCGCCGCCGTTCGCTCGGCGCCGAGGCGGCCCGGCCGCCGCGTCGGGCGAGGGACGGTTCCGGGTGTGCGAATGTGTCTGCGGCCGCACTCGAGGTGAGCTCGGCGGCAACGGCGGCAGCGCGGCCGGGCCGTCGCTCTGCAGTAGTTCGATCAGCTCGTGGGCCACTCGGGCCAGTCGACGTTCGTCCGCGTAGGACAGCCGGTGGGGGAGTTCGGCGACGGGCACCCAAGCGACCTCCGTGACTTCGACGTCCTCGTCGCACAGTTCCCCGCCGCGGAACTGCAGTAGGTAATGGTGGACCGTCTTGTGCACCCGGCGTCCGTCGGTGACGAACCAGTAGTCGATGCGGCCCAGTGCCGCCAGCACATCGCCGTGGATCCCGGTCTCCTCGGCGACCTCGCGCATCGCGGTCTGCTCGGCGGTCTCGCCCTGTTCGATATGTCCCTTGGGCAGCGACCACAGCATCCGGCCACGGCGGTCCAGCCGCCCGATCAGTGCGGCCAGTTGCTCCTCGCGCGGCCGGTCGATCCCGTCGACCACCAGACCGCCGGCGGAGGTTTCGTGGACGGTCCGCAGCCGGGGCCCGGGCCGCCGGGTGGGACGTCGCCGGCCTGACGCACCCGTTCCGGTGGCGGTCGTCTCACTGTCGGGGTTACTCGGACCCGGTTCTTTCGCCGGAACAGACGGGGGTGACAAATCCTCGGCGGCGGTGGCCGGAGTGGGAGCGGCGGTGGACGGCGGTGGCGGCCCGGCCGCGCGGCGGCTTCGGCGCCCCCCTCGGCGCCGCCGCGGCTTGGCCCGTTCGCCTTCCGACATTCAACAGATAGTAATTGGCAGCCTCCAATTGGCAGGGACCGGCGCTTCGCCGCCACTCGCCGCCGGGCCGGGGGCGGCGAGCATTAGGCTCCCCGAACGTGCCCGAAGCCATCCCGGATGACGACCTGCATGTTCGGGCGGCGGTCGCCCTGCACCGACAGGCCCCGCTGCTGCGGGAGATCGGGGTCCTGTTCGCCGACGCCGGGCATCAGCTGTACCTCGTCGGCGGCAGTGTGCGCGACGCCGTGCTGGGCAGGCTGACCGCGGATCTGGACTTCACCACCGACGCCCGTCCGCAGGATGTCCAGCGGATCACCCGCGGATGGGCCGACGCGCTGTGGGACACCGGTATCGAGTACGGCACCGTGGGTATCGGCAAGGCCGGTCAGCGGCTTGAGATCACGACCTTCCGGGCGGACAGTTACGACCAGGTGTCCCGCAACCCGCGGGTCCGCTTCGGCGACACCCTCGAGGACGATCTCGTCCGCCGCGACTTCACCGTGAACGCCATGGCGGTGCGCATCACCGCCGAAGGTCCCGGGGAGTTCCTCGACCCGCTCGGCGGGCTCCACGCGGTCCGCCGCCGGATTCTGGACACCCCGGCGGCACCGGAGATCTCCTTCGGGGACGACCCGCTGCGGATGCTGCGCGCTGCGCGATTCGCCTCCCAGTTGGAGTTCGCGGTCGCCGACCGGGTGCACGCGGCGATCGTGGAGATGGCTCCGCAACTGGGCCGCATCACCGTTGAACGGGTGGCTGCCGAATTGGACAAGATGCTGCTGGGCGCCGACCCGGTGGCCGGGATCGAGCTCATGGTGCAGACCGGTATGGGCGCGGTGGTGCTGCCGGAGGTCGGCGGTATGCAGATGGCCATCGACGAGCATCACCAGCACAAGGACGTCTACCAGCACTCACTGACGGTGCTGCGGCAGGCGATCGCGCTGGAGTCGGTGCCGGACGAGACTGGGCCGGATCTGGTGTTGCGCTGGGCCGCGCTGCTGCACGACATCGGCAAGCCGGCCACCCGCCGCCACGAATCCGACGGCGGTGTGAGCTTCCACCACCACGAGGTGGTCGGCGCCAAGATGGTGCGCAAGCGGATGCGGGCGCTGAAGTACTCCAAACAGATGGTCGACGACGTCTCTCAGCTGGTCTACCTGCATCTGCGCTTCCACGGATACGGGGACGGTAAGTGGACCGACTCCGCGGTGCGCCGGTATGTCGCGGACGCCGGCCCGTTGCTGCCGCGGCTGCACAAACTGGTGCGGGCGGACTGCACCACCCGCAATCGGCGGCGCGCCTCGGCGCTGCAGGCCAACTATGACGGGCTGGAGGCCCGGATCGCGGAGCTGGCCGCCAAGGAGGATCTGGCGCGGGTTCGGCCGGACCTCAGCGGGAACGAGATCATGCAGATCCTCGGCCTGCCGGAAGGTCCGGCGGTGGGCCGGGCCTGGAAGTACCTCAAGGAATTGCGCCTGGACCGCGGGCCGATGGGCAAGGACGAGGCGACCGCTGAACTTCTTTCCTGGTGGAACGCCGGGGGCTCCGCCGACGTCTAAGGGGTATGGACTACTGCCTGGACGCCGGTGACGGCACCGCTTCGATCTGGACCTCCGCCCCTGACGTCGACCTCGACGGTGACGGGGAACTGGATGCTGTGCGGATGGACCTCGACGGTGATGGGCTGTTCGACGACGCCCTCGGAGACTCCGACGGCAACGGTTCGGCCGACCACGCGGCACTCGGTCTGGACGCGTCCGACCGTGCGCTTTACACCGATGACGGGACCGGCACCTGGGCGTTGGCGGGTGGCTTGCCGCCGCGACCGTTGCGCTGGTTCACCCTCGACGGCGTCGAGCACGGCGGGGACGATCCGGTCGACGTCGACGGCGGGGGTGGCGATATCGAACTGTTCGACGTCGATCGGGACGGACTGGCGGATCGGGCACTGCTTACCGGCGGGGACGGTCCCGTTCGGGGTTATGTCGACACCGATGGGGATGGGCGCTGGGATGTATTGCTTCGTGATGCCGATGGTGACGGTGCCGCCGACGCCGCAACCGCGTTCTAGGCGCTCACCGCCCCGCGCTCAGGTCAAACCGGCGCGGCTGCGTCTCGCGCTGCGCGCTCACCGCCCCGCGCTCACCGCCCCGCGCCGGGCGGGCCGGCGAATGCCTGGGCGATACCCAACCATTGCTCAGCATCGGCCCCGTCAGCGACGACGTCGAGGGCCGTCCGCGGTCGTCGCTGAGTCACCAGGTGGCAAAAGTCCAGCGCTGAACCGCTGACCCGCTGCGCGGCATCTTCGGGACCCCACGCCCACACCCCGCCGTCGGGCGCGCGTAATTCGACCCGAAAGGGTTCGGCGGGTGGCGTGAGCCCGTGCACGGTGAAAGCGAAATCGCGGGTTCGGACGCCCAGATGCGCGATCGACCTCAGCCGCGCCGTTCCGGGCACGTCAACGCCCAGCGCATCGGCGACGTCGAGGCCGTGCGCCCAGGTCTCCATCAGCCGCGCGGTGGCCATCGAGGCCGCGCTCATCGGCGGTCCGAACCACTGCAGCTTGCGGCCATCGGGCACCTCGCGCAACGCGGTGTGTAGCGCGTCGCGGGTTTCGCGCCACTCGGCCAGCATCTGCTGAGGTGGCGTCGATTCGACCATCGACTCCGCGGCGGCATCGACGAAGCCCAGCGCATCAGTGGCCGCCTCTGCGACGATCTGCGCGAAACCGGGTTCGTCGGTCACCGACGTCAGCGCGACCCGGTCGGTCCACCACAGATGAGCGATCTGGTGCGCGACGGTCCACCCCGGCGCCGGGGTCGGGCGCGCCCAGCCATCGTCCGGTAATCCGGCGACCAGCGCATCGAGCGCGGCGCTCTCGGCTTGCAGGTCATCCACGACGGCGTCGGCAACACTCATGTTCCGGAGCCTAATTCGCCACGCCTAATTCGCCACGCCTAATTCGCCACCGGCCGGCGGCGGCCGATTCGGGAATGCGCTGCCAATCCGGCGATGTAGACCGCCGACCCGGCCAGCGCAAGCGCCGCGGAGTGCCCATCGGCCGGGATGACGGCTGCGGCAGCGGTGGTGGCGACGATGAACGACATCCAGAACACCGCGTCCTGCACGGCGAACACGTGCCCGCGCAGGGCGTCGTCGACGTCGATCTGCATGGCCGAGTCGGCGCACAGCTTGACCATCTGCCCGGCCAGGCCGAGAAAGAACCCGCAGGTCACCATGACCGGCACCAGCAGTGTGGTGCCGGCCAACTGGATCACCGCCGCGGCGAGCAGTGCGGTGTTGGAGGTGGCGTAGCGACCCCAGCGCCGGATGGCCGCCGGAGCGAGCAGGTTGGCCAGGAACGAGCCACTGCCGGTGGCAGCCACGAACACCACGGCGGTACCGAGACCGGCAAAACCCGCCGCGCCGGTCTGCCGAACGATCACCAGCACCAGCAGCGTATTGATGCCGAACACCATTCGGTGTGCACTGAGCCCGGCCAGCGTCGCCGCCACCGGCGGTGTGCTGCGCACCGCCCGTAGACCGCAGACCCACCCGCTCGCCACCGCATACAGGGCGGAACCCTCCTCCAGCGTCCGGTCCGGACCCAGCGCGTGCGGGGCGAAGCGCAGCGACAGCAGCAGCGCGAGCATCAGGGGCAGGACCACGAGCCCGATGACCGATGCCGCACCTCCGTCCCCGGAGCCGAAGATCCAGCGCGGAAACAGCATGAAGTTGGCGCCGAGGAAGGTTGCGGTGGCACCGACTGCCACGGCGACGGAGTTCATCGTCACCACCTGTTCGCGCGGCACCACATGCGGCAGGGCCGCGGACAGCCCTGAGGTGACGAAACGGCTGAACCCGTTGACCATCAGCGCCCCGAGCAACACGAACAGGTCCCGGGCACCGCAGGCGAGGAGTACCGCGACGCCGGCGACCAGCAGTACCCGGCCGGCGGTTGCCGCGATCAGCACCGCGCGGCGATCCCAACGGTCCAGCACCGCCCCGGCGAACGGGCCCAGCAGCGAGTAAGGCAGAAACAACACCGCGAACGCACCGGCCACCGCCCACGGTGAGGACGCCCGCTCGGGATTGAACAGCAGGCCACCGGCCAGACCGGCCTGGAACAGGCCGTCGCCGAACTGGCTGGCCGCACGCAACTCCAACAGCCGCCGGAACTCCGGCAGACGGCGCACCGACTGCCACAGTGAGCCGGAGTCGACCGCCGCTGCCACCGGCCCACCGTACAAAGGCCGGTGTCGTCGTGCTGCTGCGCACCGGCGCGACCGTGCCATGATGGTCATGTGTCCCAGTCGGAGGAACCCGAGGATTTCGTCGCTCCCGCGGCGAACCGGGTGCGGGCGGGATCCCTGCTGCTGGCCAACACCGACCTGCTGGAGCCGACCTTCCGGCGCAGCGTCATCTACATCGTGGAGCACAACGACGGCGGCACGTTGGGTGTCGTCCTCAATCGGTCCAGTGAGACCGCCGTTCACAATGTCTTGCCGCAGTGGTCGGACTTGGTGGCCAAGCCCAAGACGATGTTCATCGGCGGCCCGGTCAAGCGTGATGCGGCGTTGTGCCTGGGCATCCTGCGGATCGGCCAGGACCCCGACGGATTGCCGGGGTTGCGGCATGTGGCCGGCCGCATCGTGATGGTCGACCTCGACGCCGACCCGGACACGATCGCCGAGTCGGTTGAGGGCGTGCGGATATTCGCCGGTTATTCCGGCTGGACCATCGGGCAACTGGACGGCGAGATCGACCGCGACGACTGGATGGTGTTCTCGGCCCTGCCATCGGACGTTCTCGTGCAACCCCGAGTGGATCTGTGGTCGCGGGTGCTACGCCGCCAACCGCTGCCCTTGTCGCTGCTGGCGACGCACCCGATTGACCTCAGCCGTAACTGAGCTCAGCCGTAACTGAGGTGCAGTCCCGCCCTACTGGCAGGACCGGGTGCACGCACCGCAACCACCGCCGGACTCGCAGCCCCCGGCCGACTCTCGGCGGGCGGCGAAGCGGGCACCCTGCCATGATCCGGCCCCGACTGTCGCGACCGCACCGGTCACACCAAGGATCAGGCCGAGGGTCCCGACCCGGGGCGGAGCGGCCAGTGCGGCGACGGCACCGGCCGCGAGCATGATCGCGGCAGCGATCTGGGTGGGCGCGACCAGACGCAGCACCTGCCCGGTGAGGTCGACCGGGGGGCGCCGGGTGAGCGTCCACAGTCCCGTCCCGCCGACCAGCGCGGCCAGGCACAGGCACAGCACTGCGGCGATAACCATGCCGTTCAGAATACGAGCCGCGCCCGTGCCGTGACCGTCGGCCTACCCGACGGCCGGCATCGGGATGGCGGGGAGCACAGGTGCCGCGGGAGCCGCGGGCAGTGCCGGGATGGCAGGCAGAGCTGGGATGGCGGGAATGGCCGCGATGGGGGCACCCGCCTGGATCAGCGGCGCGGCGGCGGCGGATGGAGCTGCGCCGACGGCTGCCCCCGGCGTGGCGACCCGGAAGCCGTTGACGATCGCGTCCGTCGCCTCCGCGGTGGCCACCACCTGGTTGGCAGAAGTGGTGACGAAGAGCGACACCAGGTAGTGGTCGGATCCGGACTTGGCGATCACGTGACGACGCGACGTGTTCAGGGTGACGTCGTTGTCCCGGTAGGTGCCCTCGATGATCGCGGACGGAAAGCCGCCGAAGTTGGCCATGGAGGCGGCGGTCGACTGCCAGGCGAAGAGCTTCTGGCTGTCGACGTAGCCGTGCGTGATGGCGTCCTCGGGATCGAACTCGCCGACGAGCTTGTACACCACCAATTGCGCGTTGGGCGTGTAGAGCGCATCGCCGCCCAAGCGATCCGCGATGACCGTGAAGGCATCGGGGACGTTGGGGTCGGGGACCACGGTCCACCCGGTGGGCATCGGCAACGTGATGCTCAGCGCAGTGAACCCCTCGGCCTTCTGCGCCTCCAGGGCGACGCCCTTGTCCTTGAAGTACTCGACGAGGGTCCCCGATGTGGCCGGTGTCCGCGGCGCGGCGGCGGGTTCGGCCGCGCTGGTCGTGGGGGCTGCCGTCGCGGTGGCCGTCACCGTGGATGTTGCCGGGGCAGTGGCCGTCGCTTCGGTGTCAGCGGCCGCTTGGGGGGTGACGGTGACCGTGACCGTGGCGGGTGCCGGCGCTGGAACCGGTACCTCCGGCTCGGCCGACGCAACGGTGCCGGCAAGTCCGAACAGGGCGGCGGACCCCGCCGCCACACCGCCAACGAGTACCCGCCAGTTACGGGTATTGATCTTCATGTCAGATGTCCTTCTCAGACGGTTGGACCGGACTGGTCCGCTAGTCAACAGGTGTGAATGTAGCCAGCGAGACGGGCCGAACCCGGGTTCGGAACCGACCTGGAACCAACCCCTGACCAGCCTGCAACGCAACCGATACCGCCCCGTTGTCGGTGCGGCGGCGGCGATACCCTGTCAGGCGTGAACGATTCGCTGAGTGCCATCGCGGAGGGCTCCGAGGCCGCTGGCGACGCACCGACGGCCGTCGAAGCGGATGTTCCGCCGCATCGCTACACCGCCGCGCTGGCCGGGCGGATCGAGCAGCAGTGGCAGGACGACTGGCAACGGTGGGGAACGTTCAACGTGCCCAACCCGGTCGGAGCGTTGGCGCCCACGGACGGCGCACCGGTGCCCGAGGACAAGATGTTCGTCCAGGACATGTTCCCGTATCCCTCCGGTGAAGGACTGCACGTCGGGCATCCGCTGGGCTACATCGCGACCGATGTCTATGCCCGGTTCTTCCGGATGACCGGACGCAATGTCTTGCACGCTTTGGGGTTCGACTCGTTCGGCCTTCCCGCTGAGCAGTACGCCGTGCAGACCGGAACCCATCCACGCACCCGTACCGAGGCCAACATCGGAAACTTCCGCCGCCAGTTGGCCCGCCTCGGACTCGGCCACGACCAGCGACGCAGCTTCTCCACCACCGACGTGGACTTCTACGCCTGGACCCAGTGGATCTTTCTGCAGATCTACAACTCCTGGTTCGACCCCGCGGCGAACAAAGCGCGGCCGATCTCTGAGCTGATCGACGAATTCGACTCCGGGGTAAGGCAACTGGATGACGGCAGGGTGTGGGCCGAGTTGTCGGCGGGGGAGCGCAGCGATGTCATCGACGGCCACCGCCTGGTCTACCGGGCAGACTCGATGGTCAACTGGTGCCCCGGGCTGGGGACCGTCCTGGCCAATGAGGAAGTCACCGCCGACGGTCGAAGCGAACGCGGCAACTTCCCGGTCTTCCGGAAGCGGTTGCGGCAGTGGATGATGCGGATCACCGCCTACTCCGACCGGCTCCTCGAGGATCTCGACGTGCTGGACTGGCCGGAGAAGGTCAAGGCCATGCAGCGCAACTGGATCGGCCGTTCCACCGGCGCTGCGGTTTCGTTCGCCTCTAATGGTGCTGACATCGAGGTGTTCACCACTCGGCCGGACACCCTCTTCGGGGCCACCTACCTGGTGCTCGCACCGGAGCACGAATCCGTCGACCAGTTGACCTCCGATCACTGGCCGGACGATGTCGACCCGCGCTGGACCGGTGACGCGCCCACTCCGACTGAGGCGGTGGCCGCCTACCGCCGGGCGATCGCTGCCAAATCAGACCTCGAACGGCAGGAGAACAAGACCAAAACAGGGGTCTTCCTCGGCAGCTACGCCACCAATCCGGCAGGGGGTCAGTCGATCCCGATTTTCATCGCGGACTACGTACTCGTCGGTTACGGAACCGGCGCGATCATGGCGGTACCGGGTCACGATCAGCGGGACTGGGAGTTCGCGACGAGTTTCGGCCTACCGATCATCGAGGTCATCTCCGGCGGAGACGTCACCGAGCAGGCTTACACCGGCGATGGCAGCCTGGTGAACTCCGACTACCTGGACGGCCTGAACGTGGCGGACGCCAAACAGGCGATCACCGCACGCCTGGAGTCCGCAGGCCGCGGTCGGGCGCGGGTCGAGTACAAGTTGCGGGATTGGTTGTTCGCCCGGCAGCGTTACTGGGGTGAGCCGTTCCCCATCGTTTACGACGCCGAAGGCCGGCCACATGCGCTGCCCGATGCCTCGTTGCCGGTAGCGCTTCCCGACATCGAGGACTATTCGCCGGTGCTGTTCGACCCGGACAGCCCGGACAGTGAACCGTCACCACCACTGAACAAGGCCACCGACTGGATGCACGTCGATCTTGATCTCGGCGACGGGTTGAAGCCCTACACCCGTGACACCAACGTGATGCCGCAGTGGGCCGGTAGTTCCTGGTACGAACTGCGCTACGCCGACCCGCACAACGACCAGCAGTTCTGCGACCCCCGCAACGAGGCGTACTGGATGGGCCCGCGGCCCGCCGAGCATGGCCCGGGGGATCCCGGCGGGGTGGACCTTTACGTCGGCGGTGTCGAACATGCGGTGCTACACCTGCTGTATTCGCGGTTCTGGCACAAGGTGCTCCACGACCTCGGCCACGTGAGTTCCCGGGAGCCCTACCGGCGCCTGGTGAACCAGGGATACATCCAGGCCCACGCCTACACCGATGCCCGCGGGACCTATGTTCCCGCCGCGGACGTCGTTGAGCGCGCTGGCCGGTTCTACCTTCCCGGCCCCGACGGCGAGGTCGAGGTGTTCCAGGAGTTCGGCAAGATCGGCAAGAGCTTGAAGAACTCCATCTCGCCCGACGAGATCTGCGACTCCTACGGCGCCGACACGCTGCGGGTCTACGAGATGTCGATGGGCCCGCTGGAGGCCTCCCGGCCGTGGGCCACCAAGGATGTGGTCGGCGCGCACCGGTTCCTGCAACGCGTCTGGCGTCTGGTTGTGGACGAAACCACAGGGCAGACAAAGGCTTCCGATGACAGCCTCGATGATGCGACGCTGCGTGCCCTGCACCGCACTGCCGCCGGTGTGCGGGACGACTACACGCATCTGCGCAACAACACCGCCGCGGCCAAGCTCATCGAGTACACCAACCATCTGACCAAGTCCGGTGTCACCGCCCGTGCCGCGCTCGAACCGTTGGTGCTGATGACCGCACCGCTGGCCCCGCACCTGGCCGAGGAACTCTGGCGGCGGCTGGGCCACGACACCTCGCTGGCGCACGGCCCGTTCCCGGAGGCCGACCCGCGCTACCTCGTCGCCGACACCGTCGAGTACCCGGTCCAGGTCAACGGCAAGGTGCGCGGACATATCACCGTCGCCGCCGACGCCGACCGGACCGCCCTGGAGCAGCAGGCACTGGCCGACGAAAAGGTGATGGCATTCCTGGCCGGGGCCGTCCCGAAGAAGGTCATCGTGGTGCCCGGCCGGTTGGTCAACATCGTGATCTAGGGCAGGATCCCGCGCGGGCGGATCACCACCTGGTGGGTGTGCCCATCCGGCGGGGTGCGCACCGCTTGGACAACCACCTGTGCGACTGTCTGCGGTGTCAGGAACTGCGCCGGGTCATAGTCCCCGCCCTCGTACTGGACCAGGCCGCGCTGCATTCCGGTGTCGACCCGGCCGGGGTGGATGCTGGTGACCCGCAACAGCGGTTCATCGGCGCGTAGTGAGTCGGCGAACGCCTTAGCGGCGAACTTGCTGGCGGAGTACGAGGCCAGACCGGGGGAGACGTTGAGACCGGCACCGGAGTTGATGAACACCACCTGACCGCGCGCCGCCCGCAGGGCCGGTAGGAGTGCCAGGGTGAGGGCCACCGCCCCGGTGACGTTGACCTCGAAGGTGTCCCGCCACTGCGCGGCGGTCGATTCGCCCACCCGGCCGGGGTGGGCGACGCCGGCGTTGTGCACGAGGACATCGAGTTCGGTGATCGCTGCCACCACCTCGGCGACCCTTTCGGTGTCGCTGAGGTCCAACGGCACCGTGTCCGCGCTGAGTTCGGCGGCGATCTCAGCCAGGCGCGCCGACGGCCGCCCGGCCAGCAGGAGTTTGTAGTGCGGTGCCAGTGCGTGCGCGATCGCCGCGCCGATTCCCGTGCTGGCGCCGGTGATCAGGGCTAAGGGCATCTGAGTGACCCTACCGACCTGCGGCCCGGGCCTCGGCACCGCAGAATGAACGCGTGGCATTCGACGCCGGCTTCTCGCCGACCCAGTTGGCGGCCCGCGCGGCGTATCTGTTGCGGGGTAACGACCTCGGGGCCATGACGACCGCCGCCCCACGGCTGTACCCGCACATGTGGAGTTGGGATGCCGCATTCGTGGCCGTCGGCCTCGCATCATTGAGCGTCGAACGGGCCGTCGTCGAACTCGACACCCTGCTGTCGGCGCAGTGGGCGAACGGGATGATCCCGCATATCGTCTTCGCCGGCGGTGTCGACGGCTACTTCCCCGGGCCGGACCGTTGGGCCTGTGACCGGTTGGCCGCCAACGCCCCGAGCGGCCGGCAGACATCGGGTATCACTCAGCCCCCGGTGCACGCCATCGCGGTGCAGCGCATCCTGGAGCGGTCCCGAAACCGGGGCCGGACTACGCACGGTGTGGCCGAGATGTTTCTGGACCGCCGCTGGAGCGATCTGGTTCGGTGGCATCGCTGGCTGGCCGAGGCCCGCGACCCCGGCCGACACGGTCTGGTCACGCTGTACCACGGTTGGGAGTCGGGTATGGACAACTCGCCGCGCTGGGATTCGGCCTACGCCAACGTGATTGCCGGTGCGGTACCGCAGTACCAGCGGGCGGACCGGCAGATCATCACCGACCCCTCCCAGCGTCCATCGGATGGCGAGTACGACCGCTACCTCTGGCTGCTCGAGGAGATGAAGTCGGTCGGCTATGACGATGAGCGGTTGCCCGGGGTGATGAGCTTCGCCGTCGAGGACGTGTTCTTCTCGGCCATCTTCGCGGTCGCGTGCGATGTGCTGGCAGGTATCGGCGAGGACTACAAACGGCCGAAGGCCGATGTGCGGGAGTTGTCTTCCTGGGCCGATCGGTTCCGCGCCGGTGTCATCGGCACCGCTGACCACAGGACCGGCGCGGCAAGGGATTACGACGTTCGCAGCCGGTCCTGGATCCGCACCGAGACGGCCGCGCAGTTCGCGCCCCTGCTGTGCGGGGGGCTGTCCCACGACCAGGAACGCGCACTGCTGCGGATCCTCGAAGGGCCGCGTTTCTGCTCGCACCCGGATCTGAGATTCACCCTGATTCCGTCGACCTCGCCGGTGTCCAGAGATTTCCGGCCCCGCGAGTATTGGCGCGGTCCGGTGTGGCCGGTGTTGACCTGGCTGTTCTCCTGGGCGTTTGCCCGCCGGGGCTGGCCGGAACGGGCGGCGTTGCTGCGCCGCGAAGGCCTCCGCCAGGCCAGCGACGGCACATTCGCCGAGTACTACGAGCCGTTCACCGGGGAGCCTCTGGGCAGCATGCAGCAATCCTGGACCGCTGCGGCTGTTCTGGACTGGTTGGACTGATGCGCGGGAACGGCCGCGGACTCAACTCTCGTCGACCGTGGTCAGCCGTTCCAACGGTCTGAGTGCCCGCACCAGGTCGGCCCGTTCATCCTCGGTCAGCCGACTCAGCAGTTCGGCCAGGCGTGTCCGGCGCGCTTCGAGGGCGTCCTGGTACTGCACCAAGCCCTCCGGGGTCACCTCCACCAGCACCGCCCGCATATCGGACAGGTCGCGGGATCGCTTGACCAGACCAAGTTTCTCCAGACGGCGGATCGCGACCGTCGTGGTGGGTGTGCGCACCCGCTCCCGGGCGGCCAATTCCGTCATCCGGATCGGCCCACTGTTGATCAGCGTCAGCAGAATCGATACCTGGGCCATCGTCAGGTCCGGTCTCGTTCCGATGTCCCCTCGGCGCATGATGGTGAGCAGCCGGGCCAACACCCGTTGCAGATCAGCGGCCAGGGCGGTGACCTGTGGCTGGTCCTCGGACATGGTTTTGCAGTCTAACCGCTTTGCGGTAGCGGCCGAGTCAGGTCAAAGCACCTGGGACAGGAACCGCTGCAGTCGGTCGGTCTTCGCCGCGGTGAAGATCTGCTCGGGCGGTCCGGACTCCACCACCACACCGTGGTCCATGAAGATGACGGCATCTGCGGTGGAACGGGCAAACCCCATCTCGTGGGTGACCGCGACCATGGTCATCCCATCCGATCCCAGGTCGGCGATCAGCGCCAGGATGCCCTTGACCAGTTCCGGATCCAACGCCGAGGTGGCCTCGTCGAAGAACATCACCTGCGGTTCCATCGCCAGCGCCCGGGCGATGGCGACCCGTTGCTGCTGCCCGCCGGACAGCGTCCCGGGTCGCGCATCGGCTTTGTGCCGCAACCCAACCCGCTCGAGTTGGGCCAGCGCGAGATCCCGCGCGGCAGCAGTGGACAGCCCCTTGAGTTTGCGGGGCGCCAGGGTGACGTTGTCCAGCACGCTCTTGTGCGGGAACAGGTTGAAGTGCTGAAACACCATGCCGATGCGCTGACGCAGCTTGTCCGGGTCGTCGGCGAGCACCGAACGGCCGTCGAGCAGGATGTCGCCGCGGTCGGGTTCGTAGAGTCGGTTGAGACTGCGCAGCAGGGTGGACTTCCCGGAACCAGAAGGCCCGATGATGGCCGCCGTGGTCCCAGCGGGGACGTCCAATGTCACCCCGCGCAGCACCGCATTGGATCCGAACGACAGGTGAATATCCCTGGCCGCCAACGACACCGGTTCCGGTCGCGACATCACACCATCTCCTGGCTTGTGACGGCCGCCGGCGGCGGCACGTCATCCTCGTCGACTCGTCTTCCCCGACGCAGACGGTTGTCGATGTAATTGACCAGGTGTGTCAGCGGGATGGTCAGCAGTAGGTAGAACAGGCCCGCGGCCACCAGCGGGGACAGGTTTCCGGTCTGCGCGTTGAGATCCCGGCCGACCTGGAAGAGCTCACGTTGGCTGGCCACCAGTCCGAGGAAGTAGACCAGCGAGGATGCCTTCAGCAGCGAGATGAACTGGTTCATCAGGGCCGGCAGCACCCGCCGCACCCCTTGGGGGATGACGACCAGGCGCATCGAGGAGGAGTAGCTGAACCCCAGCGCACGGGAGGCCTCCAACTGTCCGGCCTCCACGCTCTGGATACCGGAGCGCAGGATCTCCCCGATGTAGGCCGCGGCCATCAAACCGAGCGCCGCGATCCCCAACGGGTAGGGGTTGTTGCCGGTCAGTCCGCCGACGATCGGGCCGATGCCCAGCCCGATCAACAGGATGATGACCACCTCGGGCAGACCGCGGAAGATGTCGGTGTAGATCCGGGCTGGCCACCGCAGCCACCGCGACCGGGATATCCCGGCGACCGCCAGCACCAGGCCCAGCAGCAGACCGATGATGCTGGCGCTGATGGTCAGAATCAGAGTGTTGGGCAGGCCGGTCTTGATCAGGTCGGGGATCGCCTGCTTATACAGCTCCCAGTCCAGGAATGAATCCCGAAGCTGACTCAGCACCGACTTGTCGGCGATCGGTGCGGCGGCCGGTTTGGCGCTCGACGCCGCGATGGCGGCGAAGTCGGGAAGCTCCGGTATCGGAGCGGACTTGGATCCGGGCTTCCACCCGGGTGGCAGCGCCCTCGGCACCCACTCCGAGTACAGCCGTGACCAGGTGCCGTCGGCGATCACGGCATCCAACCCGGCGTTGAGTGCGTCGATGAGCGGCTGGTTTTCTCTGGCGACCGCGTAGGCCACGAAGTTGTCCAGGCTGAAGGTGTTCTCGATGATCACCGCCGGATCGCCGGGCCGCACCGTGCCTTGCGCCTGCTGGGACGGCGCCACCCAGGCGTCGATCTGGCGGGTCTTGAGGCTGGCGTAGACGGTGTTGTAGTCGGGGAACTTCACCGGCTGCAGGCCGAGGGTGTCGACGACGTAGGCCTCCTGAACGGTGCCTTGGACGACGCCGATCCGCTGCCCGTCACGCAATTGGTCGAATCCGGTGATCGTTGATCCGCTGGGAACCACCAGCGAGAAGTAGCCGAAGTCATAACCGTTGGTGAATCCGACGGTGCGCCGGCGGGCTTCCGTGGTGGTGATCGACGACGATCCGGCGTCGAACCTCCGTCCCGCGACCTGGGCCAACAGACCGGAGAAGTCGGTTCCGACGAACTCGACCTGCAGGCCGATCTTCTCGGCGATCGCCCGCAGTACCTCGTTGTCGAAACCGGTGAACTGCCCGGTGGCGTTGATGCAGATGCTCGGCGGTGCATCGGACAACGTCCCCACCGTCAAGGTGCCGGGTTTGATCAGCCGCAGCGCGTCGATGTCGATGGCGCTGAGCGGTTCGGTGCCGGCTGTCGTGTACTTGTCGTCGCGGGGCCCGGTGGCCGCCGCGGCGAGGTTGGTGGGCAGGGCGCTGGCCGCTTGCTCACCGGGTGGTGAGCACTGGTCGGCTCCGGCGGTGGGTGCACCGAGCAGACTGAAGCCCAGTAGCGCGGCCAGCAGCAACGCCCCGGCCCGGACGCGGCGGTACGGGGTGGTCATCCGCAGGAACTTAGTCGCCGGAGTCCGATGGGACCAGGGTTGTGCGCACGGTGAGGATTTCCCGCGGCGAGTCCCGCTAAACGAAACTGCGCCCAGATCGCGATTCCGGCGGGAAAGGCGATCTGAGCGCAGTTTCGATGGGGAGTTACCCCTCAGACGGGAGCTATCCCGCGATGAACTCCTCAAGCTGGGTGCGCGCGACATCATCGGGCAGCTGTTGCGGCGGGCTCTTCATGAGGTACGCCGACGCCGGGATGATCGGACCGCCGATGCCGCGATCCTTGGCGATCTTGGCGGCCCGGACCGCGTCGATGATGATGCCCGCCGAGTTCGGCGAATCCCACACCTCGAGCTTGTACTCCAGGTTCAGCGGGACGTCACCGAAGGCGCGGCCCTCGAGGCGCACATAGGCCCACTTGCGGTCGTCGAGCCAGGCGACATGGTCGGACGGCCCGATGTGGACGTTCTTGTCCTCGATCTTGCCGGCCAGCGAACCGGTCAGGTTCGAGGTGACCGCCTGGGTCTTGGAGACCTTCTTCGACTCCAGACGCTCACGCTCGAGCATGTTCTTGAAGTCCATGTTTCCGCCGACGTTGAGCTGATAGGTGCGGTCCAGGGTGACGCCGCGATCCTCGAACAGCTTGGCCATCACGCGGTGGGTGATGGTTGCGCCGACCTGGCTCTTGATGTCGTCGCCGACGATCGGGACGCCGGCATCCTCGAACTTCTTGGCCCACACCGGATCCGAGGCGATGAACACCGGCAGCGCGTTGACGAAGGCGACGCCGGCGTCGATGGCGCACTGCGCGTAGAACTTGTCGGCCTCCTCGGAGCCCACCGGCAGGTAGGACACCATGACGTCGACCTTGTTGTCCTTGAGCACCTTCACCACGTCGACGGGCTCCTCATCGGAGAGGTCGATGGTGTCGGCGTAGTACTTGCCGATGCCGTCGAGCGTCGGCCCGCGCTGCACCACGACGTTGGTGGGCGGCACGTCGGCGATCTTGATGGTGTTGTTCTCCGAGGCGAAGATGGCTTCCGACAGGTCGAAGCCGACCTTCTTGGCGTCCACGTCGAACGCGGCGACGAACTTGACGTCGCGCACGTGGTATTTGCCGAAGGTGACGTGCATCAGTCCGGGCACGGCAGAGTTCGGGTCGGCGTCCCTGTAGTACTCAACGCCCTGGACCAGCGAGGACGCGCAGTTGCCGACGCCGACAATGGCGACGCGCACCTCGTCAGACGCGCTGTGCTTAGTCATGGGCGTTACCTTTCTCGTACTTCTTGGTTGGTCTTGTGGTGAGTTTCAGCTTTGTTCGGGCTGGCTCTGGGCCACCCGCTCGGCGGCGATCAGCTCGCTCCGCTCGGTTGCGATTAACTCGCTTCGCTCGGTTGCGATTAACTCGCTTCGCTCGGCGGCAATCAGTTCGTTGAGCCATGTGACTTCCCGCTCGCTGGACTCCAAGCCCAACTGATGGAGTTGGCGGGTGTACCGGTCGAACGAGTTGCTGGCGCGGGCCACGGCGTCGCGAAGTCCCTCCCGGCGTTCCTCGACCTGCCGGCGGCGACCTTCCAGGATCCGCATCCGAGCCTCGGCCGGGGTGCGGTTGAAGAACGCCAGGTGTACTCCGAAACCGTCGTCGGTGTAGTTCTGCGGGCCGGTGTCGACGACCAGTTCGGCGAAACGACGACGGCCGGCATCGGTCAGTTGA
The DNA here is from genome assembly GCA_030836785.1 of Actinomycetota bacterium. GTDB lineage: Bacteria > Actinomycetota > Actinomycetes > Mycobacteriales > Mycobacteriaceae > Mycobacterium. The sequence goes on from JAUPLT010000291.1 coordinate 29,906, forward strand.
TAGACCCGCCGGGCGCGACGCAGCACGGGGGTTCCCTCGGGAGCGGCATCTTCGACGATCAGTCCGTCGGCCTGCATACGCCGCAGGGCCGGGTACAGCGAGCCGTAGGAGAAGGCGCGGAAAGCTCCGAGCAGCCCGGTCAGGCGCTTGCGGAGTTCGTAGCCGTGCATCGGGGACTCCTGAAGAAGACCCAGAACGGCGAGTTCCAGCATCTCCTCACCTCCCTTTGATGCACCGTTACGGTGACGCGACACGTTCCGCAATAGTATCGGGGCGATATATTCGCGGACAAATCAGCTGGTAGGTGCGCCGCCACCATCACGCCACGGCAACAAACGGAGGTATGAAACTTGTGAACGTCGCTCGCGAGTGGCCGCCGAACGGGGCGGCAGGAGGTTAGGGGTAGTTGATCCGCTTGACCGACGCGTCCGGGTTCAGCGCGATGTAGCCGCCGCCGAAGTCGCTGGACACATAGATCGACACCTCCAGGACGCCGGGAGCGGTGGGGTCGTCCCCCGGTTCGATGACCAGGTAGGTGCTCGTGACGTCCTCGGGTTTGATGCCGAGCGTCTCCGGCGCGCCACGCAACACCCCGACCACGGCCTTGGTGTCGAACGCGGCCAAGTCGACCACCCTGGCGTCACTGTCCTTGGAGGAGGTGCTCGGGTCGTCGAAGCCGCCGCGGTAGGAGTAGCTCAACTCGCGGCGGTCGTCGCGGGGGTCGGGTCGGTCCAGCACCGCATACTCCGGGTAGATCACGAGGCGGAACCCGGTCGTGTCGCCGAACTTCTGGCGCATCTGCTCGAACAGACCACTGAGGCCGCCGAGGGACTGTAGTTGTTTCGGTGGGGTCAGCACGACCGGCACGACACCGTCAGGTTTGGCCCCGGGGTCCGAGGTGAAGTTGAGCGGGGAACTGGTGTTGCCGTACAGCCCCCATCCCACCCCGACGCCCAGCAGGACCAGCACCCCGGCGGTGGCCAGTCGGATCGCCCACACCGGCCGACTGCTCGGTGCGCCAGGGGTTTTCAGGGCGCGAAGCTGCACCGGGGCATTGCCGGTCTGCAGGTCGTCGACCAGAGCGCGCAGTTCACCGAGGGTGGCGGCGCTGGTGGCCGCCTTCACCCGATGCGCATGTTCGGTCATCGACAGCTGGCCCTCCGCGAGCGCGCTGTCGAGGATCTGACAGATGTCCGTACGGTCACTGTCCTTGGCGCGGGTGCTGGGTCTCTGACCGGTCGACACACGCTGATCGTAGGAGTTCGGGCTCGGTCGCACACCCCGGAAAGGGCCGCCGACGTACTCTGGTGACCGTGCGACTGCAGCGACAGGTGGTGGACTACGCCCTCCGGCGGCGCTCCCTGCTGGCCGAGGTGTACTCCGGCCGCACGGGTGTCACCGAGGTGTGCGATGCCAACCCGTACCTGCTGCGGGCCGCTAAGTTCCACGGCAAGACGAGTTCGGTGATGTGCCCGATCTGCCGCAAAGAGCAGCTCACCCTGGTGTCCTGGGTATTCGGCGATCATCTGGGAGCCGTCTCGGGTTCGGCGCGCACCGCCGAGGAGCTGGTGCTGCTGGCCACCCGGTTCGAGGAGTTCGCCGTCCATGTCGTGGAGGTCTGCCGCACCTGCAGCTGGAACCATCTGGTGAAGTCGTACGTGCTGGGTTTGCCCCGCTCCGCCAAGGGCGCCCCCCGCACCCGGACCGCGCGTTCAGGCGCGCGAACCGCCAGTGAATAGCGGCACAGGTCCCGACCAGCCCGCCAGCGACACCCCGTCGTCTGGTGCGTCTGGGGGCGCACGGCACCGTGCCGACACCCCAGCGGCGGGAAACGCGCTGGGGTCCGAGGCCACCCGGGTCATCCGTCGGCAGGTTCCACCGGACGATCGGCTGACGGCGGTGATGGCACCGATTCGCGACGATCGGCCCGGTGCCCAGTCGCTGCGCGACCCGGTGGACGCGGTCAAGGCGGCTCTCGACGGCCCGCCGGCGGCGACCGCCCCGCCGCGCCCCGAGCCGGTCACCCCCGCTCCCGGGGACGGCGGACAGCCACCCGATCGGCCGCCGCGCCGGCGGCGTGGTTGGAGTTGGCGCCGCTGGTTGGCGGTCGCGGCCACGGTGTTCGTCGTGCTGCCGCTGGTCACCTTCGGGATGGCCTACCTCATCGTCACGGTCCCCAAGCCGGGCGATATCCGGACCAACCAGGTCTCGACCGTGCTCTACAGCGACGGGTCCGAACTGGCCAGAATCGTTCCGCCGGAAGGCAACCGCGAAGACGTTGACATCAGCCAGGTGCCGGTGCAGGTCCGCAACGCGGTGATGGCCGCCGAGGACCGCGACTTCTATACCAACCCGGGCTTCTCCATCTCCGGGTTCGCCCGTGCCATCCGCAACAACCTGTTCGGCGGTGATACCCAGGGCGGATCGACCATCACCCAGCAGTACGTCAAGAACGCACTCGTGGGCGACCAGCGCACCGGAATCGGCGGGCTCATCCGCAAGGCCAAGGAACTGGTGATCTCCACCAAGATGAGCCAGCAGTGGTCCAAAGATGAGGTGCTGGAGTCGTATCTGAACATCATCTACTTCGGCCGTGGCTCCTATGGAATCTCGGCGGCCTCCGCGGCCTACTTCGACAAGCCGGTCGACCAACTCACCGTCGCCGAGGGTGCGCTGCTGGCCGCGCTGATTCAGCGGCCCTCCACCCTGGACCCGGCGGTCAATCTGGAGGACGCCCAGGTCCGGTGGAACTGGGTGCTCGACGGGATGGTGACCATAGGCGCGCTGTCCCAGGAGGAGCGCGACCAGCAGGTTTTCCCGGCGACCGTCTCCCCGGACCTGGCCAAGTCGGAGAACCTCACCACCGGGCCCAACGGCCTGATCGAACGGCAGGTCATCAAGGAACTGCTGGAACTGTTCAACATCGACCAGCAGACCCTCGACACCCAGGGTCTGCAGATCACCACCACGATCGACCCGCAGGCGCAGGAAGCCGCTGAGAACGCGGTGACCACCTATCTCGACGGACAGATTCCGGAGATGCGGGCGGCCGTCGTCTCGATCGACCCGCGCACCGGCGGAGTGAAGGCCTACTACGGCGGATCGGACGCGACCGGATTCGACTTCGCCCAGGCCGGCCTGCCCACCGGTTCGTCGTTCAAGGTGTTCGCCCTGGTCGCCGCCCTCGAGCAGGGTATGGGCCTGGGCTATCAGGTGGACAGTTCGCCACTGCGGATCAATGACAGCCTCACCATCAACAACGTCGGTGGCGGCGGCTGCGGTAACTGCAACATCGCCGAGGCGCTCAAGCAGTCGCTGAATACCAGCTACTACCGGCTGATGCTGAAACTGAAGAACGGTGCCGTCGACGTCGCAGACGCCGCGCACCGGGCCGGGATCGCCGAGAGCTTCCCCGGCGTGGATCACACCCTCTCCGAGGACGGCCTCGGCGGCCCGCCCGGCGACGGTGTCGTGCTGGGCAAGTACGAGACCCGTGTCATCGACATGGCGTCGGCCTACGCGACGCTGGCCGACTCGGGCATGTATCACCGGCCGCACTTCGTGGAGAAGGTGGTCAACGGTCAGGGCGAGGTGCTCTTCGACGCCGCGAGCGAGGAGAACACCGGCGAGCGGCGGATCGAGGCGGCCGTCGCCGACAACGTCACCGCCGCAATGCAACCGATCGCGGGCTGGTCCGGGCACAGCCTGTCCGGCGGTCGGCCGTCGGCGTCGAAGACCGGCACCCATCAGTTGGGCGACACCGGCGCCAACCGTGACGCGTGGATGGTGGGCTACACGCCGCAGTTGTCCACGGCGGTGTGGGTGGGGACGGTGAAAGGCGACATCCCGCTGGTCAACAGTTGGGGCGGCCCGGTCTACGGCGCAGGCCTGCCGTCCGACATTTGGAAGTCCACGATGGACGGAGCGCTGTCGGGCACCGACTTCGAGTCCTTCCCGACCCCGTCTGAGATCGGTGGGTACGCGGGCGTCCCCGCTCCGCCGCCTCCGCCGCCTCCGCCTCCGTCACCGCCGCCGCCACCGCCCGTGGACCCGAATGCCATCCCGCCGGTCACCGGGGTGGAGGTGCTTCCCGGCGTGACCATCCCGTTGCCGCCGCCGGGTAACCCGTTCCTGCCTCCGCCTCCGCCGCCGCCCGGTGAGCCGCTCCCGCCGCCGGCGCCGCCCCCGCCCGCACCGCCGGGTGAACCCGTCCCGGCTGTTCCTCCGCCGCCCCCGTGACGGCGGCGCCGTCACGGCCGACGGTGTCGCCCCGGCCGCTGGCCGGCCCGGAGCAGGGGAACTGCCGCAGCGACGACGACCGCGATCTGCCCAGCCGCACCGATGCGCTTGCCGCGGCACTCTCCGAGATGGTCGGCGGGCCGGTCGGCCGTCGGGCGCTGATCGGCCGAACCCGGCTGTTCACCCCACTGCGGGTCATGTTCGTGATCGCGTTGGCGCTTTTGGCGCTGGGCTGGTCCACCAAGGCGGCCTGCCTGCAGACCACCGGATCCGGGGCGCCCAGCCAGCGGGTCGCCAACTGGGACAATCAACGCGCCTACTACGAGCTGTGCTACTCCGACACCGTGCCGCTCTACGGCGCGGAACTGTTGAGCCAGGGCAAGTTTCCCTACAAGTCGAGCTGGCTGGAACTGGACTCGGCGGGCCGTCCGCAAACCCAGTACGACGGCAGTCCCGCGGTTCGGCACATGGAGTATCCGGTGCTCACCGGTGTCTACCAGTACGTGGCGATGTCGCTGGCCAAGACCTACACGCTGGTCGCCGTCGCCACCGGATGGCCGCTGCTGAACGGTGTCGCCGAGGTGGTGATGTTCTTCAACATCGCCGCCTTCGGGCTCGCGCTGGCCTGGCTGGCGACGGTGTGGGCGGCGGCGATGCTGGCCGGCCGGCGGATCTGGGACGCGGCACTGGTCGCAGGCTCGCCGATCCTGATCTTCCAGGCGTTCACCAACTTCGACGCGCTGGC
>JAUPLT010000292.1 GCA_030836785.1 Actinomycetota bacterium
ACTGGTGGTGGTACGACCCCTTCCAACCACAACCACCACCAACCAACAACTAAGGAGCGCGGCCCGCCACCACTTCAAGGTGCGGCTGGCATGGCGGGCTGAGTACCACGATCCCACGACGATCATTGGCTCAGACGGTCACGGGACAGTCGCTAGCCGGTCTGACCGCAGGCGGCCAGCACCAATTCCCGCACCCGGGCTGCGTCGGCCTGGCCTTTCGTGGCCTTCATCACCGCGCCGACCACCGCACCGGCGGCCTGCACCTTTCCGCCGCGGATCTTCTCGGCGATATCGGGATTCGCCGCCAGTGCCTCGTCGACGGCCGCCTGGATCAACGTGTCGTCGCGAACCAGTGTCAGGCCACGGTCGGTCATCACCTGCTGGGGTTCGCCCTCGCCGGCCAGCACGCCCTCGATCACCTGTCGGGCCAGTTTGTTGGACAGGGTCCCGTCGTCGACCAGCCCAATGACGGTCGCGACCTGTGCCGGGGTGATCGGCAGGTCGGACACGCCGACGCCGTCCTCATTGGCCTTCTGGACCAAGAAGTTGCCCCACCAGGCCCGGGCGGCCTCACTCGGTGCGCCGTGGCCGACGGTGGCGGCGACCAGTTCGACGACACCGGCGTTGACCAGGTCCCGCATCACCTCGTCGGAGACACCCCAGTCCTGCTGAATCCGCTTGCGCGACAGCCACGGAAGCTCGGGAATGGTGCCCCGCAACCGTTCCACCAACTCTGGGCTCGGGGCCACCGGTTCGAGATCAGGCTCGGGGAAGTAGCGGTAGTCCTCCGCGGTCTCCTTGTCCCGGCCGGGCGAGGTGTGGCCGTCCTCGTGGAAGTGCCGGGTCTCCTGGTGTACCGCACCTCCCGCCACCAGAACCGCTGCCTGGCGCCGCATCTCATAGCGGATCGCCACCTCCACGCTCTTGAGTGAGTTGACGTTCTTGGTCTCGGTGCGGGTGCCGAACTCCTTCTGCCCGTGCGGCCGCAGCGACACGTTGGCGTCGCAGCGCAGAGAACCCTGATCCATCCGGACATCGGAAACATCCAAGGTGCGCAACAGATCCCGCAGCGCGGTCACGTACGCGCGGGCCACCTCCGGTGCCCGCTCCCCCGCACCCTCGATCGGTTTGGTGACGATCTCGATCAGCGGAACCCCGGCGCGGTTGACATCGAGCAGCGAGGTGGTGGCGCCGTGGATGCGGCCGGTGTCGCTGCCGATGTGGGTCAGCTTGCCGGTGTCCTCCTCCATGTGCGCACGCTCGATGTCCACGCGGAAGGTGCTGCCGTCCTCGAGGGGAACGTCGAGGTAGCCGTTGAACGCGATCGGCTCGTCGTACTGCGAGATCTGATAGTTCTTCGGCTGGTCGGGGTAGAAGTAGTTCTTCCGGGCGAACCGGCACCAGGACGCGATCTCACAGTTGAGCGCCAGGCCGATGCGGATGGCGGACTCGACCGCGGCCTCGTTCAGGGTGGGCAATGCGCCGGGCATGCCCAGGCACACCGGGCACACCTGGGTGTTCGGTTCGGCGCCGAAGGTGGTGGCGCAGCCGCAGAACATCTTCGTCGCGGTCGACAGTTCGACATGCACCTCGAGGCCGAGCACTGGGTCGAACCGGGCCACCACGTCGTCGTAATCGAGAACTTCGGCGGTCGTGGTCGTCATGACGGGAATCCTAGTGGGCGGTGAGAGGGCCGCGGACGCCCGCCGAGCAGACGCAGAATCGCACTCGGCGAGCCGATTTACGGCGACTTTGCAGCCGCTCGCCGCGGGCGGGCTCAGACCCGGCCGGCGACGAAGGCGGCGGCGTCGGTGACGTAAGGCGGGAACTCGTAGCCGTTGTGTGCGGAGCGGTCGCGCCCGCCCGGGAAGCAGATCGGGTCGCCCGCGCTGCACAGGTCGATGGCCTGGCCGGCGAACCGGCCGGTACTCGACAGCGGGGTTCCGAAGCGGTTCGCCGGGTTGCCGAACACCGCGACGGCAGAAACCTGATCGGCGGCCTCCGGCGGCAGCGGTGGCGCCGAGCCGAAGTTGCCGACGAGATTGCCCAACGGAGGCACCCCGGCCAGCATGGACATCACGGCCGCACCCTGCGAGAACCCGCCAAGCACGAACCTCGTCGCCGGACAGGCCACCGCCGCGCCGGCCAGGTGATTCTGAACGTCGGTGGCGCCGCTGCCGGTGGACAGGAAGTTGATACTCGCCGGGTAGTTCACCGGGTAGAGGGCCAGGCTGCGGCCGCCCAGCATGGGTACCAGCGCGTCAGCGAGCGCCTGCCCTACCCGGCCCACCCCGGGAGCCTCCCCGGTCCCGCGAGCGAATACCAGTTCCACGTCGGGGCAGTCATCGGCGACGGCCTGCGGAATCGCGCCGGCGACGGTCGCGGCGGTGAGAAGCGTCGCCACCGAGATGAGGGCGGCGACGACACGCTCAGCCAAAGAACGCCGCCGCGTCGTCGTAGCGGGACTGCGGTACCAGCTTGAGCTGACGCACCGCGTCGACCAGCGGCACCCGGCCAATCTCTTCGCCGCGCAGCGACACCATCATCCCGTACTCGCCGGCGTGCGCGGCGTCGGCGGCGTTGACACCGAACCGGGTGGCCAGCACCCGGTCGTAGGAGGTTGGTGTGCCGCCACGCTGGATGTGGCCGAGCACGGTCACCCGGACCTCCTTGCGGATCCGTTTCTCCAGTTCGTAGCCCAATTGCTGGGCGACCCCGGTGAACCGCTCATGCCCGAACTCGTCGACGCCCCCCTGGCGCAGTTCCATCGAACCTTCGACCGGCTTGGCGCCCTCGGCCACCACGCAGATGAAGTGCGACGCCCCGCGCTGGAACCGGTGCCGGACCAGACGGCACACCTCTTCGACGTCGTAGGGCTGCTCCGGAATCAACGTCATGTGCGCACCGGAGGCGAGCCCCGCATTCAGCGCGATCCACCCGGCGTGCCGACCCATCACCTCGACCAGCATCACCCGCTGATGGGACTCCGCGGTGCTGTGCAGCCGGTCGATCGCCTCGGTGGCGATCTGCAGCGCGGTGTCATGGCCGAACGTGACGTCGGTGCAGTCGATGTCGTTGTCGATCGTCTTGGGCACCCCGACGACAGGCACCCCCTCCTGGCTCAGCCAGTGCGCGGCGGTCAGGGTCCCTTCGCCGCCGATCGGGATCAGCACGTCGATCCCGTTGTCCTCCAACGTCTGCTTGATCTCGTCGAGCCCGGCGCGCAGCCGCTCGGGGTTGGTCCGGGCGGTGCCGAGCATGGTCCCGCCCTTGGCCAGCAACCGCTCATTGCGGCCGTCGTTGTGCAGTTGGACGCGCCGGTTCTCCAGCAGACCGTTCCAGCCGTCGAGAAAGCCGACCACGGACGACCCGTAGCGGGCGTCGCAGGTCCGTACGACGGCCCGGATGACGGCATTGAGGCCGGGGCAGTCGCCACCGCCGGTGAGAACTCCGATGCGCATGGGCTCTATCTAACCTTCTGGCTGGGCTGCGTGTGGAGCGCTTGGGACTCAGAACGGGATATCGCGGGCAGTGAAACGGTCGGTGACGTCCCCGACGAGCGATTCGTCGAAGGGATCAATGACCAAAGTCGGGGAACCGGCTGTCAGCTGAAGCTGGTCCAAGGCGACCCAGATGACGTTCGGGCTGGTGGTCAGTTCGAAGAAATACATCCGGTTGGTCAGGTCGGTCACCGTCCGGTACTCGGTGTCGTACACCCCGAAGTCGCCGTACGGCGCCCCGAAGGGGACCGACACGTTGCGCATGATGGCCATCACGGCGGCGACGGCCTCGCGCTGAGTCCTCGGGCTGGGCAGCAGTGCGGAGTAGTAGGCCGCCCGTTGGAACCGGTCCACCGCGTTGACGTTGCCGGGCAGCGGCATGTCTCGGCTGGGGTGGGAGAAATCCTGCCGGGCCAGCAGTTCCAGTTGCTCGTCGTAGGTCGGGTCGTTGGTCATCAGCGTGTATTGCCGACCATGGTGGATGACGGGGCGACCCCCGGCGAACTCGATGATCGCCGAATCCCCGTCGGCGTCTTCGAGCGCGAGGTGCAGGTTGGCGTCGTGACCATGGGCGCTGACCTTCAGCACGTCGATCTGGGTCATCAGCTCAAGCGCCTCGGCGACGGAGCCGGCCTGGTCAAGGAGGTACTGCAGCCAGAGACCAGCCTGCACGGCGGGCTTCGCCGGGTCGCGGTCCCCGAAATCGGTGGCCTCGAGGTAGAGGCCGTGGCCGGCCAGGCCCGCCGCATTGAGTCCGTCGACGGTTCCCATCCCGTAGATCGTGGTGACCAGACTCGCGTAGCGGCTGGTCCACGCCAGCGGATGGGAATCCGCAGCGATGCCGACCGGGTGCATTCCGTCGCGCTCCCTCCCGGGCGGGAAGGCCACGATCAGCGGCTCAGTCGACTCCGGCCAGTCCATGCTGCGCCCGGCGAGGACGGCCAGATCATTGGTGTTCCACAGCACCCGGGTGCACATGCGGAAACGCTATCGCGGCGGGACTCAGAGCGCGGTGGGTATTGGTCCGCGCGCCACCTCGTAGGCCGCTCCCACCCGGTAGAGCCGGTCATCGGCCAGCGCGGGCGCCATGATCTGCAGTCCGACCGGCAGAGCGTCATCGGGCGAGAGCCCAGAGGGCACCGACATTCCGCAGTGCCCAGCGAGGTTCAGCGGCAGCGTGCACAGGTCGAACAGGTACATCGCCAGCGGATCGTCGACCTTCTCCCCCAGCCGGAACGCGGTGGTGGGGGTAGCCGGCGAGACCAGCACGTCAACGCTCTCGTAGGCCCGGTCGAGGTCGGCGCCGATCAGCGTGCGGACCTTCTGGGCCTGGTTGTAGTAGGCGTCGTAGTAGCCGGCCGACAGCGCGTAGGTCCCGATCATGATGCGGCGCTTGACCTCCGGGCCGAACCCGGCGGCCCGGGTCAGCGCCATCACCTCCTCGGAGCTGTGGCTGCCGTCGTCACCGACCCGCAGCCCGTAGCGCATGGCGTCGAAGCGGGCCAGGTTGCTGGATACCTCCGAGGGCAGGATCAGGTAGTACGCCGACAGCGAGTGGTTGAGGTTCGGGCAGTCCACCTCGCGGACCTCCGCACCCAGCGCCCGCAGTTGCTCGACGGCCGCGGTGAAGGACGCCAGCACGCCGGGCTGGTAGCCCGCACCGGACGCCAACTGCGTGACGATGCCGACACGCACGCCGCGCAGATCGCCGGAGGCGCCGGCCAGCGCCGCCCCGACGACGTCCGGGATCGGGGCGTGCAGGGACGTGGCGTCGTGCGGGTCATGGCCGGCGATCACGGCGTGCAGCAGAGCGGTGTCCAGGACGGTGCGCGCGCACGGACCGCCCTGGTCGAGCGATGAAGCGCAGGCCACCAGTCCGTAACGCGACACCGTGCCGTAGGTGGGTTTCACCCCGACGGTGGCGGTGAGCGCG
>JAUPLT010000293.1 GCA_030836785.1 Actinomycetota bacterium
CTATCACTGACCGCCGCGCAGGGGGTTTCACGGGAGGCCGCCGGCGGCCTGTTGATCGTCTCGGTGGTCACGGCGGTGTTGGCGGGGGTCGTCATCGGGGTCCTCACCGGCCGCCACCCGCACCGCCGGTCCTGGCTGGTGCTCGGCATCATCGGAACCAGCGCCGCGGTGTGGACGGCGGTCCTGGCGCTGCCCGGCCCGGCGCCGCACTGGCTGCTGGTGGTGCTGGTGGTGGTCATCTCGGTGGGCGGCCCCGGGTCGGTGGTGGGTTTCGATTTCGCCCGTACCTTCAATCCGCGGGCGACCCTCGGCACGGCTCAGGGCGCGGTGAACGTGGGCGGATTCCTGGCGTCGCTCCTGGTGATGCAGGCGATGGGCATGGTGATCGGCGCGGCCGGCGGTTACTCGTTCGACTCGTTCCGGCTCGCCTGGTGCGTGCAGTACCTGGTCTGGGCGGTGGCGACGGTGGGCATTCTGGTGACCCGGGCGAAGGCCCGCCGCACCCTCGGCGAGGTCGAGGAGAGCAGGTATCTGCTCGAGTACTTCGACGTCCCGAACCGCCTCGACGTCCCGAACCGCCTCGACGTCCCGAACCGCCTCGACGTCCCGAACCGCCTCGACGTACCGAACCGGTCAGCCGACAATCGCTAGGGTGCGGTCGCCAGCCAATCGGCGAAGCCGGACGGGTCGTGGCGGCCCAGCGCCCCATGCTCGAACAGACCCCAGCCCTCGGACTCCTGGCCGCCTTCGTGGCACACCGCCCGGCCGACGTGATCGATCACCCCGAACCCGGACCGGCCGATGACAGCCGGGTCGGTCATGTCATAGGTGAGCCGTTCGGTAAAGGCCGGGCCCTTCCACATGCCGTGCAACCAGTCCGTGTCGCCGCCGTATCCGCCGCCGACATGAATCGGCACCGGCAGTTTCGACTCCACCTCGAAACGCAGCGGTCGCCCGCCGGCATCGGTGGCGTCGATGGTGGCACCGGTGGGAATCCTTGTGCCGGAACGGTAATGAACCCGCACCCTTGGCCAGCCCAGCTGCTCGACGCGACCGTCACGCCATATCCGGGTGCAGTCGTTGAGGGTGCGAAAGCCGTTCGGCTCCTCCTGGATGATCATCACCACCGCGAAATCCTCGAACGCGAGCGGCACATACAGCCACCACATGCCTTCGAATGGCGGGTCGGCCGGGCGTCCGGCCGGTTGGGGCTCGCCGACCGGCCGGACGCCCCAGGACCGGTCTCTGGTGCCGATCCACCTCCCCGGGTCGACGGCGATGTGCTCGCCGTCGATGTCGATCCCTCCCCGCCACGACCCCAGTTGGGCGAAGCGTTGCGCGTCCAGCGTGACCCGCGCGCCGGCTCGCATCAGGTGGCGCTGCTCCTGCACCACGGGGAACAACGCCTCCCAGGTGAGGTCGACCGCCACCCCGTCGGTCTCATCCATGACGATGCGCAATGTCTGCAACGGGTCGACCACGTCGATGCGGTAGCCGTTGACGCTCTGGTTGAGCCGGTCGGCGTCGATCGCATCGGAGTGGTGCACCGCCGTCTGCACATCACCGCGGCGGATCAGCACGAAGGCGTCCTTGACGCCGAGTGCCGGGTAGTAGCCGATACCGCTGATCAGGAAAATCTCGCCGGATCGGTCGTGGGCGTTGAAATAGGAGCGGTCGTAGAAATTGCGGTCCGACGTGCCCGGCCAGGCGATCGGCTGCGGAATCTGGTGCAGGGGGTACTCGTCGAGTGGGCTGATCATGGTGAAGCGGGCTCCTCTGGTCAGGTGTCTCTAGCCTGGGTCGGCGTCGATCAGGCGGCGCAGCAGTGCCCCGTGATAAAAGAGCGACTCGACGGACTCGGGTTTCTCGATCTCACCGAAATGCACCCGCCGCGCCCCGGTTCGCATGAACACCACGCACCAGATCACCCCGGAGTAGACGTAGAACCAGCGCAAGTCGCCGAGCCGGGTCCCGGTGAGCTTCTGGTAGCTGGCGCGCACATCGTCCTCACGCAGCACGTCGGGCAGACCGGGAAGCCCGGCCAGCCCGGCCAGTTCCTGGAACACCATGTGCGCGAAGATCATCCACGCGACATCAAGCTCTCGCGGGCCGACTGCGGCCATCTCCCAGTCGAGCACGGCAACCGGCCGGAAATCGCGATAGAGAACATTGCCGATACGCGCGTCGCCCCATGCCAGGACCGGCGGGGTGGCGGCGACGTCGTCAGGAAAGTTGTCCTCCAGCCACGCGAGTGCATGCTCCACCAACTCCGAACGACCGATATCGGGGACGGCGAATTCGTACCATCCCTTCAGCCAGCCGAAGCGGCGGTGCAGGGGGGTGTCACCCGGGGGATCGGACTCGGTGAGAAACCCGAACGTCGTTGCCGCGTCGGGAATCTCGTGCAGATCGGCGAGGACCGCGATGGTGGCCTCTTGTAGTGCGCGCTGATCGCCGGCGGGGGCGTCGGCGAACCAGTTGCCGCCGAAGGTGTAGGGCATGACGTCGGGCGGGACGATGCCCTCGACGAGGTCCATCAGGAAGAACGGGCTGCCCAGGAGTTCGCCGTCCGACTCGATCCACCGCACCGCCGGCACCGGCACATCGGAAAGCTCGGACACTCGCCGCAGCACCTCGAACTGGTGGTCCATCCGGTAGGCAGGGAACACCGGGACGTCCTGCGGGGTGGGCGCCACCCGGGCCACCCACTTCTGCTCGACGCTCCGTTCGCCGCCGGTGCTGTTCTCGGTCCACCGGCCGGTCAGGATGATGGTCTCCGAGGACATCCCGTTGGAGTCGATGCCGCTCTCTACGGTCACCTCGGGACTGACGTCGCCGGGCATGACGGTGGACAGCCACTGCGACAGGATGGCGGGAATGGCGCTGGTGTCCCGAGCCGAGCGCTGCAGGCGATCGACGTCGGTCTCCACACGGGGTTGTTGCGTCATCGGCATCCTCTCCGGAAGCTCACGATGGGGCCTCACGATAGGGTGAAGCCCGGTCGATCCTGGTTGCTGAGGATCACGACAGGAACACCGCTGAATAGGCAAGATCCAGCAGTGGCTGCGGCAGTGCCCCGAGGACGAAGGTGATCACCGCCGTCAGTCCGATGGTCGCCACGCTCAGCGAACCGGGCGGGTCGACCCGTGGGGCGTCCTCCGGTGGGTCGGTGAAGAACATCAGGACGATCACCCGCACGTAGAAGTACGCGGCCACCGCGCTGGCCACCACGCCGACGACCACCAAGGGGATGGCGCCGCCCTCGCCGGCGGCCTTGAATACCGCGAACTTGCTGACGAAGCCGCTGGTCAGCGGGATGCCGGCGAAGGCCAGCAGGAACAGTGAGAACACCACTCCGGCGATCGGGTAGCGGCGGCCCAGCCCGGCCCAGCGTGACAGTTCGGTCTCCTCGGCTCCGTCGGCCCCGCGCACGACGTTGACCACCGCGAACGCACCGACCGTGCTGAACCCGTACGCGGCCAGGTAGAAGAGGGTGCCCGACAACCCCGAGGCGTTGGCGGCGATGACTCCGGTGAGGATGAAACCGGTATGGGCCACAGCCGAATAGGCCAGCATTCGCTTGACATCGCGCTGACTTACCGCGGCGATGGTGCCGACGGCCATGGTCAGGATCGCTACCGCCCACAACACCGGGCGCCACTGGTCCTTGAGTTCCGGAACCCCGACGTAGAGCAGTCGCATCAACGCGCCGAACGCGGCGATCTTGGTGGCGGCTGCCATGAAGGCGGTGATCGGGGTGGGCGCGCCCTGGTAGACGTCGGGCACCCACGAGTGGAACGGCACCGCACCGACTTTGAACAGCAGTGCGACGATCACCAGGGCGGTGCCCAGCAGCGCCAGCGTGGTGTTGTCCGATCCGCTTCGGATGGCGGCGGCGATGCCGGTGATGCTCAATGTCCCGGCGGAGCCGTACAGCAGTGCCATCCCGTAGAGGAAGAACCCCGAGGAGAATGCGCCCAGCAGGAAGTACTTCAGCGAGGCTTCCTGGGAGAGCAGGCGGCGGTAGCGGGCCAGCCCGCACATCAGGTACAGCGGCAGCGACAGCACCTCCAGGGCGATGAACATGGTGAGCAGGTCGCCGGCTGCGGGGAAGAGCATCATGCCGGCGACGGCGAACATGGTCAGCGGGAACACCTCGGTCTGGGCGGCCGCCACTTTGGTCGCCACCTGCTCGGCGATGCTGCCCGGCACCGCCGATGCCTGGGGGGTGAAGGCGTTCAATCCCGAACCGGCCGTGCCGGATTGGCGGCCGGTGGTGCGTTCGGCGATCAGCAGCAGTCCGAGCGTCGCCACCAGCAGGGTGACCCCCTGCAAGAACAGCGCCGGCCGGTCGACGACGACCGCCCCGACGGCCGCAACCGTCCCGGTCGGGCCGGCCTGGCGGTAGGCGCTTACCAGGGCGGCGCACGCGGCCAGTAGTCCCGTCAAAGCCAGACCGAACTGAATCCGGTAGCGCGCGCCGCGGGGTGCGAATGCCTCCACCATGACACCGGTGACGGCGGCACCGAACACCAGCAGCATCGGCGCCAGCAGGCCGTACTCGATACTGGGCGCGGTCATCGGGTCGCTCCGGTGGTGACGGTGGGGGCGGGGTCTGTCTGGTGGATCGCGGTCATGGTGTGCTCGACCGCCGGATTGATGACGTCCAGGGCCGGTTTCGGATAGACGCCCAACACCACCAGCAGCATGATGAGCGGAGCGACCACGAGCAGTTCTCGCGGCCGCAGATCAGTGATGGTTTCATTCCCCTCGGTCACCGGCCCGGTCATCATCCGCTGATACATCCACAGGACGTACACCGCGGAGAGCACCAGGGCCAGCGCCGCCAGCACGGCGAGCACCGGGAAACGGGTGAAAGTGCCGATCAGGACCAGGAATTCGCTGATGAACGGTGCCAGGCCGGGCAGCGACAATGTCGCCAGTCCGGCGACGAGGAAGGTACCGGCCAGCACCGGAGCCACCTTCTGCACCCCGCCGTAGTCCGCGATGATGCGGGTGCCGCGTCGGCTGACCAGGAAGCCGGCGATGAGGAACAGTGCGGCGGTGGAGATTCCGTGGTTGACCATGTACAGCGTGGAGCCGGACTGGCCCTGGCTGGTCATCGCGAAGATACCGAGGATGATGAAGCCGAAGTGACTGATCGAGGTGTAGGCGATCAGCCGCATCACGTCGGTCTGACCGATGGCGAGCACCGCGCCGTAGATGATCCCGATGACCGCGCACCCGGCGACCACCGGGCGGAACAAGGCCGCTGAGTCGGGGAATAGCGGCAGGCAGTAGCGCAGCATGCCGAACGTGCCGACCTTGTCCATCACCGCCATCATCAGCACCGCCGACGCGGGGGTGGCCTGGACGGCGGCGTCGGGCAGCCACCGGTGCAGCGGCCACAGCGGTGCCTTGACCGCGAAGGCGAACAGGAAGCCGCCGAAGATCAGGTGCGCCATCGCCGGCTGGATGACGAACGTGCCGTTCGTGACGGCCTCGCTGATGGCGCGGACGTCGAAGGTTCCGCCGGTGAACGCCGGGGAGTCGGCCGTCGCCACGTACAGCCCCACCAGTGCGGCCAGCATGATCAGGCCGCCGAAGAGGTTGTACAGCAGGAACTTCACCGCGGCTGCCGGAGCCGCGGAGCCGGCGACATCAGAATTCGCGCTCGACCTGCCGCCGCCGAACCCGCCGATCAGGAAGTACATCGGGATGAGCATGGCCTCGAAGAACACGTAGAACAGCAGGATGTCCAGGGCCGTCAGCGAGATCAGCACCATGCCCTCGACGGCCAGCATCAACGCGACGTAGCCGTGCGGACCGCGATCGCGAAAGCCGGGTCGGTTGTCGGCGTCGCGCCAGCCGGCGATGAGCAGCAACGGCATCAGCACCGCGGTGAGGACCACCAGGGCCAGCGCGATGCCGTCCACACCGAGGATGTAGCCGGTGCCGAACGACCGGATCCACGGATGGTCTTCGACGAACTGATAGCGGGGTCCGGACGGGTCGAATCGCGCCGCAAGCACCAGGGCGACGGCCAGCACCCCCAGTGACACCGCCAGTCCGGCGTACTTCGCCGCACTGCGCAGCGACGCCGGCAGCAGGATGACGACTACCGCCCCGACGATCGGCAGCGCCCACAGCACGCTCAGCCATGGCACGGCCATCACCTCCAACTCGCCGCGATGAGAACGGCGCCGACGACCAGTCCGGCACCGGCGAGCATGGTCAACGCGTAACTGCGCGCGAAGCCGGTCTGCAGTCCGCGCAGCCCGTCGGAGCACCGGCGGACAAGCGCGGCGAAGCCGTCCACGCCGCCGTCGATGACCGCGTCATCGACCACGACGAGGGCTCTGGTGACCTGTTGGCCGCCGCGCATGAACACCGCCTCGTTGACGGTGTCGCCGTAGAGATCCCGGCGGGCGGCGACGGTGAGCACCGAAACGTCCGCCGGCGCTGTCCGCGGCACCGCCTGGCCGGCGTACTGCCGGTAGGCGACCGCGACCCCGGCCGCCACCACCGCCAATGCCAGCGCCGTGGTGACCCAGACCGGGACGATGTGATGGGTTTCGGCCGCGCCGACCACGGGCTCCAGCCAGTCCGCCAGGGTGTGCCCGACGGCCAGCACCGCGCCGGCTCCGACCGAGCCGACGGCCAGCACCACCATCGGCGCGGTCGTGATCGCCGGAGATTCGTGCGGATGCGTGTCCTGGCCGTCTTTGTGGGCCCAGCGGCGTTCGCCGAAGAAGGTCAGCAGCATCACCCGGGTCATGTAGAACGCGGTGATCCCCGCGCCGAGCAGTGCGGCGCCACCGAGCAGCATGCCCTTCGCGCCCCCGGCGTTCAGCGCGGTCTCGATGATGGCGTCCTTGGAGAAGAAGCCGGCGAAGGGCGGCACCCCGATGATCGCCAGGTAACCGAGCCCGAAGGTGACGTAGGTGACCGGCAGCAGGGTGCGCAGCCCGCCGTAACGGCGCATGTCGGTCTCGTCGTCCATGGCATGCATCACCGACCCGGCCCCGAGGAACAGCCCCGCCTTGAAGAAGCCGTGGGTGATCAGGTGCAGGATCGCCACCGCGTAGCCGGCCGGACCGAGGCCGGCGGCCAGCACCATGTACCCGATCTGGCTCATGGTCGAGGCGGCCAGTGCCTTCTTGATGTCATCCTTCGCGCAGCCGATCACCGCCCCGAACAGCAGGGTGACCGCGCCGACGATGACGACGGCGGTCTGCGCGGTGGGGGCGAGGTTGAACACCGGGCCGGAGCGGACGATCAGGTACACCCCGGCGGTGACCATGGTGGCGGCGTGGATCAGCGCGGAGACCGGGGTGGGGCCCTCCATCGCGTCGCCGAGCCAGGCCTGCAGGGGGACCTGGGCGCTCTTGCCGCAGGCGCCGAGGAGCAGCAGCAGGCCGAGTGCGTCAAGGGTGCCGTCGCTCAACTGCGGGGCGGCGGCGAAGACGGTGCGGTAATCGACCGAGCCGACCCCCGCGAAGAGCACCATCAGCGCGATGGCCAGGCCCATGTCGCCGACCCGGTTGACGACGAAAGCCTTCTTCGCCGCGGCGGCGGCGCTCGGTTTGGCCGACCAGAACCCGATCAGCAGGTAGGAGGCCAGACCGACGCCCTCCCAACCCAGGTAGAGGCCGAGGTAGTTGTCCGCGAGGACCAGCACCAGCATGGCGGCGACGAACAGGTTGAGGTACCCGAAAAACCTTCTGCGGTCGGGATCGGAGGCCATGTAGCCGACCGAGTAGAGGTGGATCAACGACCCGACGCCGGTGATCAGCAGCAGGAAGCAGACCGACAGAACATCGAGTTGCAGCCCGAAGTCCACGTGCAGTGCGCCAACCGGCACCCAGGAGAACAGTGTCTCGTGCACCACCCGGTGTTCGGCGGGCCGGCTGATCAGATATCCGAAAAGCACCAGGCTCAACAGGAACGAGCCGATCACCGTCGCGCACCCCAGTTGGTGCCACCGTGTGAATCGGATCTCCAGATAGGCGCGGCCGCCCAGCAGCAGGACCGCCGCCCCGAGCAGGGGCAGCGCAATCGTCAGCCAGAGAAGTGTGGTCATCGTCAGTGCCGTAACAGGTGGGCTTCGTCGACGTCGGCGTTACGTCGAGTACGGAAGATGGCGACGATGATGGCCAACCCGACGACGACTTCGCAGGCGGCCACCAGCATGGTGAAGAAGGCGACCAC
>JAUPLT010000294.1 GCA_030836785.1 Actinomycetota bacterium
CGATCCTGCTGAGCGCGGGCGTCTTCAGTTGGCAGACATCGCGGATTTCCGACCTCTACGAGCAGCGCTTCGAGGCCAGGAACGCGCAGAACGACGCCCTGGCCGTCGACCGCGATCTGCACACTCTGCTGACCACCATCAACCGTCTGCTGTTCGTCACCGACCCCGCGCGCGTGACGCAACTGAATACCCGCCTGGCCGAACTCGGCACGAAAATCGACGTCGACCTGCGCCGTGCCGCTGACGAATCGCAGGGCCGCAGCACTAGCCGCCAGTACGAGCCACTAGTCGCGGCGTGGGAGAACTTTAAGGCGTCCTACGAGACCGAACTGACCAACGTTCGCCGATCCGGCGATGCGGATGCCGCCGAGGCCAGGCTCGACGATCAGGCAGTGCGCTTGGAGAACCAGATCGCACAGATCACGACGGACACCGAACCCATCGTCGAGCGGGCGAATCAGCGCGCCTTGGACGCGATCAGAACAAGTCTGATCATCATCTGGACGTCGTCGATCACGATCGTCGCCGGGCTGGGCGCCTTGCTGTTCCTGACCAGCCGCAACATCTATCGCACCGTGACTGCGTCGGCGAACGAGAGCGAACGGGCCCGCCGGGCGGTGGAGGTCCAGGCGAGCCTGATGACCGAGATCCAGGGGGAGAACGATGTGGTCGCCGCCTGCGGCATCATCGTTTCGCGCACGGCGCAGGCCACCGGAGCCAACCACGGCGCCCTCTACCTGAGGGAGCAGACGGATGGGCGTCGCTTCGCGCTGATCGCCTCGTACGCGTTTCACCGGCGCAAGGACATCCCGACATCGTTCGGATTGGGCGACGGACTGGTCGGCCAATGCGCGTTGGAGGGCAACAGAATCGAGGTGAGCGGCGCACCCGCCGACTATGTCGAGATCGTCTCCGGCCTGGGTAAGACCCAGCCCGTATCGCTGATCCTGGTGCCCATCATGTTCGAATCCGAGGTTATCGGCGTGCTCGAATTGGCCGCGCTGAAGACCTTTTCGGATGAGAACACCGAGCTTCTGGACGCACTGGCGTTTGGGGCCGGGGTTGCGATCAGCGCGATCCAATCCGGCCAGAAGACCCGCGAATTACTCAGCATGTCGCAGGCCCAGACCGAGGAGCTTCAGGCACAGGAGGAGGAGCTTCGGGCGGCGAACGATCAACTGATCCAACGGGAGAACCTCCTGTCCACCCAGAACGCCGAATTGGAGGAGACCACTGAGGAACTCCGCTCCCAGCGGGAGGCCTTGAGGTCGAGCTCGGAAAGACTCGAAAAGCAGGCCGATGCTCTGGAGGCCAAGAACCAGGAACTGCACCGACTCAGCGAGTCGCTGGAGGCGAAGGCCGAGGAGCTGGCCGTGTCCTCGAGGTACAAGTCGGAGTTCCTGGCCAATATGTCCCACGAGCTGCGGACCCCCCTCAACAGCATCCTGATTCTCGCCGGCCTGCTGCGCGAGGCCGCGGACCATCCGCTCACCGAACAGCAGCGCGAGTTCGCCGAGACCATCGAACAGTCGGGCCGGGACCTGCTGAACCTGATCGACGAGGTGCTCGATCTCGCCAAGGTCGAGTCGGGTTCCCTTCGTGTCGAACACGAGACCATCGAGATGGGGCAGCTGACCAGCTTCCTCGAGCGGACGTTTCGGCCGGTCGCCGAATCCAAGGGGCTCACCTTCCGAGTCGTCGTCGCCGACAGCACCCCGAAGGAGTTCATCAGCGATGACACCCGGGTGAAGCAGATCGTGAAGAACCTGGTGTCCAATGCGCTCAAGTTCACCGACGAGGGATCGGTGACCGTCGAGTTCTCGGCGGCCGACAACGCCGAGAACGGCGGTCGGCAGTTGGTGATCGCCGTCGCCGACACCGGTATCGGAATCGACCAGAAGGACCACAATCTGGTCTTCGAGTCCTTCCAGCAGGCCAATCAGGGAACGACCCGGGAGTACGGCGGTACCGGACTCGGGTTGTCGATCAGCCGCGAACTGGCCCGAAACCTCGGCGGGGAGATCACCCTGAAAAGCGCTCCGGGGCAGGGCTCCACGTTCACCTGTTATCTGCCCATCGGGGACAGCCAAACCGCCGGGGCGGCCGACCGCGAGGTCGCCGTCCCTCCGGTGGTCGCCGCGGTATCCACTGCCAACGACGCCGCCGACGGCACCACTCCAGTCGTTCCCGATCCCACCGAGGGCCACTCAGCGACGCGAATCGACGACGTCGACATCTCCGGAGTCGACTGGCCGCAGGGCACAAACCCGGTCTTGTTGCTCGTCGAAGACGACCCGACTTTCGCCGGGGTCTTAGCCGGGCTGGCCAAGGAGGCCGGCTTCGATTCGGTGATCACCGCGAGCGGCCGAGCGGCGTTGGCGCTGGCCAAGGAACATCAACCGGCAGCGATCACGCTGGACATCGGCTTGCCGGATATGGCCGGCTGGGTCGTCCTGGACGCCCTGAAACACGATCTGGCGACGCGGCACATTCCTGTCAGCGTCATCTCCGGATCGAATGATGACGGCCGTGGCCGCCGGATGGGCGCCATCCGCACCATGAAAAAGCCTGCCGACGCCGCCGCACTGCGGGCAATGCTCGCCGCCACCGCCGACTTCCTGAAGCCGGGATCCCGGCATGTGCTGATCGCCGACGACGATGCCCAGCAACGCGCGGCGATGGCGAACCTGATTGCCGGTGAGGATGTTTCGATCACCGGTGTCGGTACCGGTCAGGAGGTGCTCGCGGAACTGGCGGGATCCACCTCCTATGACTGCCTGGTACTGGACCTGGGCTTGCCCGATATCGACGGGATCGACCTCATCGAACAGATTCAGGACCAGGTTCGCGAGAAGCAACTGCCGGTCATCGTGCACACCGGCAGGGAACTGACGGCGGCCGAGACGGAGCGACTGGAGGTGCTGGCATCCGCCATCGTGTTGAAGAACGCAAAATCACCCGAACGCCTCCTCGATGAGACGGCGTTGTTCCTGCACCAGGTGGCCGATGCGATGCCCGATGCCGCGCGCGCGATGCTGTCCAGCACCCGGCGGATCGACGAGGCGCTTGACGGTTACACCGTCCTGCTCGTCGATGACGACGTTCGCAACGTCTTCTCCCTGGGGAGCGTGCTGAAGCGTTACGGCATCACGGTGATACCGGCCCGCAACGGGCAGGAGGGAATTGACGCGCTCACCGCGCATCCTGAGGTGGACCTGGTGCTGATGGACATCATGATGCCCGTCATGGACGGTTACGAGGCGATGCGCCGGATCCGCAAAGAGATTCGTTGGCACAACCTGCCCATCGTCGCCTTGACCGCTAAGGCGATGAAGGGTGACCGGCAGAAGTGCCTGGATGCGGGGGCTTCGGATTACGTCACCAAACCCGTCGACATGGATCAACTGACCTCCGTGCTCAGAGTCTGGCTGGCACATCAACCGCGGCGAACGCGCGGAGCATCTGAAAGCCCATGATCCCGCCGGCTGGGGAATCCATGTCAGGCCAGTCTCGGGACATGGCCCAGATCGAAGCCGAGGCATTCTTCTACACGGTGTTCGAGCATCTCGGCTACGACTTCCGGCACTACAGCGACGCCTCCCGGAACAGGCGACTGGCCCGCTTCGTGAGCAGCCACGGGTTCGACTCGATCTCGGAGGCTCAGGGAAAGGTATTGCGGGACAACACTCTGCTGGCAGAGTTCCTCTCCGACATGACGGTCAACGTGACCGAGATGTTCCGGGATCCCGAGGTGTTCCGGACGATTCGGGCCGACGTGGTGCCCAGGCTCGCAACCTATCCACGAATCAAAGTGTGGGTTGCGGGGTGCGCAACGGGCGAAGAGGCGTACTCCGTCGCGATCCTGCTCGCGGAGTCCGGCCTGTTGGACCGCGCCACCATCTTCGCGACCGATATCGACGCAGAGTCGCTGCGGGTGGCGACGTCGGCGATATACCCCGCGGACACGATGGCCGGCGCCACTCGCAACTACCAGGCCAGCGGTGGCGTCCGGCCCTTCTCCGACTGGTACGTGGCGAAGTACGACCGATCCATTCTCAGCCCGGAGTTGCGGCCGCGCATCGAGTTCTTCTCGCACAACCTCGCCACCGACAGCGCCTTCGGGGAGTTCAACCTCATCCTGTGCCGGAACGTGTTCATCTACTTCGAGCAGACACTGCAACGCCGGGCCGAGCGCATCTTCTGGGACAGCCTGACCAACTTCGGCAATCTGATCATCGGGCCGCGGGAGAGCCTCACGAGCGACGGAGCGAAGTTGTTCACACCCTTGGACCGCAGGCTCGGCATCTACGTAAAGAACCAGCACCGGCATGGCCGGCCCTGACGTCGTCGTCATCGGCGGCAGCGCCGGCGGCCTCAAGGCGTTGCGTGCCATCCTGGATTCCTATGGCACGGTAGGGAACACGGTCGTGGTCGCGGTTCTGCACCGCTCACCCCAGAGTTCCCCGTTGGCCGAAGTCCTCCAGGCGCACAGCACGATTCCGGTTCGCGAGCCCACCGACAGTCCCTGGGATTGCCCGGTGGGCGGACTCACCCTGGCTCCCGCCGGGTACCACCTTCTGGTCGGCAACACCCGGACACTGCTCACCGAGGCGCCGACACCGGTCGCCACCTACAGAACCGGACACGGTGTCCGCGCCCACCTGACATTGGACGCACCGGTCTGCCACTCGCGGCCGTCCATTGACGTCGCCTTCGCCAGTGCCGCCGAACTGGTCAATCCGGTGACGGCCGTCCTGCTCTCCTGCGCGAACGAAGACGGCGTCCGGGGATGCGAGATCGTCAAATCGGCGGGCGGCAGAGTGGTGTTGCAGGATCCGGCCTCCTGCGAGGTTCCCACCGCGGTCGAAGCGGCACTGCGAAGGGTCACCCCGGACCACATTGCGGATCCGGCGGGGATCGGTCGTTGGCTGTCGACGATGACCGGGCAGGAGTCCTAGGACCCGCAGGCCCGATAATCACTCTCTTAACTGTAGTAATCTCGGCGCGGTGAGCGGCAACGTCTGGATTCTCGGCGGCTATCAGAGCGACTTCGCGCGCAACCTCACCCGGGAGGGTCGCGACTTCGCGGATATCACCCGCGAGGTGGTCGACCTGACCCTCGCCGAGGCGATGGTCGACCCAGCCGATATCGAGGTCGTCCACGTCGCCAATGCGTTCGGTGAATTGTTCGCCCGGCAAGGTCACCTCGGGGCGATGCCCGCGACCGTGTGCGACGGCCTCTGGGACCTCCCGGCCAGTCGGCATGAGGCGGCCTGCGCCTCCGGCAGTGTGGCCGCCCTGGCGGCGATGGCCGATCTGCGGGCCGGGAACTACCGCACCGCCCTGGTGGTCGGCGTGGAACTGGAGAAGACCGTGCCGGGCGACATCGCCGCCCAGCATCTCGGGGCGGCCGCATGGACCGGGCACGAGGGCCAGGACGCCACGTTCCTGTGGCCGGCGATGTTCGCCGAGGTGGCCGACACCTATGACCGCCGGTTCGGTCTCGACGACGCCCATTTGCGCGCCATCGCGGCGATCAACCTGGCCAACGCCCGCCGCAATCCCAACGCCCAAACCCGGGAATGGCAGGTGCCCGACCTGGCGGCCGTCGGCACGGACGACGCGATGAACCCGCCCGTCGAGGGCCGGATCCGCCGTTTCGACTGCAGCCAGATGACCGATGGTGGCGCCGGTGTCGTTCTGGTCAACGACGACTTCCTCGCCGAACATCCCGGCGTACGGCCGATCGGCCTGATCGAGGGCTGGGGGCATCGCACCGTGGGCCTGGGCCTGCGGCAGAAACTGGACCGGGACGCCGAAAATCCCTATGTGCTGCCGCATGTCCGCAATGCGGTGCAGGACGCCTTCGGCCGCGCCAGAACCGGTCTCGACCGCATCGACGGTTTCGAGGTACACGACTGCTTCACCCCCAGCGAGTACCTCGCCATCGACCACATCGGCCTGACCGGACCGGGACAGTCCTGGCAGGCGATCGAGTCCGGGGACATCGAGATCGGCGGCAGACTGCCGATCAACCCCAGTGGCGGACTGATCGGCGGCGGACACCCGGTGGGCGCGTCGGGTATCCGGATGATGCTGGATGCCGCCAAACAGGTCAGCGGTCTGGCCGGGGACTATCAGGTTGACGGAGCACGTCGCTTCGGCACCCTCAATATCGGCGGAAGTACCGCCACCACAGTCAGTTTCGTCATCGGTTCACCTCTAGCAGCGTGACACGATCAGCCGCCTGACATGAGTTGCCGCCTGACACGAGCCGAAATGGAACCCACACATGGACGTTGAGATCGTCGGCAGGTTCCTGTCCACCCTGCCCGAGGACGACGACCACCCCTACCGCACCGGGCCGTGGCGTCCGCAGACCACCGAGTGGCGCGCCGACGACCTGGTCGCTGTGGAGGGTGAGATCCCCGCCGACCTCGACGGTCTCTACCTGCGCAACACCGAGAACCCGTTGCACCCCGCACTCAAGACGTATCACCCCTTCGATGGCGACGCCATGCTGCACATCGTCGGTTTCCGGGACGGAAAGGCGTTCTACCGCAACAGGTTCGTCCGGACCGAGGCCTTCGAAGCCGAACAGGAGGCCGGGGGTCCGCTGTGGCCCGGCTTGGCCGAACCGCTGGCACTGGCCCGAGCCGACCACGGCTGGGGCGCCCGCACCCTGCTCAAGGATGCCTCGAGCACCGACGTCGTGGTGCACCGCGGCACTGCGCTGACGAGCTTCTACCAGTGCGGCGACCTCTACCGGGTCGACCCCTACACCGGAGAGACCCGAGGCAAGGAGACCTGGAACGGCGCGTTCCCGTTCGACTGGGGCGTGTCGGCGCATCCCAAGGTCGACGAACGCACCGGCGAGATGCTGTTCTTCAACTACAGCAAATCCGCGCCCTATCTGCACTACGGGGTGGTCGACGCCAACAACGACCTGGTGCACTACGTCGATGTTCCACTCCCCGGGCCGCGACTGCCGCACGATATGGCGTTCACCCGGAACTACGCCATTCTCAACGACTTTCCGCTGTTCTGGGATCCAGATCTGCTGCAACGTGACCTGCACGTCCCACGATTCCATCGGGACATGCCCTCCCGCTTCGCAGTTTTGCCGCGGCGCGGCGGCGCCACCTCTCACCCGGGTCGCTCCGCTCCTGCCCACCGGGACCACGTCCGGTGGTTCGAGGCCGACCCGACCTTCGTGCTGCACTTCACCAACGCCTACGAGGACGGCGATGAGATCGTCCTGGACGGCTTCTACCAGGGCGACCCCGAACCCGCCGACGACGGCTCGGGCAGTAAGTGGCAGCGGGCGTTCCGGTTCCTGGCGCTGGACCGGATGCAGGCCCGGTTGCACCGCTGGCGACTGAACCTCACCACCGGGGCGGTCACCGAGGAACCGTTGTCGGAGAGCATCTCCGAGTTCGGGATGATCAACGCCGCCCACGGAGGTGAGCCCTACCGCTACGCCTACGCCGCCACCGGCAAGCCGGGCTGGTTCCTGTTCGACGGACTGATTCGCCACGATGTCCAGACCGGAACAGAGGAGCGCATCAGCTTCGACGAGGGGGTGTACGGGAGCGAGACCGCGATGGCTCCCCGGGTGGGCAGCAGGGCCGAGGACGACGGCTACCTGGTCACGTTCACCACCGACATGAATGCCGACGCCTCGTACTGCCTGGTGTTCGACGCGGCCCGGCTCGCCGACGGCCCGGTGTGCAAACTTCAACTGCCGGAACGGATCTGCAGTGGCACCCACTCGACCTGGGTAGCCGGTGCCGAGGTGCGGCGCTGGCAGGAGACCGACACCGCAGCCGCGGCCATCGGGCTGTAGGCACGTCAGGGCCCGATGCCGGACACACCCACCGACCTGGAACCGGGCGGGGTCAACCCGATCGGCCGGATGCTGGGCCTGCTCGGCGACGAGTGGAGTCTGCTCATTCTCCAGCAGTCGCTCACCGGAGCCGTCCGCTACCGCGACTTCGTGGCGCGACTGCCGATCTCGAACTCCGTCCTCACCAACCGCCTGGGAACGCTGACCGAGTCCGGCCTGCTGAACCGGCGCCCCGTCGACGGCACCGGCCGCACCGAGTATCTGCCGACCCGCCGCGCCAAGTCGCTGTGGCCGGTGCTGCTGTCTATCTGGGAGTGGGAACGCACCTGGGTCACCGGCCACACCGGCCCGTTGCCGGCCATGCGGCACCACCGGTGCGGGCAACAGTTCACCCCGGTGCTGCGCTGCCGGGCCTGCCGCGGGACGGTGGCCTCCAGCGACGTGCGGATCACCGCAGGACCCAGCGGTGACTGGGACCGCTCAGCGCCACAGTCCAGTACCCGCCGGCGTTCGGAAACACCCGGCCCGGCCCGCCATGCCGGCCTGTTCCCCGAGACCATGGCGGTGTTCGGCAACCGATGGTCCGCTGCGCTGCTGGTCGCGGCGTTCCTCGGTGCCACCCGCTACACCGACTTCTCGAGCCGGTTGGGGATACCGCCCAGCCTGCTGGCTGAGCGACTGCAGACGTTCTGCTCGATCGGTGTGCTCACCTGCTCGCCGGCCGAACCGCACGCGGCCGACCGGGCGCCCTACCTGCTGACCGAGAAGGGCCGCGCGCTGTTCGGGGTGCTGGTGTGCGCCCACCAGTGGGCACACGCCTGGTTCCGCGCGCCGGAGGGTCCCGCGCTGGCCCTCACCCATGAGGCGTGCGGGAATCCGTTCGATGCCGAACTGGCCTGCGGGTGGTGCGGGGAGCGGCTACGCGGGGCACTGGTGGACGTCATCGCCGACGCCGCCGCTGCTACCGCAGACGCGGACGCGGGTGTCAGCCCGACGGCAGCAGCTGGAATCCCTTGAGGATCGTTTCGGCGTCCTTGACGTACGTCGGGTTGTCCGCCTTCACGCTCTGCACCGTGACGGTCGCCACATAGGTGACGTCACCGGCGTTGTAGACCGCTCCCAGCGAGGTGGCCTTGCGCGGCGGGATCGGCGGAATCTTGGGACTGATCTTGACCTCGGGGGCGGTGTAGCTGGTCGACATCGCCGGCGCGCCGCACACCTGCGCCGGGGTGGAGTTCATATCGGTCACCTTGAGCTTCTTGGCCAACTGCTGGTTCTGCGCCTCCAGGATCTGCTCCGGTTTGCCGATCCCGGAGGCCACCTTCTGCAGTGTGACAACGGCGTTCGGGGTGAAACCGTCGGCGGCCAGTCCCTGGTTGCGGATCGCGAACCGGATGTTCTCCGAATCCATCTTGGTGCTGCGCTCCCAGCCCTCGGGCACCGGAAGGCGCATCGTGGGCTCCTGGTCGGTCCGGGTCGGGATATCGGTGAGCGGCGCCGACACGCTCTCGCATTTGTCCGCACTGACCTGCTCACCCGCGCATCCGGTCAGCGTCAGGGCAACCACGGCCGCAACCGCGACCGGCACCAATCCGGACAGTCTGCTCACCCTGACTCCTTCAGTCCGAAGGCAGCCTACCGGCGACCGCAACAGCGGCTCAGTCTGCGCTCGGCTGCAACGTCGTGACCAGCGCCCACACCGAGCAGGCCAACCCGGCGACCGCGCACGCCGCACCCAGGTAGAGC
>JAUPLT010000295.1 GCA_030836785.1 Actinomycetota bacterium
CGCCGCTCTGCCCGAACTCTCGGGAATCGAGTTCATGAACAGGATCGCCAGCGGCGACCTGCCCGGGGCGCCGATCGCCAGCCACTTCGCCATGGACGTGGTTGAGGTCGGCCCGGGCACCGTCACCTTCCGATGCCGTCCCGACGAGTCGCACTACAACCCGATCGGGACGGTCCACGGCGGTCTGGTCTGCACCCTGCTCGACTCCGCGCTCGGGTGCGCCACCCACACCACACTGCCGGCCGGCACCGGCTACACCTCCATCGAGATCAAGGTGAACTACCTACGCCCGGTGACCGTCGACAGTGGTCCGCTGATCTGCACCGGGAGAGTCACCAAGCCCGGAAGTCGGGTCGCCTTCGCCGAGGGCGAGGTCCTCGACAGCCGCGGCCGGGTCGTGGCGACTGCATCGGGAAGTCTCCTGATCTTCGCCCTTCCGGGGAGATGACCGGATGTCGAACTCGGCCGACTATCTCACCATCGACGTCTACGACAACCCGCCGCGCGGCGCTCGGCGCTGGAGTCGGACGGTCAAAGACGTTCTGCAGCAGGATATTCCCGGCTTGCGGTCGGTCACGGTCAACTATTCCAACCACTTGACGCATTCGCTGGATCCGACGAGTCTGATCCGGCCCGGTCGCGCCCTCATCGCAGCCTGGGACTCACCCGAATCGGCGCTCGCGGCCTTCCGCGGACCGCTTGCCGGGGCCGTGACGTCACCGCGGCGATACAGCCTCGACGGCGAAATCGTGCGGGTGCGACGCGAAAAGCCCGACGACGACTGGTACGGATGGAACCCCTCGGCCGAAGGAAGCAGGCCGATCGCGGCCGATGAACCCCTGGTAGTCATCGTGCACGGCATCCTCAAGCCGCGACACCTGCCCGGATTCCTCAAGAACAACGTCCACGCAGCCTCCCGGGCGGCGTTTCACCCCGGCCACCGCGGCAGCGTCGACGTCTCCTCGCGGCTGCCCTTCGAGCACACCTCCGTCAGCCTCTGGAGCACCGCGAAACTGGCCCGCGACTACGCCTACGCACCCGGCGGCCACAAGCACGCGATGGATCACGCCCGTGCCGTAGACACCCACCACGTCGGTGTCTACCTGCAGGTGCGACCGTTGGCGAGTTCGGGTTCACTAGGTCTGGATTCGGTCGCGTTCCCTGATTTGCCGCCGGCTTCTCGCACGTAGCCGGTCTTCCGATCAGCGCTTGAGTAAAGAGGTTCCCATGCCAACACTCCACGAGGCCGCCGAGCTCGCGAGCGGCGACAGCGGCCTGGCGGTCGTATCGACATTGCGCGCCGACCACACCATTCAGGCGTCACTGATCAACGCCGGCGTTCTTCCGCACCCCGCCACCAGGCGGCCCGTGCTGGGCTTCGTCACCTACGGACGGGTCAAGCTGACCAACCTGCGAGCACGACCGCAACTCGCCGTGACATTCCGCAAGGGATGGCAGTGGGCGACGGTCGAGGGCATTGCGCAACTCGCCGGCCCCGACGACACCCAGGAATGGCTGCACGGACCCGACCAGCTACGGCTACTCCTACGAGAAGTGTTCACCGCCTGCGGCGGCACTCACGACGACTGGAACGAGTACGACCGCGTGATGGCCGAACAGCGCCGCACCGCGGTGCTCATGACGCCGACCCGGATCTACAGCAACGGCTGACGCCGACTGTCGGTTAAATGGGATGCGAAATCAACTTCTTGCGAATCGCTCCACGTTGCCAGTCCGCCGGAAGGCGGTCCAGACCTTCCCAGGGAAGATTACGACTGGCCCAAGCTGCGCCGATAATCGGCGACCTCGGCCTCGGCAAGGAGCAACGCACCCAGCTCGCCCTCCTGCTGCGCCACAAACACACCGACAACCTGCCGGCACAATTCCGGCACGCTCACCCCACGCGCATCAGCGATGCGCTTGAGTCCGACCACCATCGTCGTGGTGACATGAAACTGCACGGCGAACTGACCGCAGGAACCATCCTCGGGCGGCAACCCCGGCCCCAAGACAACGGGATCGTCCATGGCGTACTCGCCAGCCTCGACATCCCGCCGGCTCCTCTCAGCGACCTCGTCACCCCGAAACGGGCCGTCGACCCAGCGATCCGCCCCCTGGCTCCCGTCGTCACTGAAATAACTCACTCCGCCCACGCTAGACCGACGAGAACTCCAAGACCGCTAAGCCCTGATGCACCGATGGGCCTGGGACTGCCCGAACTCTCGGGAATCGAGTTCATGAACAGCGGGTCACGTCCCTAATCGTCCGCGAAGGCCTCGCCAACGCTGGGGTATACCTTCAGCACGCGGCCCATTTGCGTCAGCCGCAAGACCTCGGCAACGTGGGGTGACGGTCCCACGATGCGCAGGTCGCCGTCCGCCTGCCTCGCCAACTTCACGCCGCTGATCATGGAACCCAGAACGGCCGAGTCGATTGAATCGACGTCAGTCAGATCAAGGACCAATCGGGTCCTGCCGATCTGGATCAGCCTGCTCAGCGCGTCACGCAATCCGGGAGCCGAAGACTGCGTCAATCGCCCAGACGCACGAACCACGAAGGACTGATTCGGGGCGGCGGTCGCCGGGAACTCGTGCTGGTCGTCGTCGTTCATCGTTCCTCCCGACGTCCATTCCGCCGCACCGCAACGACGGTAACATCGTCGATGGGCGGAAGCCGTTCGGCCAGCGCGCTGACCGCTGCGCACATCTCCGATGGATCGGCGTAACTGGCGAGGAACTCGAAGGCATCACCAACCACAGCCTTCTCCCCGAGCAAATCGAGCAGTCCATCAGACGCGACCACCAGAGTATCGCCGGGCTGCATCACCGCCCGACGGGTCGTCCAGCTGCCCTCGAAATCGACCCCTAACGGCAAATCGTCACTACATAGCCCGTCAATCTCGCCTGAGTGCCGCAGAATCGCGGCGATGCCGTGCCCGGCGTCGACGTAACTCAGCCTGCCAGACTCCGACTCCAACCACACCTGGAACATCGTGACGAAAGTTCCGGTACGAGCCAGATCGTCGCCCAGTTGCTGGTCAACCGAGCTGATCGCGGCAGACAGGTTCAGGCTGTGACCCGCTTGTTCGAACGCCCGGTAGGTGGCGCGCAGGGCGGAACGGACATTCGCAGCCACGATCGCCGGCCCCAGGCCCTTGCCCATGACATCGGCGACCGTGATGTTGATACCGCCCGCCACCGGGTAGTGATCATAGAAGTCCCCTGCGACCGCGAAGGCCGGTTCAAAAAGTGTGGCGGCGGTGTAGCCCGGCAGATCGCCCAGCGACGGTGGCAGCAGCTGGTGCTGCACTTCGACTGCCCGGCGCAAGGCGTCGGAGCTGGCAAGTTCGCGCTGCGCCCACCCAGCCAGTTCGGCGAAGGTGGCCCGATCCTGAGCGCTCAGGCGCCGAGGTTCGGTGTCGTAAACGCAGAAGGTCCCCACCGGGTGTCCGCCCGGCCCGTACAGGGGAAAGCCTGCATAGAACCGGACTCCGCCCTCTGCTGCGACCGCAGGCAGTTCGGCGAATTCCGACGCCGCGAGGTCCTCGAAGATCAACGCAGGATCCTCCGGCTCGCCATATGCCCGCGCGATGGTCGCCCGGCAGACAGACTGGTCTCGGGAGACATCAAAGTCCGGGTCACCGACCCCGCTGAATTGTTTGCACCACTGGCTGTCCCGCTCCATCAGATTGATTGCCGACATCGGCACCCCGAGGGCTACCAGCGCCATCCGGGTGACATGCGCGAACCGGTCCTCTGGTTGGCCACGCAACATGTGGAGTTGGTCGAGCGAACGCAGCCGCTCCGATTCGACCACCGGCGGCAGCGCATACGGGTCGGTCGCATCGGTCATTGCCGCCTGGCCCTTTCCGCAGCAAACTGCTCTCCGGCAGGTTGACGGGTTCCATGCCGCTCTACCGACCCGAGAGTGTATGCCCGACGGCTGTCGCTGCCGGGCACGGCCGGTAGCGAAACCACCTACTCTGGGCTCGTTCGGTTCCCGCCATTCTGATAATTTCCTACCTATTGTTATAGCTGCCAGACGTGTACG
Source organism: Actinomycetota bacterium (assembly GCA_030836785.1). Lineage (GTDB taxonomy): Bacteria > Actinomycetota > Actinomycetes > Mycobacteriales > Mycobacteriaceae > Mycobacterium. The sequence continues at coordinate 4,051 of JAUPLT010000295.1, forward strand.
CCCGAGGACACCCGGCCAACTCCCCCCGAGACCAGGGGTGGTGGCTCGATTTCGGCTGTCGAGCGAGAGAGGCGCACTGGTTGCCGAGGGTTCGCGTTGATTCAGGCGGCAAAGGGTGGTGTTCCGCTGGAGTCGGCACCGGATCGGCGCACCGCCGCGGTCCTGGTCCGATTGGGGCGAGTTGCCGCCGCCGTGGTTCTCGTTCTGTCGCTCCTCGACTTGCTGGGCTGGGCGACCGCCACTGACTGGCTGACCCGAATCCATCCGGCCTGGCCGCCGATGGCGCCGTGGGCTGCACTGTGGTTGGCCGGACTGGCGGTCGCGATCCTGTTGCAGTCGGGCAACCCGCCACCGGGTCGGATCTGGGCCGGGCGTGCGATCGCAATGCTGGTAGGTGCGGCGAGTCTCGCGGTGATATCCGAGTACGCAACAGGGCTGAAACTGGGTATCGACGAGATGTGGTTCGGGCAAGCGGTGCGTGCGATGCCCTCCGATTGGCCGGGGCGGCCCGCGGTGTCGGCGGCGATGGCGACGTTTCTGCTGTGCTCCGCCGTGGCACTCTCCCAGGTGGAGCAGCGCGCGCTCCGCGCGATCTCACTGGCATGCCTGGCTGTTGCGGCAGCCACCCCGTGGGTTGCTGTCCTGGCGTACCTGCTCGACTCAATGGACCTGGTGGACGCCGGAGAGGCCGCCGGCATCGCCATGTCCACCGCTCTGGGTCTGCTGCTGCTGTCCTGGGCAACTTCCCTGACACGGCCTGACCGGAATCCGGTCAGCTGGTTGCTCGCCCAGCCCAACCGCGGCGGTCTGGTGCGGCTTGGCTTTCTTTTCCTCGGATTTCCGTTCATCGTCGCGCTGGCGCGGTACACGTTCGTCAGCCTCGGTTCCGGAACGGACGCCGCACTGGCCCAATCTGCCGCCTTCGGCACCGCCATCGCCGCCGGGATCGCGTTCCGCCTCGTCGTGCGCGAGCAGCGCCTGCTCGAAGCGGTTGCGGCGGACCGGACCCTGCTGCGCGCGGCCGCGGACGGGATGCTCGATCCACAGGTTCTGCTGGAGGCGGTCCGCGACCCGGTCGGCCGGGTCGTCGACTTCCGTTATCTGATGGTCAACCGCGCCGCCTGCGCGTACCTGAAAGTCGCCACGGATGACCTGGTCGGGCACAATCTGCTTCAGTTCTCGCCTGGGATGAGTAGTTCGGCCCTCTTCGCGCGCTATATCCAATGTCTGGCCGACGGCAAACCGCTCATCCTTTCGGACTGGCAGCACTACAACGAGGTCCTCGCCGCCAACCGGCGCTACGACCTGAGCGCCACTCGGGCGGGTCCCGACCTTCTGATCCTGAGTTGGACTGATGTCACCGAACGATTCGACAACGCCCGACTCCTCGCATTGTCCGAGCAGCGGTATCGGCTGCTGGCTGAGAACGCCGCCGACGTGGTCTGCCATATACGGGACGGCAGATGGGTCTGGGTGTCTCCTTCGATCGAATCGGTCCTGGACGAACCCGCGGAGTACTGGATCGGCCGCGACGTGCGCGAGGTCATCCCGCCCGAGGACTTCGCCGCCAGTGCGGCGAAACTGGCCACGGTTGTCCAGGGCGTTGCGGTCAAGGAACGCATGCGGGTCATCTCGGCGCGCGGTATCACCCACTGGCTCGATGTGCACGCCAAACCTTTCTATGACGAGGACGGCAGCCAGGACGGTGTGACAGCCACGCTGCGTCTGGCCGATGACCAGGTGGCGGCCGAGGAGGCGACCGAACGCGCACGGCGACTGCAGGCGATGGCCGACGCCCGCTACCGAAGACTGATGGACAATTCCGTCGTCCCGACGAGCCTCAACACCGTCGACGGCCGGTTCGTTCTGGTCAATCAGGCGATGTGCGACTTCTTCGGCTACGACGCCGACGCACTGCTGCACAAGACCTGGCACGAACTGACCGCGCCGGAATACCTGGAGCGGAGTCGCGCCGCAGTGGATGAGATGCTGGCCGATCGTCGAGAGGCCTACCGGACGACCAAGCAGTACATCCACGCCGACGGGCACCGCATCTGGGGGGATCTGCAGCTCTCCCGGATCAACAACTCGGACGGCGAGGTCGAACACCTGATCCGGCAGATCATCGACATCACCGAGCAGGTCGAGTCCCGCCGGCGACTCGAGGAGGCCCGCATCAAGAAGGTGGAAGCCGACGCCCTCGCCCGTGGGCTCATCGACAACTCGATCATCGCGACTGCCTTGGCCACCCTGGACGGCCGTCTCGTGCAGTTCAATCAGGCGATGTGCGATCTGGTGGGGTATGACGCGAGCACGCTGGCGACAATGCGCTGGCAGGACATCACCGCCTCGGAATACCTCGAGGCGGAACTCGACGCGATTCCGGCCGTCATCTCCGGGGAGATCGGTGTCTACCGGGCGCGCAAGAAGTTCCTTCACGCCGATGGACGCCGCGCGTGGGGCTACCTGTCGCTGAGCGTGCTCCGCAACGCAGATGGCGATCCCCAGCATCTGATCGGTCAGGTCGCCGACATCACCGCCGACGTGGAGATGCGCGAACAACTCGAGGAGGCCCGCCGCCTTCAATCCGTGGCCGACGCCCGGTATCGCCGGTCGATGGACAATGCCGCGATCGGCATGTGCCTGATCACCCCGGAAGGCCGCTTCGAAGAGGTCAACGAAGCGCTGTGCCAGCTCTTCGGTTACGACGCGGAAACGTTGAAGACGAAGACGTGGCAGGAGTTGACGGCCCCCAACTACCTCGACGCCGATCTGCAGAAGGTCGAGGACGTTCGGGAGGGCCGACTCGAGTCCTACCGGATGCTCAAGCAGTACATCCGTGCCGACGGCCGGTTGATCTGGGGGGACCTCTCGGTGAGCTGCATCCGGGACGAGCGCGGTCGGGTCGAGAACTTCGTCTCCCAGATCGCCGACATCACCGCCGCGGTGGAGGCCAACGAGCGCAACGCCCTACTGAACCAGCGGATCACCGAGGAGCTGCACACTGCTGCCGCGTATGTGGAATCCATCCTGCCTCGCGGTCTCACCGGGGAGGTCAGCGTGTCCTCGCGATACCTGCCGTCCCGGGAGTTGGGTGGCGATTGCTTCGATTACCTGTGGGTCGATGACGACCATCTGATGGTCTACCTCATCGATGTGTCCGGGCACGGGATCGAACCCGCCCTGTTGGCGGTCTCCCTGCAGAACCTGCTGCGGTCCAGAACCTTCAACACCGAGACCCTGCTCGCCCCCGAGGCGGTGCTGACGGAGTTGAACCGGCACTTCCAGATGGACCAGCAGAGCGAGCATTACTTCACCATGTGGTACGGGATCTACAACCGGAATACCCGATCGCTGCACTACGCCAACGCCGGCGCACCGCCCGCTTTCGCGTTCCATTCCGGATCCGAAGGCCTCACCACCGCAACGGAGTTGCCCTCGAACTCGTTGCCCGTGGGGGCCTTCGCGAACACACAGTTCACTACTGACAGCTATTCCGTCCCACCCGGGTGCCGAATACTGATCTTCAGCGACGGTGCGAGTGAGCAGATACTCGCTGACGGCACCCACCTGTCGCTGAATGCCTTCAAAAGCCTCACCACCCGACTGGCCGCATCACCGGATTGGTCGATCGACGACCTCGTCGATGAACTGCGGCATATGACGCCGGCGGGGTTCTTCGAGGACGATTTCTCTTTGATTCAGTTGACCTTCGACTGATAACGGACGGGGCGCGTGTCGGAGATCCCACTGGGCCGACCCTGCCGCTGTCGCGTATGACGGGCTAGGGTGCTCCCGTGTCCTCCCCGCGAACCCAACCGGTGCTGGCACCACTGACACCTGCCGCGATCTTCCTCGTCGCGACCATCAACGAGGGCGGACACGCCCGGGTGCACGACGCACTGGCCGATCTGGCCGGTCTGGTGCGCGCGGTCGGTTTCCGCGACCCGGCCAAGCACCTGACCATGGTGACCTCGATCGCCTCCGACGCCTGGGACCGATTGTTCAGCGGTCCGCGGCCCGCTGAACTGCACCCGTTCCCGGAGTTGCAAGGTCCCCGCCACCACGCTCCGGCGACACCGGGTGATCTGCTCTTCCACCTGCGTGCCGAATCGCTCGACTTCTGTTTCGAATTGGCCACTCAGGTGCTCTCCGCCCTGGACGGCGCTGTGACCGTCGTCGACGAAGTACACGGTTTCCGGTTTTTCGACAACCGCGACCTGCTCGGGTTCGTTGACGGAACCGAGAACCCGGATGGAGCACAGGCGGCGCACGCCACCGAGATCGGCGCCGAGGATCCCCACTTCGCCGGCGGCTGCTACGTGCACGTTCAGAAGTACCTGCATAACATGCAGGCGTGGCACGCCCTGCCGGTTCCTGAACAGGAGCGGGTGATCGGCCGCACCAAACTCGAGGACGTCGAACTCGCTGACGACGTCAAGCCGGCCAACTCCCATGTTGCGCTGAATGTGGTCGATGACGCGGACGGCAACCAATTGCAGATCGTGCGCGCCAACATGCCCTTCGGCAGGGCAGGAACGTCTGAGTACGGGACCTACTACATCGGATATTCGCGGACTCCGGCGGTCACCGAGAGGATGCTCCGCAACATGTACATCGGGGATCCGCCCGGGAACACCGATCGCATCCTGGACTTCTCCACCGCCGTCACGGGGACGCTGTTCTTCACTCCCACAGCCGATTTCCTGGACAATCCACCACCGCTTCCCGGCGCTGCCGCCGCCGCGGCTAATCCCTCCGATTCCCCCACTGCCCCCAACGGATCCCTGCTGATCGGCAGTCTGAAAGGACACCACCGATGAACAATCTCTACCGCGAACTCGCTCCGATTACCGAAGCCGCCTGGCGGGAGATCGAATTGGAGGCCAGCCGAACCTTCAAGCGGCACATCGCCGGCCGACGCGTGGTCGACGTCAACGGCCCCACCGGCTCAGCGACCGCTGCCGTCAGTACCGGGCACCTGCGCGACGTCACGGCACCGGGAGCGGGCGTGATCGCCCACCTTCGCGATGCCCAACCGCTCGTTCGACTGCGGGTGCCGTTCACCCTGTCGCGCACCGCGATCGATGACGTCGAGCGCGGCTCGCAAGACTCGGATTGGGATCCGGTCAAAGACGCGGCCAAGAAACTCGCGTTCGCCGAGGACCGGGCGATCTTCGAGGGGTACGCCGCCGCATCGATCCAGGGAATTCGAGCCTGCAGTTCCAATCAGCCGTTGTCACTTCCCGACGATGCCCGCGAGTTCCCCGACGCCATCACGCAGGCGATGTCCGCGCTCCGACTGGCCGGGGTCGACGGCCCCTACTCGGTGCTCCTCTCTGCGGAGGCTTTCACATTGGTGAGCGAGACCACCGAAAACGGCTATCCGATTCGCGAGCATCTCAACCGACTCATCGAGGGTGACATCATCTGGGCACCGGCCATCGACGGTGCCTTCGTCTTGAGTACCCGCGGCGGCGATTTCGACCTCCGGTTGGGCACCGACGTATCGATCGGCTACCTGAGCCACGACAGCGACACGGTGAGTCTCTATCTGGACGAGACACTGACGTTCCTCTGCTACACCGCTGAGGCCTCCGTCGCACTGACGGCGTGAGCAACGCCCACCATCGAACCCAGGAGAGGCGCTGCGTGCGAGGGAACGGTGCGGCGGCGAGCATCACGGCATGCGCGGCGGCGGTCACACTATCGGTGACGGCACCGACCGCTTGGGCTGAGCGCTCCGACCCAGTCCCGATTTACGGCTACTACAGCGTCTTTATCGACCACGGGCGGCAGACTTTCAACGGACGGCCGGCCGCCTCCCCACCGGACACCCAGTACGGCCAGTTCTCCACCAACTGTGACGTGAACGGCTGCGTAGCCCATTGGTACCGGCTTACCGAGCTCGCCCAGAACCCCAACGCTCCAGCGATGTATGACTACACCTGGAACAACGACCGGTGGGAATCGACCAGCGACTACCCCTTCCACTGCGACCGCGGGGGCACCGCGCCGAGCGTCCGCTCAGACTTCCTGGCCCCGCGGCCGGACGGGACGTTCTACGCCGAGCGGACATTCGTTGTCGGCGCGCCGGGGTGCGCCGGTGAGGGCCCAGGCACGTACTGGTTACCCCTGACGCTGACACCGGTCGAGGCCCCACCGCCTGGATCGGGCTAGCCACGATCTCGCCCAGGTCAGCCGGACTTTGGTCACAGCCGCAGTGTCGACATCCGCGTGGACGACAGTACGAACTCGGTCATGAAGTCGATCAGTCGGTCCCGTTCGATGTCCAGGTCACCGCTCAACCACATGGTTCCGACATCGAGTCCCCCGCTGATGATCGTCAGCGCCATCAACCGGGAGTCCTCCTCCGAGGGGGCCTCGGGGCCGAGCAACCGCCGCCCCGACATCATGAATTCGGCCAGCGTCGCGACAAGTTGTCGCCGTTTGGCGCGGAGTTGCTCGGTGGACTGCGACTCGATCAGAAAGCGTCCGCGGCGCGGGTCGACGGTCACGAAGTCGAAGGCGGCGGCCACGCAGGCCCGCAGGCGGGTGCGGGCCTCAGGTTCGGTGCTGGCGATCGCCTGCGCAAAGGCCTCGGTCGCCTGCCCGATCAGCAGGTCGTTGAGCGCCATCAATGCGTCGTCGCAGGTGCCGAACTGTTCGTAGAAGTACCGGTCGTTGAGACCCGCTGTCGTGCAGATCGCTTTCACGCCAAGTCCTTTGACCCCTCGGAGTGCAACAACCTCCAGGGCGGCGTCGAGCAAGGCGGCACGGCGCCGATCGCGGCGTTGCTGCGCGCTGGCACCGCCATAACTGCGAGGCGCCTGGGATGTCACGGGGTGTCCTCTTGACGATTCGAGAAATCTGGTGAAGCCTAGCACCACAATCACCTGATGTAGGTGCTCACCACTTCCGGAAGAGGTGCTCGGTGCCCCCTACCACCGAAACCCCGATACTCGATCCCCCGCTGTTCCGGGAGTTCCCCTTCAACATCGGGTTACGGATGCTGGCGCCGGGTGACATCCGGCCGACCCCCGAGCAGCGCGAACGCTATCGGCTTTTCGCCCGGATGGGCGAC
>JAUPLT010000296.1 GCA_030836785.1 Actinomycetota bacterium
GGCGCTTGCCGAGGTGTGCGACGTCCTGCCCGACGCCGATCCCAACCGCGAACTGAGGGCGGCGCTGCGGAGCCTGCTCCCGGCTCCCGATGTGAGGTACAGATGAGCTTCCTCCAAGGCCCGGTTGGGTCGTCCACGAAGTGGTCGGCCGGCGCCTCCGACACGTGGGGACCCTACTGGGACGCCCTGTTCTCGCCGGCGCAGGTCACTGCCTGGATCGACTTCAAACGGGGATCAACCGGGGTGAACGTGGCCCAACGTCTCTGGAACCAACGGGAACACCTGCGTCGCGTCTACGAGAGCGTCTTCGGGACCGACCCGCAGGCCTGGCCGTCCCGGCACCCCGGCGTCGTTCTCGACGACGTGCCATCAACCAGTCACGCCGCATGCCTGGGCTGCCAATGGTTCGAATCGGGCGGGCAATCCCCGCTGTTGGCGGCCCGACGGCACGAGGTATCAGAGGGTCAACAGTGATCTCGCGGCCTGCGACACCTCGCCGTTCATTCCACCCCGGCTGTCAGCGCCAGGAGTGCAGCGAGGGGCTTGGCAGCGGACCTCCTCGGCGGCCAGGTCGGCGACCTCCCCGAAGCCCGCCCCCGCCGCGGTGGCCGCGACGAACACCGAGGAAGCCGTGTTACGCGAACAGCCCAGCACCTCGGCGATCCCGCGTTGGCTGACTCCTTCAGCACGCAGTCGCAGGATCTGGCCGGTGGACACCCGTGACTATATATAGTAATATTGAGTTATATTGGGCGGCAGCTGCGGCGGCCGTTCCTTCAACTGTCGGGGGTTCGCTTTTCGCTCACGGGTGGTTTTGTGCTGCCCGTGGTGGAGTGTGCCCTCGGCCCATTGCGAAAGGCAGCAACATGACCGACGCCAGCAAAACGCTGATCGCCGCACTCCTCGACCGCTCCGGGTCGATGGACTCGTCGAAGGAGGCTACCGAGGACGGCTGGCGCGAACTGATCAACGGCCAGCGTGCAAAACCCGGGCAGTGCCAGGTGACACTCGCCCAGTTCGACACCGAGTACGAGGTGTTGTACCCGCCCACCGACATCGCGTCGGTGCCGGAGTTCGTCGTGCACCCCCGCGGGGGCACCGCACTGCTCGACGCCACCGGCAAGTTGATCACCGATGTCGGCGAAGCGCTGTCGGCTTTGCCCGAAGGTCAGCGCCCAGACAAGGTGATCTTCCTGATCATGACCGACGGCATGGAGAACAGAAGCCACCAGTGGACCTGGGGGGCGGTCAAGGCGTTGATCACCCAGCAGCGTGAGGTCTACAACTGGGAGTTCATCTTCCTCGGCGCCGATATCGACGCCGTCGAGGTGGGTGCCCGGATGGGCATGGATCGCGGGAACGCCATGACCTTCGACAAGCGGTCGTACATGTCCAACCGCGCCGCCTACCGGATGGTGTCGGAAAAGATCGGTCGTCGTCGCCTCGCCGGCGCGGCGCCTTTGGAGAGCTTCAGCGACGAGGAGCGCGAGGAGGCGATGGGCCGGGGCGAACAGCCCACGGCCAAGTAGCTGCCGCGCCGCGGTCCGCGTAATGGCTCTAGCCGTGATCACCCAGTGGTCACGGCTAGAGCCATTGCCCCTGCGAAAACCACTGCGGGCGAAGTGGTCAGCTGTCGGCTCGTTGGAACAGTCGGGCGGGGCGGCCGCGGCTGTCGGCGGTGTCGAAGTCCTGGGTTTCGGTCAGGTGGAGCTTCATTTTGCGGCGGAAGGTGTCGATCTTGTCAGGCCCGATCGGCTCACCGGCCACGGCTTGGTGGACCTGGCGTAGTTGGCGCAGGGTGAATCGGTCACCGAGTAGGTGGTCGGGGTCGGGCTTGTCGGTGTAGCGGGCGCGCAGGTCCGCCACCGCCATGGTGATGATCTCGTTGTGGTCATGGGCCAGCCGGCCGGGTGCGTTGACGGGGGCCAGCCGGGTTCCCTCGGGGTGGCGGTCGGCGAGCTGGTCGGCGCGGACCACAGCAAGATGCGCTACTGAGATCACCCAGCCGCGGTCGTCGCGGCCGAGTCGGTCGAACACGTGCAGCTGGCGTGGTTGCAGGCCCCCGACATTGGCTTTGGTGTGTAGGCAGCGTTGCACGGCGTCGGCGAGGGTTTCGCCTTCCCACAGGAAGGTGCCGGGCAGCGCCCAACCCACGGCGGTGTCCCGATGCACCTGCAGGACCACCAGGCCTTTATCGGGGTCCACGCTGAGGACTGCGGTGTCGACGGCGACCGAGGGCCGCACGTAGTCGGCGAGCGTCTTGCCCCGGTTATCCCGGAATTCGCGGCTCATGCTGACACCGTAGCCGAACGCGATAATCGCACAAATGAGATATGGCTGAGCGGCAGCGGCACAATGCCGCCGTTGACAATCGCTCTCCTTGGCGCTCCGCGGGCGACGGCCACGCCATTGAATTCACGTAAAAATGAGATATACTGGGAGAAGGCCCGGTGGCTCCCAGGGAGAGGAAACGCATTGACTGGAATAAGCAAATCCCCGATCGATCGCACCGGTCAGAAGGGCGCGCGAATCGTGGTGCTCAGCGGAGCGGGGATCTCTACCGAGAGTGGGGTGCCGACGTTCCGGGATAACGAGACGGGTTTCTGGTCCGAGTACGACCCTCAGGAACTCGCCAGCGTCGACGGGTGGATGAGGAATCCGGACCGGGTGTGGGCGTGGTACCTGTGGCGCCACCATCTGGTCAAGGGGGTCCAGCCCAACGACGGCCACCGGGCGGTCGCGGCCTGGCAGGACGATGCCGATGTCACCGTCATCACCCAGAACGTCGACGACCTGCACGAGCGGGCCGGCAGCCGCACGGTGCACCACCTGCACGGCAGCCTCAACGACTTCCGTTGCGATACCTGCGAATCGCCCTACCGCGGCCCGATCCCGGCCATGCCCGAGTGTCAACTGGAGAAGGCGCCACTGAACTGCGAGTGCGGCGGGCGGATCCGGCCGGGCGTCGTCTGGTTCGGCGAGCAACTGCCCGACGAGCCGTGGCAGCAGGCGGCCGATGCGGTCAGAGCAGCAGATCTGCTGGTAGTCGTGGGCACCTCGGGCATCGTGCATCCGGCGGCGGGTTTACCCGACCTCGCGTTGGCCAACGGGGCGGTAGTGATCGAGGTCAATCCCGAACCGACACCGCTGTCCAGGCGTGCCACGATCACGCTGCGCGAGAAAGCGAGTACGGCGCTGCTAGGACTGCCGTACCGGCTCGAAGAGTTGGCATAAGCCCACTCGACCTGATGTTCACCTCACAAAAGACCGAGGACGCCACACCCCCCAAACCAGGTGAAAAGCATGCGACCCAGTGGAACCCCTCGGAAACCCTCAACCCCGCTGACCTGCACAGACGAAATCATGAAAAGCGTTGTTCCACAACACAATGCAGCTCATAACCCAGAGGTCGCAGGTTCAAATCCTGTCCCCGCTACCAGGTCAAACGGCCCTCGGAGATCTCTCCGGGGGCCGTTTTGCAGCCATTTGGTGACCTTTAGGTTGACGCCGCGGTGATCCATTGCTCGCTGCCGGCGATGCCCTCTGGGTGGGCGCTGAGCACGGCTTTCACGGCGGCAGCCAGGGCCGGGACTGCTGCGCGGGTCCGCGTGCGGGCCGAGGGCAGCAGGATCAAACCGGAGTGGGTGCGGCCCATCGCGAGCCACTCGGCCGCGAGCGGACGGAAGTCCTTGATGTTATTGGTGACCACCGCGCGGTCTTCGGCGGTCGCGGTCTCAAAAACGACTCTGTCGCTGCAGGCCACGAGGTCTTCACGGTCGGCGACGGCAAGCACGTCGAAGCCAGCTTCACGCAGAAGCGCGGCGATCTGCGGGGACAGGTGCTCGTCGAGCAATGCCTTCACCCCCGCAGGGCCTGCTCACCGGCGGCCGCGGCCGCGCGACCGCGCTCGTACTCGGCCTCATTGGCGGCGATCTCGGCGTCGATCTCAGCGCGGTACTCGCCGTAGTAAGCGACCGCCGCCTGGACCAATCCTGTCGGAATTTGCAGGTACGCCGCCGCCTCGGTTGTCGATCCGTCGTTGTCGAGCACGGTTGCGATGACCTCCCATACATCGAGGCCCCGGCCAACGATGCTCGCCCGCCGGCCGCTCGGTCCGTCGAGAAAGTGGATCAGCGGATGGGCGTCTCTGCGTAAACCTTCTTCGATGTAGCGCTGAGCAAGGGTGCGTTCGGGAAGGTGAGCGCGCCGCGCCCCTTCGAGGAGCTTCTGCCGCGAGCCTGGGGCTAGTCGCAGGGTGAA
>JAUPLT010000297.1 GCA_030836785.1 Actinomycetota bacterium
GTCGATGCCGACGTCCGCCAGCTCGGCGGGAACCGGCCCCAATGTGAGCACTCTGGTCAGCGACGGCACCTTGGCCAGCAGTCCCAGCGCCCGTTCGACGAACATCGGGTTCGGGTCGATGATCAGCGACGTCGCGCCGGCATCGGAGAGGACGTAGGCGTGGTCGTCCAGCGACCCGAACCCGATGTTCGTCGAACGGGCGCTGGGACTGCTGGCCAAGGTGCCGTCGCTGACCAGAGTGCTCACATTGGGGCCGGTTCCCGCCGAGCTGGCGGACGTCGGCATCGACCTGATCGCCGAAGCGGCCCGGTATCCGGTGCGGCCGCTGACCGCGGCGGAGCTGCCGCCCGATCACATCGGCGGCTTGACCTACACGGGCGGCACCACCGGCAAACCCAAGGGCGTCATCGGGACGGTCGGGTCGATCCTGACCATGACCACCGTGCAGCTGGCCGAATGGGAGTGGCCCGAGCATCCGCGGTTCCTGATGTGCACACCGCTGTCGCATGCCGGGGCGGCGTTCTTCGTCCCGACCATCGTCAAGGGCGGCGAGATGGTCGTATTGCCCAAATTCGATCCCGCCGAGGTCTTGCGGGTGATCGAGGAGCGCCGGATCACCGCGACCATGCTGGTGCCCTCGATGATCTACGCGTTGATGGACCACCCCGACTCCCACACCCGGGACCTGTCCTCGCTGGAGACCGTGTACTACGGCGCGTCGGCGATGAACCCGGTGCGGCTGGCCGAGGCGATCCGGCGGTTCGGCCCGATCTTCGCCCAGTACTACGGCCAGTCCGAGGCACCGATGGCGATCACCTACCTGGCCAAGAGCGACCACGACGAGAAGCGACTCACCTCGTGCGGCCGGCCGACGCTGTTCGCCCGGGTGGCTCTGCTCGACGGTGACGGAAATGCCGTTCCGCGCGGCGACGTCGGCGAGATCTGCGTGTCCGGCCCGCTGCTGGCCGGCGGATACTGGAACCTGCCCGAGGCCACCGAGGAGACCTTCCGCGACGGCTGGCTGCACACCGGAGATATGGCCCGCGAGGATGACGATGGATTCTTGTTCATCGTCGACCGGGTCAAGGACATGATCGTCACCGGCGGGTTCAACGTCTTCCCACGCGAGGTCGAGGACGTCGTCGCCGAGCATCCGGCCGTCGCGCAGGTCTGCGTGATCGGAACCCCCGATGAGAAGTGGGGCGAGGCCGTGACGGCGGTGATCGTGTTGCGGCCCGACCATCCCGCCGACCGGGAATCGGTGGCAACGGTGACCGCTGAGATCCAGGCGGCAGTGAAGGATCGAAAAGGATCGGTGCAGTCGCCGAAACAGGTCATCGTGGTGGACTCGGTTCCGGTCACCGCGCTGGGGAAGCCCGATAAGAAGGCGGTGCGGGCGCGGTTCTGGCAGGGTGCTGATCGTGCCATCGGTTAAGGCGGTTCTGTTCGACTTCTCCGGGACGTTGGCCCGCTTGGAGGACGACGACACCTGGTTCGACGGGACGGGTCTGGACGCCGGGCAGCGGGCCGAGGTGATGGACCGACTGACGCACCCGACCGTCGCCGTGGACCACCACGCCTGGGGGTACCGGGATCTCGACACCAGCATGCACCGCGAGGCCTATCTGCACGTGCTGCTCGACGCCGGACTGGCCGTGCCGCACGCCGAATCGCTGTACGCCCGCTGTATCGACCCGAACCAGTGGACGGTGTATCCGGATACCGTCGCGGTTTTGGACGGGTTGCGCGCCAACGGGATTCGCACCGCAGTGGTGTCCAATATCGCCTGGGACGTCCGCGCGGTGCTGGTGTCGGCCGGTACTGGCGCGGATGAGTACGTGCTCTCCTATCAGGTCGGGGTCGCCAAGCCGGATCGGCGGATATTCGAGGTGGCACTGTCCCGGCTCGGCGTCGATGCCGGCCATGCCGTGATGGTCGGCGACAGCGTGGAGAACGACGGTGCCGCCGCCGAGTTGGGCTGTGGGTTCATCCTGGTCGATCCACTACCGGTGGCTGACCGGCCGACAGCGCTACTCGATGCGCTCCACGAGCGCGGAATTCACACCTGAGTTTTCCCACCTCCGAGCGACTCCCCGCCGAACTCGCCCGGCGACTCCCACGGGCCCGCACGGAACATCCCCCACCTTTCTCCCACCTCCGAGCGACTCCGAGCGACCCAGCGCAGCACCTGGCTGAGGTTTTCCCACCTATGAGCGACTCGGTGCGGCTCGGGGCGACTCCAAGCGACTCCGAGCGACCCAGCGCAGCACCTGGTTGAGGTTTTCCCACCTATGAGCGACTCGGTGCGACTCGGGGCGGAGTTGTCAGTGCGGTGTGCGAACTTGCCGGCATGGCACGTTTGCTGCGCGGAACCGACCTGCGCTACACCCTGACGCGATTGCTGCAAGTTCTCGGTCCGTTGACCGTGACGGAACTGTGCGCCGAACTCGACAAATGGGGCTTCGCCGTGGAAGGCAGGCCGACCAAAGTCGTCTCCGACGCCCTGCGGTGGGAGATGCGCCGCGACCGGGTACGGCGGCGGGGCCACGGCCTCTACGGCGCAGGATGCGCGCCCGGCGGTACCGCGTACCGCATCATCGACCGGGTCAGCTCGTTGCGGGAGGAAGCGGAAGCGCTCAGGGCGCAGGTGGGGACGCCCAGTTCAGATGCAGAGTCGCTTAGTCGACACGCGGACTCGCTCGCTGACGAAGCAGAGTCGCTCACTCTCGAAGCGGACTCGCTCACTCTCGAGGCAGAGTCGCTCACTCTCGAAGCAGAGTCGCTCAGCCATGAAGCACAGTCGCTGAACCGAGAAGCAGAGTCGCTAATCCGAGGGGCAAAGTCGCTCGGAGGTGGAAACACCCACCCACCGGACCCCGCCGCAGAGTTGGCCGCGGAGTTGCTCGACCAAGACAGGGAGTCGCTCGATCCAGAAACAGAGTCGCTCGAACCGGACCCAGAGCCACTCGACCCAGACGCTGAGTCGCTCAGAGGCGGGAACATCGTTACGCGTACCTTCGAGTCCGTGAGCGACAACCCGTTCAAACCTCAACTGTGGCAACCCGTACCGGGCTTCGCCGACCTCACCGATATCACCTACCACCGGCACGTCCTCGACGGTGTCGCGCAGCCGACCGTGCGGGTGGCATTCAACCGGCCCGAAGTGCGCAACGCCTTTCGTCCGCACACCGTCGACGAGCTGTACCAGGCGTTGGACCACGCCCGGATGTCCGCCGACGTCGGGGTGGTCCTGCTCACCGGCAACGGTCCGTCACCGAAGGACGGTGGCTGGGCATTCTGCTCCGGAGGCGATCAACGCATCCGGGGCCGCACCGGCTACCAGTACGCCGCGGGCGAGACCGCCGATTCCGTCGACGCCGCCCGCGCCGGCCGACTGCACATCCTTGAAGTCCAGCGGCTGATCAGGTTCATGCCCAAGCCGGTGATCTGCCTGGTCAACGGCTGGGCAGCCGGCGGCGGCCACAGTCTGCACGTGGTCTGCGACCTCACCCTGGCCAGCCGCGAGCACGCCCGCTTCAAACAGACCGACGCCGATGTCGGCAGCTTCGACGGCGGCTACGGCAGCGCCTACCTGGCCCGGCAGGTAGGCCAGAAGTTCGCCCGCGAGATCTTCTTCCTCGGCCGGACCTACACCGCCGAACAGATGCACCAGATGGGTGCCGTCAACGAGGTCGTCGACCATGCCGAACTCGAAGCGGTGGCCCTGCATTGGGCAGCGGAGATCAACGCCAAATCCCCTCAGGCCCAACGGATGCTGAAATTCGCGTTCAACCTGCTCGACGACGGCCTGGTGGGCCAGCAACTGTTCGCCGGCGAGGCCACCCGGCTCGCCTACATGACCGACGAAGCCGTCGAGGGCCGCGACGCTTTCCTGGAAAAGCGCGAGCCGGACTGGAGCCCCTTCCCCCGATACTTCTGAGCCCGGATACCTCACCGGTGAGCCCGCGTACCTCACCGGCCGTCGCCCCTCCATCGACTCCTCCATAGACTCGGAGACTGTGAATCCCCTCAACTTCCCCGGACGGCGCAAGCTCACCGAGGTGATCGCCCTGACCGGGATGCGCCCACCGCTGAGCGCGCCCTCGCGTACCCGAATCCCGCTGCGCGGCAAGCGGGTGCTGATCACCGGTGCCTCATCGGGCATCGGTGAAGCCGGAGCCGAAGCCTTCGCCGCCGAAGGCGCCGAGGTGATCGTGGTCGCACGCCGCGCCGACTTGCTCGACGACCTCGCAGCGAGGATCGCCGACGGCGGCGGTACCGCCACTGCACTGCCCTGCGATCTGGCCGACCTCGATGCGGTCGACGCCCTGGCCAACACCGTCGAGGAACGCTTCGGCGGGGTGGACATCCTGGTCAACAACGCCGGCCGATCGATCCGTCGGCCGCTGGCCGACTCCCTGGACCGCTGGCATGACGTCGAGCGCACGATGCAGTTGAACTACTTCTCCCCGCTTCGGCTGATCCGCGGACTGGCGCCCGGCATGATCGAACGCGGCGACGGGCACATCATCAACGTCGCCACCTGGGGTGTGCTCAGCGAAGCCTCTCCCCTGTTCGGCGTCTACAACGCCTCCAAAGCCGCGCTGAGCGCCGTCAGCCGCGTCATCGAAACCGAGTGGTCACGCAACGGGGTGCACTCCACCACGCTGTACTACCCACTCGTCGCCACTCCGATGATCGCGCCGACCAAGGCCTATGACGGGGTCCCCGCGCTGAGCCCCCGGGAGGCCGGTCAATGGATGATCGATGCTGCCCGGCATCGACCGGTGCGTATCGCGCCCCGGTTCGGGGTGAGCGCCCGCGCTCTCGACCTCGTCGCGCCCGGGGTGCTGAACAGCGTGCTCAAGCGCCAGCGGATGCAACCGAGCTGAGATGGAGATCCTGTCCAGCCGGGTGCTGCTTCGGCCCGCCGACTACCAACGCTCCCTGAGCTTCTACCGGGATACGCTCGGCCTCGCCATCGCTCGCGAATATCCCGGCGGGACAGTCTTTTTCGCCGGCCAATCCCTGATTGAACTCGCCGGACACGGAGAACCCCACTCGTTCTCCGGAGCGCTGTGGCTGCAGGTGCGCGACGTCTACGCGCTCCAGGACGAATTGCGGCAGCGCGGCGTGGAGATCACCCGCGAGGCCCGTCAGGAGCCGTGGACGCTGCACGAGATGCACGTCACCGATCCCGAGGGCGTCATGCTGATCTTCGTGCAGGTGCCGCCGAACCACCCGCTACGCAGAGATTCCCGGGGGCGGCGCGCAGATTAGCCGTGCCCGGCCAGCGGCCAGCCGACCATCGCCAACCGGCCCTCCACCTGGTTGATCTCGTCCGGGGTCGGCTCCTTCTCGACCACCTCGCGGATGGCCTCCCGGATCCGCTCGGCGGTGACGGGATCGTCCGGGTCGCTGTCCTTGAGCACGGTGAATGTCGCCTGAACCACTTCGTCCTCGGACAGCGACCGTTTGAGCAACGCCAACAGCGGGTAGTAGTCGGTGCGCGGAACGCCGTCCGGGTAGCCGCTGTGCAACCAGCCGAGAACAGACTGGAAGAAACTGGGGCTCGCCGCCCACGCCGCTTCCGCCGTCTCGTTCATCGCCGTCTCGTTCGTCGGCGTCTCGGGCATCGGCGTCTCGGGCATCGGCGTCTCACTTCTTCCTAGGCATGAATGGGAACGGGTCCACCCCGAAGTGATGAATGATCGTGGTGCGCGTGATCCACAGAATCGCCAGCAGGATCACCGCCGTCACGAACAGGAACAGCAGTGCACCGAGCGGTTTGAGGACCGGCCGCGGCGCGTGCACCACACCGTCCTCGTCGACTCCGCCCGCCCCGGTGGAGTACAAGCGCAACCCGATCGCGAACAGCGCGGGCAGGCCCGCTCCGAGCACCAGCCCGACAACCAGAACCCGGAAGATGCTCTCCAAGTAATGCATCAGCTGTCCTTCCCGCCCGACGCGGTGGTCCTCTTACGCTCGGTTGCGGCCGCCCGGACGTCAGCCGGAACCACCGAGTTGGTGGAGGCGTCCCAGTCCGCGTTGACGTTCGTGTGATCGACCTTCTGCTGCTGGGCGCGCCACCACATGTAGGCGGACAAGGCCACCAGCACGGCGAAGATCACGATGCTGCCGACCAGATCCGTCGTCACCGACCCGATGCCGTGGCCCAGCCAGAAGGTCAGGGCGCCGGCGAGTGCGGCCGCGGGCAGCGTGACCAACCAGGCCACCGCCATCCGGCCGGCCACCGCCCAGCGCACCTCGGCGCCGGGCTTGCCCACCCCACTACCCAGAATGGAGCCGGTGGCCACATGCGTGGTCGACAAGGCCATCCCGGCCGCGCTGGAACTGAGAATGATGGCCGCCGAGGAGGCCTCCGCGGCCAGCCCCTGCGGGGGCTCGATCTCGACCAAACCCTTGCCCAGCGTCCGGATCACCCGCCAGCCGCCGATGTAGGTGCCCAGGCCGATGGCCAATGCGCAACTGGCGATGATCCACAGCGGCAGACCGTCCTCCTTGACGTTGCCGGTCAGGTGACCGGTGGTCATCAGCGCCAGCGCGATGACGCCCATCGTCTTCTGGGCGTCATTGGTCCCGTGCGACAGCGCAACCAGGGACGCGGTGGCGATCTGACCCCAGCGGAACCCGACGTCCCGGCGCCGCTGCAGCACATGACGGGTGATGCGGAACACCAGCCAGGTTCCGCACGCCGCCACCAGGCAGGCGATCACCGGTGCGGCCACCGCTGGGAGGAGCACCTTCTGGGTGATACCCGCCCAGTTGACCCCGGCCACACCGAGTGCCGCGAGGCCGGCTCCGACCAGTCCACCGAACAGCGCGTGCGAGGAACTCGACGGGATGCCGAACAGCCAGGTCAGCAGGTTCCAAAGGATCCCGCCGATGAGCCCGGCGAAGATGATCATCAACCCGAGGTTCGCACTCACCTCGGGCAGGAGCGCGCCGGTTTTCGAATCCTGGATCTTCAGCACGTCCTTGGTGACGGTGGCGGCGACCTCCACCGAGAGGAAGGCCCCGACCAGGTTCAGGACGCCGGCCAGCGTGACAGCCGTCTTGGGCTTCAGGGCCCCCGTCGCAATCGAGGTGGCCATGGCATTTCCGGTGTCATGGAAGCCGTTGGTGAAGTCGAAGGCCAGGGCTGTCGCGATCAACAACAGCAGGATGACCATCTCCGCGCTCATAGCCAGCATTCTGCGGGTTCGATTGGGATTTGGGCTAATTACCGTCGGAGTCGTGACCTAAGTCAACACCTGACCTCTAGGATCACGATCACCCGCGGCGCGGGTAATGCCGAGGCCGAGAACTGAGCACAACGACAAGGGGACCCGAATAGCCACGCTACGGGCGCTCGCAGTGCCGCCCGGCCCCTGCGCAAACTCACTGTTGACCGTGCTCGAAGGCGTGCTCGACGGCCGCGACGCGCCCCTTGTTCCCGTTCCCGCCGGAAATCTGCGCGAAAGCCAATTCCTGACATCGACATTACGGGTCGGTGAGTACATCGACGACGAGATCGCGCTGGTCGTATCGACCTCCGGCACCACCGGCATCCCCAAGGGTGCGATGCTCACCGCGGCCGCCCTGATCGCCGGCGCAACGGCCACCCACGACCGGCTCGGCGGTCCGGGCAGCTGGTTGCTGGCCCTGCCCGCCCACCACATCGCCGGCATACAGGTGCTGGTCCGCAGCCTGCAGGCCGGAACCGTCCCCGCCGAGATCGACGTCTCGGCGGGCTTCGACCCGACCGAACTCCCCCGGGCGGTGGCGGAACTGGGCTCCGGCCGCCGTTACGCGGCCGTCGTCGCCAACCAGCTGGCCAAGGCGCTGGACCATCCCGCAGCGGCCGGCGCGCTGGCCGAACTCGACGCCGTCCTGCTCGGCGGCGGGCCCGCACCGCCCCCGGTGCTCAGCGCCGCCGCAGCGGCCGGGATCACCATCGTGCGCACCTACGGTTCCAGTGAGACCGCCGGCGGCTGCGTGTACGACGGTGTGCCGTTGGACGGCGTGCGGGTGCGGATCGACGACCCGGCCGCCGACGGGTACGGCCGCATCGTGATCGGCGGCTCCACCCTGGCCAACGGCTATCGGAACCCGCCGGAACCGGACCCGTTCGCCGAGCCGGGCTGGTTCGCGACCGACGATATCGGCGCCATCGATGCCGCTGGGCGGCTCAGCGTCCTCGGCCGCTCCGACGACGCGATCAGCACCGGCGGGCTGACCGTGCTGCCCGGCCCCGTCGAGACCGCTCTGTCGTCCCACCCCGCCGTCGCCGAGTGCGCGGTGTTCGGCGTCGATGACGACCGGCTGGGGCAGCGGGTGGTGGCCGCAGTGGTGGTGAACGTCGGGGACGTCGAACCCGGGCTGGCCGAATTGCGCGAGTTGGTGATCCGCGCGCTGGACCACACCGCCGCACCCCGGGAGCTGCACATCATCGCCGAGCTCCCTCGCCGCGGAATCGGCAAAGTCGACCGGCGTGCGCTGCGCGAGCTGTACGGATGAGCCCCGACCGTGCGCCGATAACGAAAGGATGACCGGTCGGCAGACATCGCCGCAGGTAGGCGCATCAGACAAGTACGATCTGGCTATGACGGCCCGCGTGTTGATCGCCGACGACGATGCCGTTGTCCGGGATGTGGTGCGACGCTACCTGGAACGGGACGGCCTGGAGGTCCTGGTCGCGGGGGACGGCAACGAGGCGCTGCGCGTTCTGGGCAGTGAGCGGGTCGACGTCGCGGTACTGGATGTGATGATGCCGGGCCCCAGCGGTCTGACGCTGTGCCGGACCCTGCGACACGGCGGGGACTACACCATCCCGGTCATCCTGTTGACCGCCCTCGGCGAGGAGGACGAC
This sequence comes from Actinomycetota bacterium, assembly GCA_030836785.1. GTDB lineage: Bacteria > Actinomycetota > Actinomycetes > Mycobacteriales > Mycobacteriaceae > Mycobacterium. The sequence continues at coordinate 8,873 of JAUPLT010000297.1, forward strand.
CGGATCGCCGGCCTGGAGGTCGGCGCCGACGACTACCTGACCAAGCCGTTCAGCCCGCGGGAACTGGCTCTGCGAGTGCGCTCGGTGCTGCGGCGCGCACCCGCCCCGGCGCCCACCCAGCCGCAGGAAATCACCGTCGGCGAGTTGACCGTGTCCACGGCAGCCCGCTCGGTCAACGTCGCCGGACAGCCGGTCGGCCTGACCAACCGGGAGTTCGACCTCTTGGTCTTCTTCCTCACCCACACCGACGTCGTCTTCTCCCGCGA
>JAUPLT010000298.1 GCA_030836785.1 Actinomycetota bacterium
CTCTGGGTGGCGAACGCCAGCGCGCAGGCGATCGGGGCCAGCTCACGGGTGTTGACAAGCGAGGAGATGATCCCGACCGCGGGCCCGAGGCCGAGCAGTTGCAGGAAGTTGTACCCCTCGATACCGACCATCACCCCGACGACCACGCCGAGGACCAGTGCCACGCCGGCGGTACCACCACCGACGACCAGCGATCCGTTGCCCCAGGCGACGTCGGCGAGCAGTCGGGTGTACTCCTTGCGGTAACTGCGCAACACCACCGGAACTCCGGCGATCGCCTTCCCGGCGAACACCACGATGTGACCGAGCTGGCGGACCGGGCTGGCGACCCGGTCACCGGCACGTTTGAGCGGCTGCAATAGCGGGGGCGTCGCTGTCGACGGCGTCATCTTCTACAACCCCGATTTCGGGAACAGGATCAGGTACATCTGGCTGATCGCGACGTTGACAATCATCAGGAGAAGGATCGATTCGACGACCGAGCTGTTCACCGAGTTGGCCACGCCGATCGAGCCACCGCGGGTGGACAGCCCCTTCTGGCAGGCCACGATCGCCACGATCGCGCCGTAGACGACCGCTTTGAACATCGCGAGTATCAGGTCGTCCGTGGTGGTGAAGGACGCGAAAGTCGCCACGAAGCTGCCCGGCGCGCCGTTCTGGAAGTAGACGTTGAACAGGTAACTGGCCAGGAAGCCGGTGAAACACACCAGGCCGGTGAGCGCGACAGCAATCAGGATTGCGGCGACGAACCGGGGCACGACCAGTCGCTGGACCACCGAGATACCCAGAACCTCCAGCGCGTCGATCTCGTCTCGAATCTTTCTCGAGCCCAGATCGGCGGTGATGGCCGACCCGACTGCTGACGCCATCAGGATCGCGGCCACCAGCGATGCGGCCTGCCGGATCACCGCCAGGCCGCTGGCCGCACCGGAGAGCGATGTGGCGCCGACCTGACCGGCCAGCAGCGCGAACTGCACCGACAGCGTGACACCGATCGGCAGCGCGACGAAGATCGTCGGGACCACCGAGGTGCCGGCCATGAACGCGGCCTGACGGATGAATTCCTGCCACTGGAACTTGCCGGTGAACAGGTCGACGAACAGGTACTGGATGGTGCGTACCGCCAGTACCGCCTGTTCGCCCACCGTCGAGATGGCCGCCTGAGGATGCCGTTTGACGTATCCGGAGACCCACTCGTCAATCTCTTGGATCCCCTGGTCACGCCGTTCGACGGGTGCGGGGGTCTCCGAAGTCGTCATAGATCTACCGCCCCCCTTTCACATTCGATTGGCCCGGTGCAGGTTACGACGCGTCACAGTACAACGGCGCGAGGGGACGTCGGTACACTTTCCGGAATCAGTTCCGTCGGTGATTGATAGGCGCGGACATTACGGTTCAGGCGTTCGGGATCCAGTTGCCGTGGAATCCGTACGGCACCCGACGGGGCAAACGGATGCGTGCCACCGGCTCACCGCTGAAGTCGGCAGCGTCGATGATCACCAGATCGCTGCTGTCGCGCGTGGGTTCGTAGACATAGGCCAGGTACCAGCCGGCCGCTTCATCGGCGGGCCCGGAGGGCGAGGGCACGAAGACGGCCTCACCAGGCCCCCCCGGGGCATCCGGCCCCCCGAACACATGCTCGGCCGCCACTCCGGTCCGCAGGTCGTAGCGGACCAACCGGGCGTCGCCGACCGACACGGCGTACCGCGCCGGCAACCCGGCCAACCGATCGTCGATACGGGGGAACTCCACCGCCCGGTCATCGAGTTGGCGCTCGGCCACCGTTCCGGAGACCAGGTCGACGACCCATTCCCACAGCACCGCGCTGGCGCCGAAGCCGCCGTCGTTGCGCCACAGCTCCGGGTACCGACAGCCCTGCACGACAAGGGAATTCGACTCCCCTGCAGCACCATTGGGGTTCGTTTCGTACGCGTTGGCGACGTGGAACACGTAGCACGGGTCGATGTCGAACCACCGCACCTCCCCGAAGGGGTCGTCGCGGCGCAGCACCCCGAATCTCGCCCCGTAACCGTCATCCCAGCGATAGGGCATGTCACCTTTGCCGTTGATGGCGACATCGAGGTTGAACACGATCGGCAGATCCATGAAGACCACGTGCCCCGAGGTCATCGCGAAGTCGTGCATCATCGTCAGCGCGGGAACCTCGAGCGGACGATTGACGGTCAGGTTCCCGGCCGCATCGGCCCGGTGATAGGTCACATGCGGCTGAAAAATGTTGCCGTAGCCGAAGAAATGCAGTTCCCCGGTAGTCGGGCAGATCTTCGGGTGAGCAGTCATGGCGTCGTTGAGATCGCCGCCGAAGTCGTAGCAGCCGACGGTCTCCAAATCGTTGGAGAGCTCGTAGGGCAGCGAGGACTCCACCAGAGCAAGAGTCCTGCCCGCATGGTTGACGACGTGGGTGTTGGCGACCGAGGAACGCAGGTTTCTGGTTCCGTCGGGGTTGTACAACGGGAAGGGCTTGTCGAAGCTCTCGGTGCGCACCCAGCGATTTCGGTACCACCTCGCGGCGCCACCTTCGATGCGGACCCCGTGAATCATCCCGTCGCCGACGAACCAGTGCCCGGTGGGCGTGCGCGGGTTGGATCCGTTGCGCAGGTACCAGCCGTCCAGTTCGGGCGGGATGGCACCCTCGACAGATAGGTCGTACGCGGTGAGTTCGTCCTCGACGGGTGCGTAGTTGCCCCGCAGGTGGAACGGTCGGGCATCGGGGAGGTTGCCGAGGTCGGCAGTATCGGTCATCGCTCCACTGTTACACCGTCGCCAAACTTCGGCGCGGTTTCAGGCGCTCGGCGCACGAAAGCGCGCCGAAGTGATCTAGACCTCCACCCAGTCCAGCGTGCGCTGCACGGCCTTCTGCCAGCCCGCGTACCCCTCCGCCCGCTGCTCGTCGGTCCACCGCGGTGCCCAGCGCCGGCTTTCCTGCCAATTGGCCCTGAGGTCCTCCGGATCCTTCCAGTAGCCGACCGCCAGACCGGCGGCGTAGGCGGCCCCGAGCGCGGTGGTCTCGGCCACCACCGGTCGCGAGACCTCGACACCGAGCACGTCGGCCTGGATCTGCATACAGAGTTCGTTGAGCGTGACCCCGCCGTCGACCTTGAGCACTTTCAGCCGCACACCGGAGTCGGCGGCCATGGCGTCGACCACATCGCGGCTCTGGTAACAGATCGCCTCCAGCGTGGCTCGCGCCACGTGCGCATTGGAGTTGAACCGAGACAGTCCGACGATCGCGCCGCGGGCATCGGACCGCCAGTACGGGGCGAACAGGCCGGAGAAGGCCGGGACGAAGTAAACCCCGCCGTTGTCCTCCACCTGAGAGGCCAGCGTCTCACTGTCCGAGGCTCCGTTGATGATGCCCAGTTGATCGCGCAGCCACTGCACCGCCGAGCCGGTCACCGCGATCGAACCTTCAAGGGCATAAACCGGTTTCGCGTCACCGAACTGGTAGCACAGCGTGGTCAGGAGGCCGTTGTTGCTGCGGACGATCTTTTCCCCGGTGTTGAGCAGCAGGAAATTCCCGGTGCCGTAGGTGTTCTTGGCCTCGCCCGGCTTCAGACAGACTTGGCCCACCATCGCGGCCTGCTGGTCGCCCAGGCTCGCCGTGACCGGCACCTCGCCGTCGGTGGGGCCGTCCGGATGGGTCATCCCGTAGGGCTCCGGCGACGAGGAGGGGCGGATATCAGGCAGCATCTGACGCGGAATCCCGAAGAACCCCAGGAGCTCGTCGTCCCAGTCCAGCGTTTCCAGATTCATCAGCATGGTGCGACTGGCGTTCGTGACATCGGTGACGTGAACCCCGCCCTGCGAAGCGCCACCGGTGAGATTCCACAGCACCCAGGAGTCCGGCGTGCCGAACATCGCGTCACCACGTTCGGCGTCCGCACGCAGACCCTCGACGTTCTCCAGCAGCCACTGCAGTTTGCCGCCGGAAAAATAGGTGGCAGGCGGCAGACCTGACTTTCGCCGGATCACCTCACCGCGTCCGTCACGGTCGAGTGCGGCGGCGATGTGATCGGTCCGGGTGTCCTGCCACACGATGGCGTTGTAGTACGGCCGGCCGGTCTTGCGGTTCCACACCAGGGTGGTCTCGCGCTGGTTGGTGATGCCCAGAGCGACCAGGTCGGTGGCCGACAGTCGGGTGTTGTTCAACGCGGACATCACCACACTCTGGGTCCGCTCCCAGATCTCGACCGGATTGTGCTCAACCCATCCCGCCCGCGGCAGGATCTGCTGGTGCTCGAGTTGGTGCCGGCCGACCTCGATCCCGTCGTGGTCGAAGATCATGCATCGGGTGCTGGTGGTGCCCTGATCGATCGAGGCGACGAATTCTGCCAAGGGGACTCCTTAACGATGTGCCGGCGTTGGCGCGGGCCGCTTTCCGGCAACCAGGCCGATGTTCACCCAGCCAATGTTCACGTGTGACCCGGAGTCTGCCATCGTCGATCATGGTTTTCATGAGCTTTCCGCAGCACGGCATCGCCGCCATGCCCCGCGGCGGGCCCGACGCCTGCTGGCTCGACCGTCTGCTGGAGACCGACCGGCCCGAGTATGTCATCGAACTGGCCCGTCGGCCCTGCGGGCTCTCGGCGCTCACGCGGGGGTCGCGGTCGAGGTCAGTTCGGCATGGGCCGGCCGGCAGGTCGCGGTCGCGCGGCGACCCTGAGCCCTGCTTCTGCTGCGCGCCGCGCCCGCGGTGCTTGCGCGACCGGCACTGAGCCTGTTGCATCATCCGGGTGGGAGAAGAGGTCACACACGCCAGTTACGACCGCAAGCACCGGCAGGAGTACCGGCAGAAGGTTCAACTCTGCCTCGACGTGTTCGAAACGATGCTCTCGGAGTCCAGTTTCGAGTTCGACCGTCCGCTGACCGGGATGGAGATCGAGTGCAACCTCGTCGACGCCGAGTATCAGCCGGCAATGCTGAACCAGGAAGTGCTGGCCTCCATCGCCGACCCGGCCTATCAGACCGAACTCGGCGCCTACAACATCGAATTCAATGTTCCACCAAGGCCTTTGCCGGGGCGGACTGCGCTTGAACTCGAAGCCGAGGTCCGGGCCAGCCTGAACGCGGCGGAGACGAAGGCCAGCACTGACGGCGCCCACATCGTAATGATCGGCATCCTGCCGACACTGATGCCCGACGACCTGGTGGGCGGCTGGATGAGTCCGTCGCTGCGCTACCAGGCGCTGAACGACTCGATCTTCACCGCGCGTGGTGAGGACATCCTGATCGACATCGCCGGCGCCGAGCGGTTGAGCATGCACGCCGAGTCGATCGCCCCCGAGTCCGCCTGTACCAGCATGCAGTTGCACCTGCAGGTGTCCCCGGCCGACTTCGCCAACAATTGGAACGCCGCCCAGGTGCTGGCCGGCCCACAACTGGCGCTCGGCGCCAATTCCCCCTACTTCTTCGGCCGTCAGTTATGGGCGGAGACCCGGATCGAGTTGTTCGCGCAGGCCACCGACACCCGCCCGGAAGAACTCAAGGCGCAGGGCGTGCGGCCACGGGTGTGGTTCGGAGAGCGCTGGATCACCTCGATCTTCGATCTTTTCGAGGAGAACGTGCGCTACTTCCCGACCCTGCTCCCGGAGTTGTCCGACGAGGATCCGCGGGCCGAACTCAACGCCGGACGTACCCCGCTGCTGCCGGAACTCCGCCTGCACAATGGCACCGTGTACCGCTGGAACCGGCCGGTCTACGACGTCGTCAACGACCGCCCCCACCTGCGAGTGGAGAACCGCGTACTGCCGGCCGGGCCCACGGTGGTCGACATGATGGCCAATGCGGCGTTTTACTACGGGCTCCTGCGCACCATCTCCGAGGATGAGCGGCCATTGTGGACGAAGATGAGTTTCGCTGCGGCCCAGGATAATTTCGTCGAGGCGGCCCGGAACGGTATGAACGCGCGGTTGTACTGGCCCGGGCTCGGCGAGGTGACACCCGATGAACTGGTGCTCCGTCACCTGCTTCCGATGGCCGATGAGGGCCTGCGCCGGTGGCGGGTCGCCGCTGAGGTGCGTGACCGCTACCTCGGCGTCATCGAGGGCCGGGCCAAGACGGGCCGCAACGGATCCTCCTGGCAGGTGGAAACGGTGAACCGGTTGGAGCGGCATGGAATGGACCGGCCGAAAGCGCTGGCCGAGATGTTGCACCGCTACTGCGACCTCATGCACAGCAATGCGCCGGTACACACCTGGCCCTGATCGCCACCGGCCGCGCTGCACGGGTGGCGCACCACGTTGCCGCCATGGAATGTTGAAGCCATGGAATCCGATGTCATGGACTGGGAAAGCGCCTATCGGCAGGAGGGGGCATTCACCGGCCCCCCGCCGTGGAACCTCGGCGAACCGCAGCCCGAACTCGCCGACTTGATCGGCTCGGCCCGCGGCGAAGTCCTTGACGCGGGGTGCGGCCACGCGGAGCTGGCTCTTGCGGCGGCCGCGAACGGACACCCGGTCGTGGGAATCGACCTGGCGCCGACCGCCGTCGCGGCGGCCGCGAAGGAAGCCGCCCGGCGCGGCCTGACCCGGGCGACCTTCGTGGCTGCCGACATCACTACTTTCACCGGCTATGACGAGCGGTTCGGCACCATCTTCGACAGCACCCTTTTCCACTCGCTGCCGATCGAAGGCCGTGACGGGTATCTGCGTTCGATCCACCGGGCCGCCGCACCCGGCGCCCGGTATTACGTCCTGGTATTCGCCCAGGGGGCGTTCCCTCCTGATATGGAGGTCAAGCCGCATGAGGTCGCAGAGGAAGAGTTGCGAGCAGCGGTATCGAAGTACTTCACCGTGGACGACATCCGGCCGGCCTGGATTCACGTCAACCCCGTCGAGGGAATGCCGGCACCTCCCAGTGAGGCGCCGCGCGACGAGAAGGGCCGACCGAAGCTGCCGGCCTATCTGCTGACCGCGCACAAAGCCGGCTGAGCTGTCTTCAGCCGCAGCCCAAGCCCCCGCCCCAGCCCCCGACTCAGCGTTCCGGCGGTGTGCGCTGGGACGCTGACGGGCCAACGCCCGGACCGCGCATCCCGGGACCGTCCGGCCCCATCATGCCCGGCCCCATCATGCCCGGCCCCATTCCGGGGCCGCGGCCATCCGGGGCCCCCATCGGCGGGGGCGGCATCATCACACCGACATGGTGACGGAATCCATCCCGATCACCGCCGTGCCCGCTGTGCCTGCCCAGCACGAAGCCGCTGATGAAGATCGCTCCGACGATGAACACGACGCCGGCCACGATCCCGACCCAGGCGGCCGCCTGATAGACCCGATTCGGCCGGTCCTTGGGTCGAAACGCCTGCCCCGGCGCGGACGGTGCGGCCTCAGAGATCGGTGCCGGCGCGGTGTGGGTTGCTGAGTCGGTTACTGATTCGGTTGGCTGATTCATAGGAATACCTTCGCCCGCACCGCAAGGTGCTCGCTATGCCACGGATGTGAATCGGCTATGAGCGCTCGCGAATCGACCCACCCGCGGCGCCTGGAAGCGCTATGAATCAGGTGTGCGAAACGCTGGAGTCAATCTCACCCACCGCGAATCGGAACTGATCGGCGCGACCCAACCCGCTGCGACGGCCCACCTGGACGCCGATGCGCTGGTGGAGTTGCACGCACGAGTCCGCCGAGCGCGCAATAAGTACGTCACGCTGTACCGACGGCGCGGTGCCGCAAAGGTCCGCGCTAAGGGTGCCCGCGGATCGGCGGCAGAGGCCAACGAACGCGGCTGGGCCAAGGCCGAGGTGTTCGAAGATGCCTTGGCGCGGGTCAGCCGCCAACTGGCCGCCGCGGCGCAACGCAGCGCCCAGGAATTGAAACAGGAGCGTCTGGCTCGCGCCCGGCAGCAAAAGCTTGAGTCGAGCGCTTCGGACACCACCAAAAAAGGCAACGCCAAGAAGAAGGCCACCGCCAAGAAGACCGGCACAACAAAGGCTGGCGCCAAGAAGGCCGACACCAAAAAGGCCGGCACCACATCGACCAAAGCCAGGGAAACCCCGCCCCGTAAAACTGCCGGCCGGATCAAGTTCGAGGCTTCATCCAAGGCCAGCGGCGCCCGCCGCCAAGCCAAGCGCGACAGCCGCTGACCGGTCAGCCGGTGCCCGCCAGCAACTCGGCGATCTGGATGGTGTTCAGCGCGGCACCCTTGCGCAGGTTGTCGCCGGAGACGAACAGCGCCAGACCGCGGCCCCCAGCGACGCCGGGATCCTGACGAATCCGGCCGACGAGGGACTCATCACCCCCCGCCGCCATCAGCGGGGTCGGAACCTCGACCACCGCGACGCCCGGCGCGCCGGCCAGAATCTCGCGTGCCTGATCCGGCGACAGCGGCCGGGTGAACTCCGCATTGATGGACAGCGAGTGGCCGGTGAGCACCGGCACCCGCACACAGGTTCCGCTGACCGCGAGATCGGGAAGCCCGAGAATCTTGCGACTCTCGTTTCGCAGCTTCTGATCCTCGTCGGTCTCCCCGGACCCGTCATCGACCAGCGCCCCGGCCAACGGAAGGACGTTGAATGCGATGGGGGCGACGTACTTGTTCGGCGGCGGGAAGTCCAGCGCGCGGCCGTCATGGACGAGTTGCTCGGCATGGTCGATGGTGGCGCGCGCCTGGGTGACCAGTTCCTCCACCCCGGCAATCCCACTGCCGGAGACCGCCTGATAGGTGGAGGCGATGATCCGCACCAGACCGGCCTCGTCATGCAGCGGTTTGAGTACCGGCATGGCCACCATGGTGGTGCAGTTCGGATTCGCGATGATGCCCTTGGGCAGGGTCTTGCCGCGGACGTCGCGGTCGAAGTTGACCTCGCTGACCACCAGAGGAACGTCCGGGTCCTTGCGCCACGCCGACGAGTTGTCGATGACCGTCACCCCGGCAGCGGCGAACCGGGGCGCCTGAACCCGGGACATCGTCGCACCCGCGGAGAACAACGCGATGTCGAGGCCGGTCGGGTCGGCGGTCTCGGCGTCCTCGACCTCGATCTCTTGGCCGCGGAAGCTCAGCCTCATCCCCGCCGATCGCGAAGAAGCAAAAAACCGCACGCCGGAAGCGGGAAAATCCCGCTCCTCCAGGAGTTTTCGCATGACAACGCCCACCTGCCCGGTGGCGCCTACCACTCCGATTGAGACCATCTAGCGACCCGTTCCCGCGTAGACCACAGCTTCCTCGCCGCCGCCGAGGTGAAACGCCTCGTGCAATGCGGCCACGGCCTTGTCGAGTTCGGAATCTTTGATCAGCACCGAGATCCGAATCTCCGAGGTGGAGATGAGGTCGATGTTGATGCCAACCTCGGCCAGTGCCTCGCAGAATGTGGCGGTGACGCCCGGGTGGCTGCGCATACCTGCCCCGACCAGCGACACCTTGCCGATGTGGTCGTCGTAGAGCACGCTGGCGAACCCGATCTCGTCCTGCAACTCGGTGAGTTTTTCCACCGCCCGCGGCGCGGAATCGCGCGAGCAGGTGAAGGTGATGTCGGTCTTGCCGTCCTCAACCTTGGAGATGTTCTGCAGCACCATGTCGATGTTGACGTCGGCGTCGGCGACGGCACGGAACACCTTCGCGGCATAGCCGGGAACATCCGGCAGCGCGACGACGGTGACCTTGGCTTCGCTGCGGTCGTGGGCAACTCCGGTCAGGATGGCGTCTTCCATGATGGTGTCCTCGATTGATCCGGTGACGATCGTGCCCGGCTTGTCGGAGTACGACGAGCGGACGTGGATCGGAACGTGGTAGCGGCGCGCATATTCCACGCACCGCAGCATCAGCACCTTGGCCCCACATGCCGCCATTTCGAGCATCTCCTCGAAAGTGACGGTGTCCAGGCGGCGGGCATTGGGCACGATGCGCGGGTCGGCGGTGAAGATGCCGTCGACGTCGGTGTAGATCTCACAGACGTCGGCGTTGAGGGCCGCGGCCAGGGCGACGGCGGTGGTGTCCGATCCGCCGCGGCCGAGGGTGGTCACGTCCTTGCTGTCTTGGCTGACGCCCTGGAAACCGGCGACCAGGACGATCTGCCCCTCGTCGAGCGCAGAGCGCAGCCGACCGGGGGTGACGTCGATGATCTTGGCGTTGCCATGGGTTCCGGTGGTGATCACCCCGGCCTGTGAACCGGTGAATGACCGGGCCTGGGCGCCGAGAGACTCGATCGCCATGGCGACGAGGGCGTTGGAGATCCGCTCCCCGGCCGTCAGCAGCATGTCCAGTTCACGCGGCGGCGGAACCGGTGCCACTTGCCGGGCCAGGTCGAGAAGTTCGTCGGTGGTGTCCCCCATCGCCGACACCACAACGACGACGTCGTGGCCGGCCCTCTTGGTCTCGACGATGCGCTCGGCGACCCGGCGGATCCGCTCGGCGTCACCCACCGAGGATCCGCCGTACTTCTGCACGACGAGCGCCACTTTCGTCCCTTCTGCCCACCGCCTTCGAGCGTGCGGTGTCGAATCAGCCCTCCGCCGGGGCGATGGATTGCATCTATCAGGATAAGGGGTGCGCGTCGCACGCTTTTCCACCGCGCGCCTCGGTAACCTGCTTGGCAATGCAACAACAACCGTCACACCAGCCCCGCCAGCGCCGGGCGGTTACCCGGGTGCCGATCCACCGGCCGATCGCCGACCGGTGGAGTCCGCGCGCATTCGATCCGGACGCCACCGTGACCAACGAGGCTCTGATCGGCCTGCTGGAAGCGGCCCGGTGGGCGGCGACCTGGGGCCGGCGGCAGCCGGTGCGCTTCGTAGTGGGAGCCCGCGGGGACGACACCTTCCAGCGACTGGCGGGTCTGCTCAATCGGGGCAACGCCTACGCCGCCGGCGCCGGTGCGCTGATCCTGGTGTGCGCCGACGAAGGCGATGACGAGCCCACGGCGCTGTACAGCGGTGTCGACGCGGGGGCGGCGGCGGCGAACCTCGCCGTGGAGGCGGTCGCGCGCGGGCTGATCAGCCACCCGATGGCCGGCTTCGACGTGCAGGGCGCGCGATCCGCCTTCGGGATACCGAGCCAGGTTCGGCCGCTGATGGTCATCGCCGTCGGTTCGCTGGCCGACCCGGAGTCGGTACCCGGTGACGTCGCCGAACGCGACCGTATGCCTCGTGAACGCCTCCCACTGGCGCAGGTGGCTTTCGCCACCACCTGGGGACAGCCCTGGCGCTGACGGGCTCGCTCCGCAGCCGGCTACCCGAGGCTGGATAGCATCATTCCGGCGGCGAACGACCCGAACACCAGCAGGATGGCCAGTGCCGGCCAGATCCACATCACCGTCACGCGCCGCGCGGCGACCACGATTCCCACCGCCATGACCGCCACCGCCACC
>JAUPLT010000022.1 GCA_030836785.1 Actinomycetota bacterium
ACGCGCTTCCGGCGGAGAACTTCAAGACCAAGAACGGCCTGACCACCAACGCCGTCTACGGGTTCACCGCGATGCTGATCAACCTGCTTCGCGATGAGGGTCCCACCCACATCGCGGCCGCCTTCGACGTCTCCCGGCAGACCTTCCGCTCGGAGCGCTACCCGGAGTACAAGGCCACCCGCAGTTCCACTCCTGACGAGTTCCGGGGCCAGATCGACATCACCAAGGAAGTGCTCAACGCCCTAGGCATCACTGTGCTGGCTGAGGCCGGCTACGAGGCCGACGACCTCATCGCCACCCTCGCGACGCAGGCCGACGAGGCCGGCTACCGCGTCCTCGTCGTCACGGGGGACCGGGACGCGCTGCAACTGGTCAATGAGAACGTCACCGTGCTCTACCCGATCAAGGGTGTCAGCGCGCTGACCCGTTTCACCCCGGACGCCGTCGTCGAGAAGTACGGACTGACCCCCGAGCAGTACCCGGATTTCGCCGCACTGCGCGGCGACCCCAGCGACAACCTGCCCGGCATCCCGGGTGTGGGGGAGAAGACCGCCGCCAAGTGGATCGTCGAATACGGCTCCCTGCAGGGTCTGGTCGACAGCGTTGACACCGTCCGGGGAAAGGTCGGCGACTCACTGCGGGCCAACCTCGGCGGCGTGCTGCTCAACCGCGAACTCACTCAGTTGCTGCGCGACGTTCCGCTGGCCCAGACCCCAGACACCCTGCGACTGCTGCCGTGGGACCGCGATCAGATCCACCGACTGTTCGACGATCTGGAATTCCGGGTGCTGCGCGATCGGCTGTTCGACACCCTCGCCGCCGTCGAACCGGAGGTCGACGAGGGCTTCGACGTGCGTGGCGGGCCGCTGGAACCCGGCGCGGTAGCAGCCTGGCTGGCCGATCATGCCGGCGACGGTCGGCGCTGCGGCCTTGCGGTGACCGGCACCCACGCGGTCTACGACGGGGATGCCACGGCGCTGGCGATCGCGGCAGCCGACGGCGACGGCGCCTACCTCGACACCTCGATCCTGAGCCCTGACGACGACGCCGCGCTGGCGCGATGGCTCGCCGATCCCAACCAGCCGAAGGCGTTGCACGAGGCCAAGATCGCCATGCATGACCTGGCCGGGCGGGGCTGGACGTTGGCCGGTGTCACCTCTGACACCGCCCTGGCCGCCTACCTGGTGCGCCCCGGACAGCGCAGTTTCTCCCTCGATGACCTGTCGCTGCGATACCTCAGGCGCGAACTCCGGGCGGAAGGCCCTGAGCAGCAACAGCTTTCGCTCCTCGACGATGCCGAGGGAACCGACGATCAGGCGGTGCAGACGCTGATTCTGCGGGCCCGGGCGGTGACGGACCTCGCCGACGCACTGGACGCCGAACTGGATCGCATCGATTCGTCGGCGCTGCTCGGGGAGATGGAACTGCCCGTTCAGGCCGCACTCGCGCGGATGGAGACAGTCGGGATCGCCGTCGATCACGACAAACTCGAAGCCCTGCAAAGCGAGTTCGGCGAGCAGATCCGTGACGCCGCCGAGGCGGCCTACGCGGTGATCGGCAAGCAGATCAACCTGGGCTCGCCCAAGCAGTTGCAGGTCGTGTTGTTCGACGAACTCGGCATGCCGAAAACCAAGAAGACCAAAACCGGGTACACGACGGACGCGGACGCCCTGCAGTCGCTGTTCGACAAGACCGGCCACCCGTTCCTCGAGCACCTCCTGGCGCACCGCGACGCCACCCGACTGAAGGTCACCGTCGACGGTCTGTTGAAGTCGGTGGCGGCCGACGGGCGCATTCACACCACGTTCAACCAGACGATTGCCGCGACCGGAAGGCTATCGTCCACCGAACCGAATCTGCAGAACATCCCGATCCGCACCGAGGCCGGCCGCCGGATTCGTGACGCCTTCTGTGTCGGATCGGGCGGCGGCGTCGCTTTCGCCGAACTGATGACCGCCGACTACAGCCAGATCGAGATGCGGATCATGGCGCACCTATCCCGGGATGAGGGCCTGATCGAGGCGTTCAACACCGGTGAGGACCTCCATTCGTTCGTCGCCGCACGCGCCTTCGGCGTGCCGATCGACGAGGTGACCCCGGAGTTGCGCCGCCGGGTCAAGGCGATGTCCTACGGGTTGGCCTACGGCCTCAGTGCCTACGGACTGTCCCAGCAACTCAAGATCTCCACCGAGGAAGCCAAGGAGCAGATGGACCAGTACTTCGCCCGGTTCGGCGGGGTACGGGACTACCTGCTCGCGGTGGTCGAACAGGCCCGCAAGGACGGCTACACCTCCACGGTGCTGGGCCGTCGGCGTTACCTGCCGGAACTGGACAGCAGTAATCGCGTCGTCCGAGAAGGGGCCGAACGGGCCGCCCTCAACGCCCCGATCCAGGGCAGTGCCGCAGACATCATCAAAGTCGCCATGGTCGGGGTGGATGCGGCGCTGCGCGAAGGCGGCCTGGACTCCCGGCTGCTGCTTCAGGTGCACGACGAACTGCTGCTGGAAGTGGCTCCCGGTGAACGCGACGCCGTCGACGCGCTGGTGCGCAGCAAGATGGGCGCCGCATACCCGCTTGACGTCCCCCTTGAAGTATCGGTGGGTTACGGACCCAGCTGGGATGCGGCGGCGCATTGAGCGGACCGGTCGGACCGCCACGCGTCCAGCAGGTCCGCTTCCTGGCCCGGCTGGGGGCCGCGATGAGTTCTGCGAACTACCCCGCACCACTTATCCGGCAGATGATCGACCGCGGCTCGCGCGGATACGGCGGCACCTTCGACGCTGTCGTGCTGCCTAATCACGTCCAGGTTCTCTTCAGTGACGGCGACGCGACAGTCGTCAGGAGTGCCGGCGCCGGTGTCGACGTACGGTTCGACCAGATGTTTCTGTTGGCACCGTTGGTCGCGGAGGTGATCGCCGGGCGGGTGGATTCGGCCGATGGCGAGCGGCGGCTCGACCGGATTCTGGCCACGGCTCCGCCTTACCGCACGTGGATATCGGTCACCGGCTACGGAATGCAGAGCGCGGGGCTGGCTCTCGTGCTGGAACCCACCTGGCTGAACCTGCTGAGCGCAGGGGTCCTGGGTCTCCTGGTGGGGGCGCTGTGGAGCGCCGGCCGTCGATCGGCACTGTTCGGCCAACTCGTGCCGGTGATCAGCGCGCTGGTCGTCAGTGTGATCTGCATAGCCGGTGCGCAATACCTCAGCCTCGATCACGTCGGCCTGCGTGGGCTGATTCCGCCGCTCGCCATGTTCCTCCCCGGCGCGGCCATCACTCTGGCTGTGATCGAACTGACGGCGCGCGACGTGACCTCCGGGTCGAGCCGCATGATCGCCGGGTTCATCCAGGTCACTCAGTTGGCCTTCGGAATCCTGATCGCATCCCAGGTACTGCACGTCAACGAAAGCCAGCTCAGTTCCGCAGCGCTCAACAAGCTCGGCCCGTGGGCGCCGTGGCTGGGTGTTGCGGTGTACGCGATCGGGGTGATGCTTTTCATGGCGCCTCCGATCCGGTTCCTGCCATGGCTGATCGGAATCGCCTACTGCGGCTACGCAGCTCAGTACCTGGGCGACCGGATATTCGGCAGTTACGCGAGCGGATTCTGTGGAGCGCTCGCGCTCTGCGTCGGAGCCCTCACCGCGGCACGGATCAGATCCGCCCCGCCCGTCGTGACGATGATCCTGCCCGGGTTCTGGCTGTTGGTACCCGGTTCGATGGGTTTGATCGGTATCACCGAGGTATTCGGCGCCGAGGGCGACTCCGCGTTACCGGCAACCCTGATCTCCATGGTGTCGGTGGCCTTCGGTCTGCAGGCCGGCCTGGCTCTGTGGACGGGGGTGCGGCGCAGAGCACTGTCTCAGCGGCGGGGCGACGGATAGCCGCCGAGTTGGTGCAACGCAGGCCCGGCCTCGACCCGTGCCGCCGACATGCGCGCGATCTCCTCCTGTTGAAGGGCGAACAATCGCGCATCGCCGAACCCCCGGTCGATGCGGTCGCGGGCATAGGCCAGTTCCACCACCGCCTGGACAAACCGCTTCACAGCCACGCCAGCCCGCCGGCCACCGGTTCGCCGCGCCACGGCCACCGCCTGCTTACGGGTGTGGATCGTCCCCAACCAGCCCGCCTCGACCGGCGTCACCAGGCCGTTTGCGACCATTAGGGACAGCTGGGCGGCAATGATGTGACGTTCGCGGCGCCGGCTGACCACCGCCAGCGTGACGGCCAGGGCGAAGATCGGCATCATCCACAGCACGTACAGCCCCAAATAGGCCCCGGCGCCCATCAGGGCCGAACCGTTCCACAGACCATGCAGGAGCACGGCGGCCGCATAACCGGTGAGCAGGAAGAACGCCTTTGCCAGGATGCCCCGATGCTGGAGGGCGAAGTACACCCCGATGGCGAACATCGTGGTGAAGAGCGGATGGGCGAACGGCCCCAGAACCAACCGAAGGCCGGCGACGGCCAGCGACGAGCCCAGGCTCTCCCCGTTGGCGATGTAGACGATGTTCTCCAGCCAGGCGAACCCGGCTCCGGTGAGACCGGCGTACACGAGGCAGTCGGTCAGGGTGTTCAGTTCGGCCCGACGGCGGCCGGTCATCATCAGTAGCAGGAACAGGCCCTTGGCGGCCTCCTCCACCACCGGAGCGGCCACCGCGACCGTGGCGAAGCTGGCGGTGGCCTCGGCTCCGCCTGACTGGGCCGGCAACGCCGAACCAATGAGCATCTCGAGCAGAATCGAGATCAGGACCGCTACCGACGATCCCCACAGGAAGGCCAGCACCAGCAACCGGGGCGGCTCCGGCTCCCAACGGTCCAGCCACAGGTAACAGGCCAGCACCGCGGCCATCGCCACCGTCGCGAGGGCGAAGCCGAGCAGCGTGCCGGCCGGATTCACCGCGGTGAGCAGGCTCACAATGAGTGCGGCAAGCGTGCCCAGACCGATGATCACCGCCAACGGCGCCCCGACTTTGCGGACCGGGGCGGGATAGGGCGGCCCCAAACTGTTCAGCGCCGTGGCGTAGGACACCTGGGAGAGGGTAGCCGCGGCGGGCCGCGTTTGGCCCGGTTGTGGCGGGTCGAGTACGCTCCTCGGGTACTCGTGTGCACCCTGCGTGCGCGAAGTACGGGTGCGTAACCAAGAAACCGTCCCTTCGATAAACCCTGTCCGGAGCAACTCAACACATGCCCAGTCCCACCATCACCTCGCCGCAAGTAGCCATCAACGACATTGGCACTGCCGAGGACTTCCTCGCCGCTATCGACAAGACCATCAAGTACTTCAACGATGGCGACATCGTCGAGGGGACCATCGTCAAGGTGGACCGGGATGAGGTCCTGCTCGACATCGGCTACAAGACCGAAGGTGTCATCCCTTCTCGCGAGCTGTCCATCAAGCACGACGTCGACCCCAATGAAGTGGTGTCCGTCGGCGATGAGGTGGAAGCCCTAGTCCTCACCAAGGAGGACAAGGAAGGACGACTGATCCTGTCCAAGAAGCGCGCTCAGTACGAGCGCGCCTGGGGCACCATCGAGGAACTCAAGGAGAAGGACGAGGCCGTCAAGGGCACCGTCATCGAGGTCGTCAAGGGCGGCCTGATCCTCGACATCGGCCTGCGCGGCTTCCTGCCCGCCTCCCTGGTCGAGATGCGCCGGGTCCGCGATCTTCAGCCCTACATCGGCAAGGAGATCGAGGCCAAGATCATCGAACTGGACAAGAACCGCAACAACGTGGTGCTGTCCCGTCGCGCCTGGCTCGAGCAGACCCAGTCGGAGGTCCGAAGCGAGTTCCTCAACCAGCTGGTCAAGGGTGCCGTCCGCAAGGGTGTCGTGTCCTCGATCGTCAACTTCGGCGCCTTCGTCGATCTCGGCGGGGTCGACGGCCTGGTGCACGTGTCCGAGCTGTCCTGGAAGCACATCGACCACCCGTCGGAGGTCGTGCAGGTTGGCGACGAGGTCACCGTCGAGGTGCTCGACGTCGACATGGACCGCGAGCGGGTTTCCTTGTCGCTCAAGGCAACCCAGGAAGACCCGTGGCGCCACTTCGCCCGCACCCATGCCATCGGCCAAATCGTGCCGGGCAAGGTCACCAAGCTGGTGCCGTTCGGTGCGTTCGTCCGCGTCGAGGAGGGCATCGAGGGCCTGGTGCACATCTCCGAACTGGCTGAGCGTCACGTCGAGGTTCCCGATCAGGTCGTCGCGGTCGGAGACGACGCCATGGTCAAGGTCATCGACATCGACTTGGAGCGCCGCCGCATCTCGCTGAGCCTCAAGCAGGCCAACGAGGACTACACCGAGGAGTTCGACCCGTCGAAGTACGGCATGGCCGACAGCTACGACGATGCGGGCAACTACATCTTCCCGGAGGGCTTCGACGCCGAGACCAACGAGTGGCTCGAAGGCTTCGATAAGCAGCGCACCGAGTGGGAAGCCCGGTACGCGGAGGCCGAGCGTCGGCACCGGATGCACACCGCGCAGATGGAGAAGTTCGCCGCGGCCGAGGCTGCTGCCGCCACCGAGCGTCCGTCCGGCACCACGACGTCCAGCTCGCCCGGCGCCGAAGAGGCCGGCGGTTCGCTGGCCAGCGACGCCCAGCTGGCAGCGTTGCGGGAGAAGCTGGCCGGTAACGCCTAACCACCGATCATCCAGGGTGACACCACGCAGCAGGATTCTTCGGAATCCGCTGCGTGGTGTCCTTTTCTGTGGTGACACTGTTGGTGCTGACACTGTCGGAGGTGGGCGATGCTGCGCATCGGCCTGACCGGCGGGATCGGCGCGGGTAAGTCCACCGTGTCGCGCACGTTCGCCGACTGCGGCGGGGTGATCGTCGACGGCGACGTCATCTCCCGCGAGGTGGTCCAACCCGGCACCGAGGGCCTGGCCGCCCTGGTCGACGAGTTCGGTCACGAGATCCTGCTGCCCGACGGTGCGTTGGACCGTCCCGCGCTGGCCGCGAAGGCGTTCGTCGACGATCAGCAGCGGGCCAGGCTCAACGCCATCGTGCATCCCCTGGTGGCCCGCCGCCGCGCCGAGATCGTGGCCGCGGTCGCCGAGGACCAGGTGATCGTGGAGGACATCCCACTCCTGGTGGAGTCCGGGATGGCCCCGCTGTTCCCTCTGGTGGTGGTGGTGCACGCCGACGCAGACGTCCGGTTGGACCGACTGGTACACCGGCGCGGGATGGCGGAGGCTGACGCCAAGTCACGCATCGCCGCCCAGGCAACCGACGATCAACGCCGCGCGGTGGCCGACGTGTGGCTGGACAACTCCGGGACCGAGGGCGACCTGGTCGAGCGTGTGCGTGACCTGTGGTTCCAGCGGATCCTGCCGTTCTCCCATAACCTGGCCATCGGGAGACCCGCTCCGGATCCAGACCGCCTGGTACCGGCTGATCCCGATTGGCTCGATCAGGCCGGTCGCATCGCTGCTCGGCTGCGGACCGCCTGCGGGCACCGGGCGCTGCGCGTCGATCACATCGGTTCGACCGCGGTGCCGGGACTGGACGCCCGCGACATCATCGACATGCAGGTGACGGTCGCATCGCTGGACCTCGCCGACGAACTCGCCGGCGACCTGCTGCGGGCGGGTTACCCGAGGGTCGCGAGCATTATCGCCGACGCGGTCCTTGGTGGGTCGGAGTCTGTGCACCCCAAGCGATTTCACGCATCGGCGGACCCAGGCCGACCGACCCATGTCCATATCCGGGTCGCCGGCACATCGCCGCAGCAGTTCGCGCTGCTGTTCGTGGACTGGCTCGCCAGCCATCCCGGTGTGTGCCCCGACTACCTGGCGGCCAAGCGTGCCGGACCGCAGAGTGCGGCGCAGTGGTTAGGACAGGCCCATTCGCGGGCCCGGTCCTGGGCCGAGTCGACGGGGTGGTCGCCGGTCAGTTGATCGGCGCCGCAGGATCCGTCAGTGGCGTGGCGGGGTCTGTCACCGGCACCGCTGGATCAACCGCGGTTCCGGGCAGTGGTGGCTCGGTGTCGCCCGGTATCGGTCCGGCGGGCGTCCCCGTGGCATTGGTCAGCGGCGCCCCGCAGTTGAGCGCCCCGTAATCCGGGTCGTCGTCGGCGGGGGTGAGGCGCGGGCCGACGAACTGGCTGGCCGCGGCGATGGTCAGGTCGTCAACCAAGATCTCGCAGACCAGGTTCGCCGAGTACGGCCACTGGATGGAAATCCGCATTCCGGCCTCACCGGGGTCGCTCAGCACCCCGGTGGTCTCGAAGGTGCGGCCCGGCAACATCGTCGGGTCGGCACTGTTGACCTGGGCATCGCTGATCCGATACGAAATCAGGGCACCCCGGGCAATGCCGTCGACCCGGGCGCGGTAGGTGACATTGTGCTGCAGGCCATCCTCCGCAGTGGGGCCCGGAACCGGGCCGGGCACCGGATCGTCGTCGGCCCCCGCGACGGCGGGGGAGACCGCGGTCAGCAGCGCAACCGACGCAGCCAGGGCACCGGCGGTGATCGGACGCCTCATGCTTCCCACGGGTGACGAGGGTACGCCTCGCGCCAGGACAGTTCCATTCCGACGGCGGCCAGCCAGGCGTTCAGATCGTGGCGGTGCGCTGCCAGTTCACCGACGACCGCAACCGCGCTGCGCACGGCGGACTCGGCGGTTTCGGAGTCCACCAGCCCGTGCCGGTGGGCTTCGAGCAGTTCGTCGACGTCCACCAAGTCGGCGCGTTGCCCGGTCCTGATCACCAGGTCGAGGTAGTGGTCCACAGCCTCCCAGCGGTCCGCGCCGACTGTGATGGAACCGATGTCGAGGTAGTAGTCCTGGTCGCGTTCGAACCCGGGGTTGAAGTGGAACACGTTGGCTCGAAGGCCCAGCGACGGCAGCAGCCAGGACTCCAGATAATGGAACTGGGTGCGACCGGGCGTGGGACGGGCCATGTAGAGCCCCCACGGCATCAACAGATACTCGTCCACCGCGCGCACGATCCCCTTGGGGTCGGTGTTGGTGCGTGCCGCGAGATCGAACGTCTCATGTTTCGGCGGGTGGATGGGCGCTCCTCTCCGGGTCGAGGCCGCCCTGATGCGACAGCCGGTTGGCGGCCACGTTCGGAAACGCTGCAATCGCCAGCGGAATGGTGTCGAAGAAACGGGACCGACCCAGCAGTTCGGAGAAGCCGCCGCCCTGGAAAGCCCGCTCAGTCCGGCCCTTCTGAACGACGACCAAGAAGGGTACGCCGCGCAGAGCCGCGACGTCGGCCACATCGCACAGCGCCTCGAATCCGGTGAAGTCGACATCGTCGATCCGGCGGGCGTCGAGCACCAGCAGGTCAGGCTGATCCTCGCTCTCCTCGTCATCCTCGTCGGGGAGTGCGTCGATGAGATGGATCCGGAACCAGTTCGCGTTGCCGAACCACAGCGGTCCGTTGAGCGCGAACGCGGCGATTCCCGGTACCGCGGTAGCCCGCCCATCGGACAGCGGCAGCCAGGTTCCCAGTTCCGAGCGGCCCAGTCGAAGCAGTTCCGGACGAGCGGTGCGGGAGGCCTGATAGATGAACGAGATCACCACCGCGAAAAGTACGCCATAGACGATGCCCAGCACGACGGTCCCGGTCAGCGCCGCGAGCATGAGGGCGAAGGCTCGTTTGGAGTACTCGAGGGTGGCGCGCATCTGATCGACGCGGAAGATCTTGATGGCGATGTAGATCAACACCGCCGACAAGGTCGCCATCGGAAGGTTCTCGATCAACTGGCTGAAGAACAGGACGACGACCACCAGGACGGAGGCGACCAGCGAGACCAGCTGACTGCGGCCGCGGGACTCCGCGATGATCGTCGTCGACGGCGGGCTGGCGTTGACGGTGAATGATCCGACCAGGCTGGACATCACGTTGGCCAGCCCCAAGGCCCGGAAGTCGGCGTTGATGTCGGTCTCGAAACCGCCCAGGTTCGCGGCTGAGCGTGTGGTCGCGGCGGTCTGGGCCAGACAGAAGATCGCGACGACCAGCGCGGTCGTGAGCACAGCCTCGACCGCCGAGAGTGAGAACGGCGGCAGGTGGATTGACGGCAATCCCCGCTCGAGCGGCCCCAGCACCGCTACGCCGTCATCACCGAGGTGGAAGACGAACATCGACAGCGTGGACAGGACCAGCACGATCAGCGCGCCGGGAACCCGGCGGCTGATCTTGGCGATGCCCAGAAGCAGGGTCAACGACGCCAGCCCGAGGATCAGCGTCGGGGTGTTGGCTTCCCTGAACTGCCCGAACACCTGCCCGATGCGGGACAGCGTCCGGCCGGTTCCGTCAGGCACTCCGAGGATTCCCGGGAGTTGGTGGACGATGATGATCACCGCGATTCCGCCGAAGAACCCGATCATCACCGGCCTGGACAGGAAGTCCCCCACCCAGCCGAGCCGGCCGACGCCGATGGTGAGCGTGAACAACCCGACCATGAACGCCGTGATCACAGCCAGCCCGATGTACTCCGGTGTCCCGGCCACCATGCCCAGGCTGGCCAATCCGGCGGCCAGGATCGGGGCGACCGTGCTGTCCACCCCGAACGCCAGGTGTCGGTTGGTGGATATCGCCGCGCCGACGACCGTCGCGACCAGGAACCCGTAGAGCCCGGTGATCGGCGGCATCCCGGCCAGGTGGGCGGTGGCCAGCTGGCCCGGCATGGTCACTGCGCCGAACGTCACCCCGGCCAGCAGATCCCGGCCGAGCCACTGCCGGCGGTAACCGCGAAGTGTCGGAAAGAGCCGGAACTCCTGCGGGCATCTGACGTCCACCGGGGGAGCCTATGAACCGCGGGCCGGGTTCGGGCCGGGAACGGCGATATCGTGTCAATCCGGCGTTCATTCTTCAGACACCCGGCGTTCACCCACGGCTCATCGCCGGGCCGGGCCTGTCGGTCCACGCACCTAGGCTGTATTCCATGGCTTTCGCTACCGAACGTCCGGTTCTGGCGCAATCCGACTACCGTGCCGTGGACGATGCCGTGCGCTCCGGCAACCGATTCGAGGTGGTCAGCCCGTACCAGCCCTCCGGCGACCAGCCCGCCGCCATCGAGGAACTGGAACGCCGAATCCGGGCGGGGGAGCACGATGTCGTGCTGCTGGGCGCCACCGGCACCGGAAAGTCGGCCACCACGGCCTGGTTGATCGAACGTCTCCAGCGGCCGACCCTGGTCATGGCACCGAACAAGACTCTCGCCGCGCAACTGGCCAACGAGCTGAGGGAGATGTTCCCGCACAACGCCGTGGAGTATTTCGTCTCCTACTACGACTACTACCAGCCTGAGGCCTACATCGCGCAGACCGATACCTATATCGAGAAGGACAGCTCGATCAACGACGACGTCGAGCGGTTACGGCACTCCGCAACCTCGGCGCTACTGTCGCGGCGCGACGTCATCGTGGTCGCGTCGGTGTCCTGTATCTACGGGCTCGGGACCCCGCAGTCCTACCTGGACCGGTCGGTGGAGTTGCAGGTCGGCACCGAGGTGCCCCGGGACGGGCTGTTGCGGCTGCTGGTTGACGTCCAGTACGCCCGCAACGACATGTCGTTCACCCGCGGCAGCTTCCGTGTTCGGGGCGACACCGTCGAGATCATCCCGTCCTATGAGGAACTCGCCATCCGGATCGAGTACTTCGGCGACGAGATCGAGGCGCTGTATTACCTGCACCCGTTGACCGGGGACGTGGTTCGCAAGGTGGACTCGTTGCGGATCTTCCCGGCCACCCACTATGTGGCTGGCCCGGAGCGAATGGCGCAGGCTATTTCCACCATCGAGGAAGAACTTGAGCAACGGCTGGCCGAGTTGGAGCGGCAGGGAAAGCTGCTCGAGGCCCAGCGGCTGCGGATGCGCACCAATTACGACATCGAGATGATGCGCCAGGTCGGGTTCTGTTCGGGAATCGAGAACTACTCCCGGCATATCGACGGCCGGCCGGCCGGCTCCGCCCCCGCCACCCTGCTGGACTACTTCCCCGACGATTTCCTGCTGGTGATCGACGAGTCGCACGTGACGGTTCCACAGATCGGCGGGATGTATGAGGGCGACATGTCCCGCAAGCGCAACCTGGTGGAGTACGGCTTCCGGCTGCCCTCTGCCGTCGACAATCGGCCACTGACGTGGGAGGAGTTCAGCGCACGGATCGGGCAGACGGTCTACCTGTCGGCCACCCCGGGGCCCTACGAACTCGCCCAGTGTGGCGGCGAGGTCGTCGAGCAGGTGATCCGTCCCACTGGACTTGTTGACCCGAAGGTCGTCGTCAAACCGACGAAGGGACAGATCGACGACCTGATCGGGGAGATTCGCGACCGCGCCGAACGCGACGAGCGTGTGCTGGTCACGACCCTGACCAAGAAGATGGCCGAAGACCTCACCGACTACCTGCTGGAGATGGGCATCCGAGTGCGGTACCTGCACTCCGAGGTCGACACCCTGCGCCGGGTGGAACTACTGCGCCAGCTAAGGCTCGGTGACTACGACGTGCTGATCGGCATCAACCTCCTGCGGGAGGGCCTCGACCTTCCCGAGGTATCGCTGGTCTCCATCCTCGACGCCGACAAAGAAGGATTCCTTCGATCCACCCGCAGCTTGATCCAGACCATCGGCCGCGCGGCTCGCAACGTCTCCGGCGAAGTGCACATGTATGCCGACAACATCACCGCTTCGATGCGTGAGGCCATCGACGAGACTGAACGCCGCCGCGCAAAGCAGGTCGCCTACAACACCGAGCGCGGTATCGACCCACAACCGTTGCGCAAGAAGATCGCCGACATCCTGGATCAGGTGTACAGCGAGGCCGACGACACGGCCGGCGAAGGCGTCGAGGTCGGCGGTTCGGGACGCAGCGCATCCCGGGGCCGGCGGGCGCAGGGCGAGTCGGGCCGGGCGGTGAGCACCGGTTTGGTGGAGGGCCGCGACGTCACTTCGATGCCCCGCGCGGAACTCGCCGATCTGATCAAGAACCTGACTGATCAGATGATGACCGCGGCGCGTGACCTGCAGTTCGAACTTGCCGCCCGACTACGCGACGAGATCGTCGACCTGAAGAAGGAGTTGCGCGGCATGGATGCTGCCGGCGTGAAGTAGCGCCGGCGGTATGACCGCGGGAGCAAAGATCAGCACCGCGGTTAGCCTGAGCCGCACGCGGCTGTTTTCCCCGTTGAAGATGTCCGCAGGCAAACATTGCGGGCAGCATTCCGACGTACCCGGATCATGCCGCACAGCACCTCGGTAACCATGACGGCACCGCTTGGCCACGGTTCGGTAACCCCCAGATTCGTCAGCCCGGCAACGGTCTTACACGGCTGTAGTTTGGCGTCGGATATCACCACAGAAATGGGGAAGCACATGTCACGGACCACCACCCGGGTGGCGGCGGCGACAGCGATGGCGACCGCGGGGTTCTTCTGGACGGCCCCACTTGCCGGCCACTTCGCGGTCGC
Organism: Actinomycetota bacterium; assembly: GCA_030836785.1. GTDB lineage: Bacteria > Actinomycetota > Actinomycetes > Mycobacteriales > Mycobacteriaceae > Mycobacterium. The sequence continues at coordinate 13,406 of JAUPLT010000022.1, forward strand.
CGACCCCAACATCGGGGGAGTTCCGTGCATCAGCATCATGCAGAACGTGGTCACCAGCCCCCCGGACCTCTCTAACGGGGTGCCCGGCGCCGCGTCGTCGATTCTGGCCCCGAAGTCCCCGACCGCCGGTGGTCCGACGCCTCCGGCTTCGGTTGCGGGCAGCGTTCCGATTCCGCCCGCCAGCGTTCCGGGCGCTCCCGGCACACCCGCGAGCGCCGGTGCGGCAATCCCGCCGGCATCGGCCCCGGGTGCACCGGGTAGCGGCGCCGTTGCGGGTGTTCCCACCCCTCCGGCGACCGTTCCGGGTACCCCGCCCGCCGCTGGCGGCGGTGGTGTGGTGACCCCGCCCGCCGCAATCCCGGGCACTCCGCCCGCTGCCGGCGGCGGCGGTGTGGTGACCCCGCCCGCCGCAATCCCGGGTACCCCGCCCGCTGCCGGCGGCGGCGGTGTGGTGACCCCGCCCGCCGCAATCCCGGGTACCCCGCCCG
>JAUPLT010000299.1 GCA_030836785.1 Actinomycetota bacterium
CCGGCGACTGGGTGTACCTGCCCAAGGCCTGCACGTGGCGCCAGATCCCGGATGAGCCGGGCACCTGGCTGATGATCGAGGCGGCCGAGGAGTTCCGCGCTCCCCCGCCCGGGCCTCTCGGCCGGCACTGGCCGTTCGACCCCGCCCAGCTGACGGTGCCGGAACCGGCCGCCCTCGATGACGACGGCCGCGACGAATACGAAGTGCGACTGGCCCACCGACCGATCGACGGGGTCAGCCACAGCTCGCTGTTCTACCGGCACAACCCCATCGACGTGGAAGGCTGGCGCGGCGACAACTTCCCGTTCACCTTCAACATCGACGACTACAACGTCATCACCTCCGCCGGCGTGCACCTGCCACCGACGGTGCATCTGTTCATGCAGGCGACCGGGGTGTACGTCTGCAACTTCCTGCCCAAACCGGCCGAGAGCGTTCCCGGAACCGAGCGCACCCCGTGGTACCACCGCAACGTCGACTTCGACGAGGTCGCCTTCTTCCACGGCGGTTCCCTGTACGGCCAGCCGATGCCGCCCGGCCTGATCAGCCACGCGCCACAGGGTGTGCACCACGGCGCCCCGGAGCGAGCCCGGGAGCGCGCCCGGCGACTATTCGACGAGTACGACGCCATCGAGTGGAAAGTCATCGCCATCGACACCCGACAGCGGCTGACGCCGTCGCCGGAGGTGCTCGCGGTATCAAACTCCCGAGCGGCGAAATGAGCTACGACCGCATCCCCTACCTGGTCGCCTTCCCGAACGATTCCGGGGTCTGCGACGTCTACGGCGGGCTGGCCGAGATCGTCGTGCTGGAGTGCTACCTCCTCAAGCCGGACATCCCGTCGGAGACGGTGCTGGTGTTCATGCACCCGATCGGTGGCGGCGCCTACCTGCCGATGGTGAACGCCCTGGCCCGTGCCGGCCATCACGTGATCTACGCGGGCAGTCGCTTCCGCGGCACGGACTCGGCGCTGCTGATGGAGAAGGTGGTCGAGGACCTCGGCGAAGTCATCAAGGACGCCAAGAACCGTCTCGGCTATTCGAAAGTCGTGTTGGCCGGGTGGAGCGGTGGCGGATCTCTGTCGCTCTACTACCAGCAGCAGGCCGGGCCGCTCGGACTGATACCCGCCGACGGAATCATGTTGCTCGCCGCCCACATCAGCCGCCACGGCACACTCACCGAGTGGCTCGATGCGTCCATCCTCGATGAATCGGATCCGTCCCGGCGTGATCCCGAACTGGACTTGTACAACCCGGACAACCCGAATCAGCCGCCGTACACGCCTGCCTTCCTCGCGCGCTACCGGCAGGCGCAGATCGACCGCAACCGGCGAATCACCGCCTGGGTCAAGGGCACACTCGCCGAACTGGAAGCCCGGGGCGGCTCTTCCACTCACGGCGACCCGTCCACTGACAGCGGCGAGGAGTACTGCTTCGTCGTGCACGGCACCATGGCGGATCCGCGTTGGCTGGATCCCACCATCGATCCCAACGAACGCCGACCGGGAAGCTGCTACCTGGGCGATCCGCGAGTCGTCAACAACTCTCCGATCGGGCTCGCCCGGTTCTGCTCGCTGCGCAGTTGGCTGTCGCAGTGGAGTTATGACGACGCCCGCGCCGACGGTATCGCCTGCGGGCACGACGTCACGGTACCCACCCTGGTGATCGGCAACCTCGCCGACGACGCCTGCACGCCCAGCCACACCCGGCGGCTGTTCGAGGCCATCGGTCACCCCGACAAGGAGATACACGAGATCCCCGGCGCCAACCATTACTACTCTGGGCCCGGACAACGCGAAGCCCTCGCGCAGGCGGTCGACATCATCACCGCATGGACTGCACGACATGGGTTTTCGGAGATCACACAGTGACCGGCGCACTGGACGGCATCCGCGTGCTGGAGGTCGGCACCCTGATCTCGGGCCCCTTCGCCGGCCGATTACTCGGCGATATGGGTGCCGACGTCATCAAGATCGAACCACCGGGCGCCCCGGACCCGATCCGGACCTGGGGGCAGGCGGAGGTCGACGGTCACCACTTCTTCTGGACCGTGCACGCCCGCAACAAGCGGTGTGTGACGCTCAACCTACGCAAGCCCCGCGGCCGGGAGTTGTTCCTGGATCTCGTTGAACACTCGGACATCGTCATCGAGAACTTTCGCCCCGGCACCCTGGAAAAGTGGGATCTGGGCTATGACGTTCTGCGGCAACGCAACCCGGGCATCATCCTGGTCCGGGTGTCCGGCTACGGCCAGACCGGCCCGGACGCGGGCAAAGCCGGCTACGCCTCGGTGGCCGAAGCGGTCAGCGGGTTGCGGCATATGAACGGCTTCCCAGGTGGGCCGCCACCTCGGCTGGCGCTTTCCCTCGGCGACACCTTGGCCGGGATGTTCGCCGCCCAGGGCGCGCTGGCCGCCCTATACCGGCGCACGGTCACCGGTAAGGGCCAGATCGTCGATGCCGCCCTCACCGAGGCCTGCTTGGCCGTGCAGGAGTCCACCATCCCCGACTACGACGCGGGCGGGGTGGTGCGTGGGCCTTCCGGGACCCGACTGGAAGGTATTGCGCCGTCGAACATCTACCGCAGCGCCGACGGCAGTTGGGTGGTGATCGCAGCCAATCAGGACACCGTGTTCCGCAGGCTGTGCGCGGCGATGGGCAGGTCCGATCTGGCCACCGACCCCCGCTTCATCGACCACGGCGCCCGTGGGCGCAACCAGGACGAGATCGACGCCATCATCGGGGAGTGGGCCGCCCAGCGTCAGCCCGCCGACATCATCGACACCCTCAACGCGGCCGGGGTGATCGCCGGGCCGATCAACACCGTCGCCGAGGTGGTCAAGGACCCGCAGTTCCTCGCCCGCGGCATGATCGTCGAACACCACGACGAACGCAGCGGCCGCACCGTCCTGGGCCCCGGAGTGGTGCCAGTGCTTTCCGAGAGCCCTGGCGGGGTACGCAACGCCGGACCCGCCCGGCCCGGCCAGCACAATGACGAGGTCTACCGCGATCTGCTCGGCCTGAGTGCAGGGGAGCTCGCCGACCTTGCTGAAGAAGGAGTGCTGTGAGCGATCTGCCCACCCATGTGACGATCCGCGAGGTGGCCCTGCGCGACGGACTGCAGATCGAGAGTCCGGTCCCACTGGCGGCCAAGTTGGAGTTGCTGGCCGCCATCGCCGCCACCGGGGTGCGTCAGGTGGAAGCCACCGCGTTCGTCTCACCCTCGAAGGTTCCCGCCCTGGCCGACGCCCCCGAACTCGCCGCCGCCCTGGCCGACTACCCCGATATCGAGTTCTCCGCCCTGGTGGCGAGCCCGAACGGTGCCCGCCGGGCCATCGCCGCCGGATTCGGCTCCCTGGAGTACGTGGTGTCGGCCTCCGATGGGCACAGCCGGGCCAATGTCGGACGCAGCAGCGCCGAGGCCGCCGCGCAGATCGGCGATATCGTCGCCATCACCCATGACGCCGGGGTCAGTGTCGAGGTGATCATCTCCACCTCCTGGGACTGTCCGTTCGACGGCCCCACCCCGGTCCAACGGGTGCTCGACGTCGTCGATGCCGCCTGCGACGCCGGCGCCGACCGGATTGCGATCGCCGACACCATCGGGACCGCGACCCCGGGCCGGGTCACCGCACTGGTGGATCAGGTGGCGCCCCGCATCGGCGGGCGTCCGCTCGGCGCGCACTTCCACAACACCCGCGGATGCGGTCTGGCCAGCGCGTGGGCTGCGGTCAGCGCAGGGGTCACCCGGCTGGACTCCTCGGTCGGCGGCCTCGGCGGCTGCCCGTTCGCGCCCGGCGCGAGCGGCAATATCGCCACGGAGGATCTGGTGTATCTGTTGCGCGACAGCGGAGTCGGCGTCGACATCGACCTGGCAGCAGCCATCGACGCCGCCCGAGTGGCGCGTGACATCGTCGGCCACGAACTCCCCGGTGCGTTACTTCGCGCCGGGGACCGGGTAACCGGCTGAGCCGATGCCCACAGCCCGCACGCTGTCCACGAAGGGCCGCCAGACCCGGCAGGCCATCTCTGAAGCGGCGCGGACCCTGTTCGCCCAGCGCGGTTTCCACGGCACCACGCTCTCCGACATCACGTCCGCGGCGGGCAAGTCCCCGGCGGCCTTCTACCGCTACTTCACCGACAAGGAGGACCTTCTTGCGGTGCTGGCCGAGGAATTCCTCCACGACCTGGTCGACCTGCCCAAGATTTCCGACGACGGCGACTACTTCTCCTCCGCGGTCTCGGTCTACTGGGAGCGGTTCAAGCCCAACGTGGGCATCATGGTAGCCATCGATCAGCTCGCCGCCGCTTCGCCGCGGTTCACATTGCTACAGAACCGATTCCGCCGATTTGGCATGGATGCCGTAGGTGCCTCCGTGCGCCGTGCCCAACAGCAGGGTCACGCTTTGGAACTGGAGGCCGACCACATCGCATTAGCGATCGCGCTGCTGTTCGAGCGTTTTACCAGCGTCAGCTTGTCCGAAGGCCTGTCCGACCACGCTGCGGTCACCACCCTGTCCACGATCTGGCGCCGAACGCTCTACGGCGTCACACCTGAGAAAGTATAGGTGGATTTCACTGTGACTGATTTTTCTGTGCCCGAGCATCTTCCGCCGCTGCTGGCCGAGATGGACGCTTTCATCGAAGCGGAGATCGCGCCCCTGGAGCGTGAGCACATGCAGTACTTCGACCGGAGAAGGGAATTCGCCCGGACCGACCTCGACAACGGCGGGGTGCCGAACCGTGACTGGGAGGACCTGCTCGACGAGATGCGCCGTCGGGCCGATGCCGCCGGGTGGCTGCGCTACGGTCTGCCCAGCAAGTTCGGTGGCCGAGACGGGACCAACCTGGACATGGCGGTGATCCGGGAGCATCTGGCACACAAAGGTCTTGGCCTGCACAACGACCTACAGGACGAATCTTCCATCGTCGGGAACTTCCCGCAGGTCATCATGATGGACCGGTTCGGTACGGCGGAGCAGAAGAAGGACTGGATCGAGGCCATGCTGACCGGCACACGGTCCATGGCCTTCGGTCTGACCGAGCCCGACCACGGCAGCGATGCCACCTGGCTGGAGACCACCGCGATCAGGGACGGCGACCAGCCCGATTCGGGGTGGGTCATCAACGGCTCCAAACGCTGGAACACCGGGGTGCACCGCGCCACCCATGACCTGGTTTTCGCCCGCACCTCCGGCGAACCCGGGCAAGCGCTGGGCATCACCGCGTTTCTGGTCCCGTGCGACGCTCCGGGCTTCGAGGTTCCCTACTACTGGTGGACGTTCAACATGCCCAGCGATCACGCCGAGGTGGAGTTGCGCGATGTGCGGGTCCCCGCCGACGCGGTGCTCGGCGAGGTGGACCGCGGCCTGGAGGTCGCCCAGACCTTCCTGCACGAGAACCGGATCCGGCAGGCCGCGAGCAGCCTCGGCGCGGCGCAGTACTGCATCGACCGGGCCGTTGACTACTCCAGACGACGGGTCACCTTCGGCAAGCCGCTGGCGGTCAACCAGGCCGTGCAGTGGCCACTGGTGGAATTGCAGACCGAGGCACAGATGGTCCGCCTGCTGGTCCGTTACGCCGCCTGGGAACTGGACCGCAACCACCACCTCGAGGTATCCGACAAGGTGTCGATGGCGAACTACCGCGCCAACCGGCTGGTCTGTGAAGCCGCCGACCGGGCGATGCAGATTCACGGCGGTATCGGATACAGCCGCCACGAACCCTTCGAA
>JAUPLT010000023.1 GCA_030836785.1 Actinomycetota bacterium
CGGTGGCGGAGTCAACGCCAAGGGCTTCCCGATGACCAGTTGCTACGTGGACAATTTTCCGGCCCAGATCACCGTTCCGATGGTCATCGCGATGTGCGCGCTCGGTGGCGCCGACTATGACCCGGTGAAGTACATCGTGGCGACCTCTCCCGAGGGCGAACGGGTGGGCAGCTTGGAGTTCGGCTGGCATTGGCATGACAACCCCCCGACTCCGGTGAAGTTCCGGGTGTTCACCCAGTATCTGCCGATGCGGGTGGAGGCGGCCGGCGTCTACAGCATCGGCCTCTACGACAGCCTCGACCAGACCGAGAGCGAGTACCTCTACCCGCTGCCGGTGTTGAAGATGAACCCGTTGCTCGCCAACCGCTGACCACTAGTACCTACCCGAGAACTGTTGCCCAGGAGTCAATTTCGCCATGCCTGAGAGCCCCCGCGCCGATATCGTCGCCCAGCAGTACGAGAAGTGGCAGTACCCGGAGCCGATCCAGAACCTGGAGTTCTGGCTGCGCGACAACTGGCAGTGGTACGACCCCAGCCACGCGCATCGGATCCTCTGGCCGGACCGGCCCTACCAGCCCGATATGGACATCCTGATCGCCGGTTGCGGCACCAACCAGGCGGCGGTATTCGCCTACACCAACCGCGCGGCCAAGGTGGTGGCTGTCGACGTCAGCCAACCCTCGCTGGACCACACCCGCTACCTCAAGGACAAGTACTCGCTGAAAAACCTTGAGACGCATCTACTTCCGATCGAGGATCTACCCAGCCTCGGCAAGGACTTCGACCTGATCGTGTCCACCGGGGTGCTGCACCACATGGCCGATCCGCCGGCGGGGATGAAGGCACTGGCGGACTGTCTGCGCCCGGACGGCGTGGCCGCGCTGATGCTCTACGCCCGGTACGGCCGGATCGGGGTGGAACTCATGCAGTCCATCTTCCGCGACCTCAATCTGCGCCAGGACGAGGAGTCTCTGCAGATGGTCAAGTTCGCGATCACCACGCTGGCCTCGGATCACCCGTTGCGGAGTTACCTGGCGATCGCGCCGGACCTGCAATTCGACGCCGGCCTGGTCGACACCTTCCTGCACGGTCGCGATCGCAGTTACACCGTGGACGGCTGCATCGAACTCGTCGAGTCGGCCGGCCTGGTCTTCGGCGAGTGGTTCCTCAAGACCTCCTACTACCCGCCGATGCTGACCGATCCGGACAACGAGTTTTTCGCCGCGGTCAACGCTCTGCCCGACCGCAAACTGTGGGCGGTGATGGAGCGTCTTCGCACCACCAACGCATGCCACTTCTTCACCGCGTCGCGTGCGGACCGTCCCGAGGCCTCCTACCGCATCGACTTCACCTCCGCTGCGGCCCTGGACTACATCCCGCTGATGCGCCTTCGGGTGGCCGTGCGCGGCCAGGAGATCGACCGTCCGGGCTGGGGCCTGCGGCTGAGCCCGACGCACCTGGCCTTCGCCCAGTTGGTCGACGGCGAGCGCAGCATCCGCGATATCGCCGCACGGGTCGCCGCGAGCGGTGTGCTGGCCACCACCGATCTGGGCGAGTTGGAGTCGATCGGGCTGGAGCTGTTCGAGGGCTTGTGGCGCACGGATTTCATCGCGGTCGACCTGAGCCGGACGTCAGGACGCTGAGTTCTCAGCGAGTTCTGAACCAGCAATAAGAAAGCCGCCCCGGTGTGATCCGGGGCGGCTTTCCTTCCGTGCCTTAGTTGTCTTGTCCGTTCGTGCCCGGGACGACGGTGGTGCCGCCGCCGATCGCCGACGCGGTGCCGCCGGAACCGCCGAGCCCGCCGGTGACACCGCCGTTGCCGCCGTTACCGCCGAAGGCACTGCTGAAATCGCCGTTGCTCGAAGCCCAACCGCCGGACCCGCCGCTGCCTCCGACCGGCGCATTCCCGCCATCGCCGCCGGACCCGCCGTAGGCGCCGTAGCCGGCACCTGTCGAGGTGGCCGAACCACCCGCGCCGCCACGCCCGCCGGAGCCACCGGCAGAATTGCCGCCCCTGCCGCCGCTGCCCGCCGAGGCAGCGCCCCCGATCGATTCAGCCGACGCCCCGTCGCCGCCGTCACCACCGTCACCGGCACCCGCGGCGTTGCCACCGTCACCACCGCCGCCACTGCTCGCGCTCCTGCCGACGCTGCTGATACCAGCCACACCATCACCACCGTCACCGCCGTCACCGGAGCCCAGCGCATGTCCGCCATCACCCCCGCCGCCGCCCGAAGCGTCGGCACCGTCAACCCCCGTACCGACACCGCCATCACCGCCGTCGCCGCCGTTACCGGTGCCGCCACCGTTACCGCCGTCACCGCCGCGACCACCCTCGACACCGGCCCCGTCGAAGGCGAAGGCCACACCACCGGTGCCACCATGGCCGCCGTCACTATTGACGGAGTTCCCGCCATCGCCGCCGGCACCGCCGTAGCCGGAGTAGCTGTAGGAATACGCCACACCGCCCATCCCGCCGGCACCACCGGTGCCGTTCACCGAATTGCCGCCGTCACCACCCGTGCCCCCGTATGCGTATTCATCATCGTTGAACTGGGTGCCGATACCGCCCACCCCACCTGCCCCGCCTGAGCCCGTTCCGCCCCCACCCGCGTTGCCGCCGCCACCGCCGCTGCCACCCACGCCATAAGCGTTGGTACCGGTCCCGTTACCGCCGGTACCGCCGCTGCCGCCGTTTCCGCCCGCCGAGTCACCGCCGGTGCCACCCCGACCCGCATAGGCATCACCGCCGTCGGGACCCGCGAAGGCGTCGCCACCGAGACCGCCGGTACCGCCGTTGCCGGTCCCCAGCGCGCTGCCGCCATCGCCACCGGAGCCGCCCTGGGCATCCCCGGAACTCGAAGCCGCGCCACCGGTGCCGCCGACGCCACCGGCACCCGTCCCGGCCCCGCGACCACCGTCACCACCGTCACCACCGGTGGCACCGCTATCGAGTCCCCCGGTGACCGTCGCCGAACCACCCGAACCCCCGACCCCGCCGACACCACTACCCACGGCGTTGCCACCACCGCCGCCGCGGCCTGCGGTCGCGGTCGCGGTGTTGCCGTTTGCCGTCGCCGACCCGCCGTTACCGCCGTTACCGCCGTTACCGGACACCCCGCCGCCATCGCCACCGGTGCCGCCGTTACCGCCGCCGGCGGCGGCGCTGTAGCTGTAGACACTCAGACCCCCACCGCTCTGAGAGCCGACCCACAGGTCAAGCGGACCGAGGTCGTCGCTGACCGTGATCGCCATCGGGCTGGGCGGGGTGGCGATGGTCTCCACGAACACCGGGTTGTCGGGGTCGGTGGTGTCGATCACGCTGACGGTCCCGCCGGCGTTATTGGTGACGAACGCCCGCGAGCCGTCGCTAGTGAACGCCACGTTGGTCGGCGCGTCGAAGTCAAAGCCAGAGCTGATCGTGGTGACCACCGCGTTGGTGTTCGCGTTGTAGATCGTGATGCTGCCAGACGTTGACGTCACCCACACCCGACTTGCATCCGGGGTGAACGTCAAGCCCCATGGCCTTGACTGACCGACGCTGGTAACCACTGCAAGGCTCGCCGGGTCGGTGGAGTCGAGCACAGTCACCATCTCGTCGATAAGGCTGGCCACCCAAACCCTGTCACCGGCTCCGTTGACGCCGATTCCGCGCGGCCCGGCTGCGACGGAGAACGGGTTGTTGCCGGTGAGGATGGTGAGGGTCGGCAGGTCGATCACGGAGATCGTGTCGTTGCCGCTGTTACTCACGTAGGCGTAGTTGGTGTACGGCCGGTGGCCGATGTAGAGGGGGTTATTAAAGCCGGAGATGGTGGCGGCCAGGCCGCCGCCTTGGTTGAAGGCAAAGACGTCAGAGCCGGTGGCACCGACCAGAATTCGCTCGTTGAAGGTGACCGGGTCGATGACACGTACGGCGGTGTTCGGATCGGTTACCGCGACCGGGCCCCAGTACACCGAGTTGGGAGCTGCGACAGATTCGAGGGTGTCGCCGCCTCGACTCGCGGTATAGACCTGTCCGTAGAGCTGCGAGATCTGGTAGACGTCGCCGGTCGCCGCGAAGGTGTTGATCAGCGCGAAGGTGCCCTGCTCGACGACCATTGATCCGCCGGTGCCGCCGTTACCGCCGTTACCGTGGGATCCGCCGTTGCCGCCGTCGCCGCCGTTACCGGCGTTTCCGGCGGTGCCCGCGGCGACGGGGTCATAGCCGTTGCCGCCGTTGCCGCCGTTACCGCCATAGAGGACGGTGCCGGCACCGCCGCTGGCACCGGCGGCGCCGCCGCTGCCGCCGATCCCGGCCGCACCGCCGAACCCACCGAGACCGGCGATCAGACCGGGGTTGCCGCCCCAGCCGCCGCTGCCGCCGTGGGGGTTGTCGACGTCGCCCTTACCGCCGGAGCCGCCGTTACCGGCCGCCCCGGCGTCACCGCCCTTGCCACCGGCCCCGCCGCTGCCGTTGACACCACCTGCGGCGTTACCGCCCTTACCTCCGTCACCGCCCTTACCGCCGGCCGCGCCACGACCACCGCCACCGCCATCACCTGCGGCGTTGGATCCGCCGTTACCGGCATCCGATCCGGAACCGCCCTGCCCGCC
>JAUPLT010000300.1 GCA_030836785.1 Actinomycetota bacterium
CCCCATCAAGTGCGAAGAGCCCGTATTTGACGGCTCGGAGTCTGCCAGTTGCGCGGTGGTTTGCCGGTGCTGGCCCGTTGGGCGCGTCTTCCGCGGGACAGGCACTTTCCAAGATCAGCGCCCAACTGTGCCGACCATTAGGAAGTGATCCGGGCGGGCGCCTCCGCCAGAATGAGGGCGGTTCAAGGTGACTAATTCGGGTCCCTCCGTCGAGGCGGTGAAGACATACAACGTCGAGGCCCTGCATGTCAGGGTGAGTTGAGTCCATTGGTTCATAGCAACCCCGCCTGCAGGGCGAGATACGGATCGACCCGAAGATGACGATTTCCAGCCTGGCTTCGGCCGGGGAGAATGAATGTATGGATTCCACCCATCCACGTGCTGGTGGCCCGCAGCGGCGGCGGACGTTCAGTCCAGCCGACAAGCTGGCCCATCTGGCCGCCTACGAGCAGGCCTGTGAGACCAATGACGGTGGTGCTTATCTACGCCGTGAAGGTCTGTACTCATCGCTGATCAGCGAGTGGCGCAAGCAACGCGATGCCGGTGTGCTGGAGGGCAAGCCGGCTGGGGCGAAGGTCGGCAGGCTCACTGCGGAGCAGGCCGAGATCGCCCACCTTCGAAGGGAACTGGACAAGACCACCAAACGGCTGGCCACCACCGAGGCCGCGCTGCAGATAATGGGAAAAGCACACGCGCTCTTGGAGAGTCTCTCCGAGAGCGCGGAGCCGCCGGCCAGGCCGACCAGGCGTTGATGGACGCGTGGAATGAGTTGCGCGCCAACAACATCACAACGCGGGCGGCGGCAGATCTGACCGGGATGCATCGCTCAACCGCGACACGGCGGGCTGCACCCAAACCAGCCCCGCGCGATCCGGTGCCGACCGTGGCGGTCAACAAGCTCACCGCCGCCGAGTGCGCCCGGGTCGTCGCCGAGCTCAACAGCGCCCGTTTCGTCGATGCCGCCCCGATGCAGGTGTGGGCCACCCTCCTCGACGAGGGCACCTACCTGTGTTCGATCTCCACGATGTACCGCATCCTGGCCGCGAACAACCAGGTCAAAGAACGCCGCCGCCTGGCCCGGCACCACAAAGCGGTCTGCCCGGAGCTGGTAGCCACCGCCCCACGGCAGGTGTACAGCTGGGACATCACCAAACTGGCCGGGCCGGCCAAGGGGGTCTACTACGACGCCTACGTGATGATCGATATCTACTCGCGCTACATCGTCGGGGTCCACGTTCACGCCCGCGAGTGCGGGGTGCTGGCCAAAGAAATGATGGAGCAGATCTTCGGCACCTATGGCATCCCCCACGTCGTGCACGCCGACCGAGGAACATCGATGACCAGCAACAGCGTGGCCGGACTGCTGACCGAACTGGGCGTCACGCGGTCGCATTCGCGCCCGAAGGTCTCCAACGACAACCCCTACAGCGAATCGTGGTTCAAGACCCTCAAATACGCGCCGAGGTTCCCGGCGCGGTTCCACTCCATCCACCACGCCCGGGACTTCATGGACGAATTCGTCGCCTGGTACAACCACGAACACCGGCACAGCGGCATCGGCCTGCACACCCCCGCCGATGTCTTCTACGGCCTGGCCGCCGACAAGGACACCCAGCGCCGCACCGTCCTGGCCGACGCCCGAGCACAGCATCCCCACCGGTTCACAGGCCAAACAGCACCCAAGATCATCGACCTACCCGGAACCGCCGCGATCAACCCGCCCAAACCACCCGAACAGGAGGACCCAGCCACAGCCGCTTAACACCCCGTGGACTCAAACGCCTTGACAAATTCCGAAACCCCAGTCGACCTTATGGGCGCCACACCTCGGAGCTCATAAGGCTCCCACCAACGGGCATCTCCACTCCCCCGTCCGGAAACCAGAACAGCACGTATGCCGACGGTTGACCCGCCTGCCCAACACCACCTTGGTAACTAGCGACCAAATGCCGCGCGTTGGCAGCCTCCTTGGCTGCGTATTGCTCGTTGGTGAACAAGTCCGGAGCGCTCTTGTAGCTCACCTCGGTCTGCGCGGCGGTGACCTCATCCCAGATATGCGCAGTGAACTCTGGCCTACCGTTCACCAGGACTCCGGACATGGAGTCCGTCTGCGGTCGGTAGTTTTCTGGTTTGATCTGCGGTTTTCGTGGTGTGTCGGAGTGTGTCCCCGGCCTTTATGCGAAATAATGGATAGGACTATTTCACTGTTGTGTCTGGGGGTGGTGGACGATGGGTGTGATGACCGCGCAGCCGCCCCTGCCGCTGGTGCCCGAGTGCGCGCGCCCGGTTGGTGCGGCGGCGGCGATCGTTGAGGACGACGACGGTGGCCGGGTGTTCGTGCACGGCAACCTGGCCTACGCCTGGGACGCCGGCGACACCGCGGGGCGCCGGTTGGCGGCGGTGTCGCTGATGCGGATCAAGGCCGCCACCCAGCTACAGGTCGCTGAGGCGTTCGCGGTGCGCCCGGCCACGGTGCGACGCTGGGAGGCCCAGCACGCCGATGCGGGGGTGGCCGGGCTGCTGCCCGAACCCAAGGGCCCCAAACGCAAGTCGAAACTGACCGGCGACACGGTCGCGGCCATCAGCCGGCTGCGAGCGGGCGGGGTGTCCTACCGCGGGATAGCCGCCGCCACCGGGGTGTCGGAGGGCAGTGTCCGCAACGCCCTCAAACCCGCCGGCGCCGACGGTGAGGGCGACAATCAGTGCATCCCAACCGGTTCTGATGATCCACTCCCACAGGAGCAGGAGCAGGAGGTCGAGCCAGGGGCGGTGGTAGATGTGGGGACCGATTGCCCTGCAGCGGTTTCCGATGATCTGGCGGTGCCGGTGTTGGCCGATCCGGTCAACCGTGGCGCCGAGCGGGTGCTGGCGGCGTTCGGACTGATTTCGGCTGCTCCGCCGGTGTTCACCGCGTGTGCCCGGGCGCCGCTGGCCGGGTTGCTGCTGGCGCTGCCTGCCTTGGCGGGCACCGGGCTGCTGCCCACCGCGCACGCCACCTACGGTGCGACCTTCCCGAACGGGTTCTACTCACTGGACACGATGCTGTGCGAGAGCGTGTTCCGCGCCCTGCTCGGGGCGACCCGCGCCGAAGCCGCCACCCGCATCGACCCGACCGCCCTGGGCCGGGTACTCGGGTTGGACCGTGCCCCGGAAGTCAAAACGATCCGCCGCAAGATCAAGGCGTTGGCACAGGCCGGCAAGGCGGGCGACTGGATCGCCTCGATGGCCGCCGGACATCTGGCCGCCCGCCCGCAGCAGGCCGCGGTGTTCTACGTCGATGGGCATGTGCGGGCCTATCAGGGCACCCGCAAGATCGGCAAAACCCATGTGCCCCGCTTGAAGTTCCCCGCCCCCGCCACGGTGGAAACCTGGGTCGCCGACGCCGGCGGGGATCCGCTGCTGGTCGTGATGGCCGAACCCGGCGCATCGCTGGCCTCCGAACTACGCCGGCTGATCCCCGACCTGCGCGCGATGGTCGGAGATGAGCGCCGGGTGCTGGTCGGGTTCGACCGCGGCGGCTGGTCACCAACCCTGTTCGCCGACCTTGACGCCGCCGGATTCGACACCCTGACCTGGCGCAAAGGCCCCACCGCCGATATCGCCGAGCACCTGTTCGCCGAACGCACCCACACTGATGAGCACGGCCGCA
>JAUPLT010000024.1 GCA_030836785.1 Actinomycetota bacterium
ACGGCTTCGACGTCGCGGTGAAGTAAGACGGCTTCGACGTCGCGGTGAAGTAAGACGGCTTCGACGTCGCGGTGAAGTAAGTCGGCTTCGACGTCGCGGTGAAGTGACCGTGGGGGTATCCGCGGCGCCCGCCGATTTCCGCCGCGGGCGGCGATCGGATAGCCTCAGATCCGCGTCACGGCGAGGGTGGTTCGGCCACCGTTATCGACGAGGCTTTTCGCCTTCGCCGTGCGGTAACACCACCCCGGAAGGCAGGACATCATCATGGCCAAAGGCGCCACCACCAACAAGCTCGACGTCGAGGTGCGCACCCGCACCGGCAAGGGCGCCTCACGGCAGGCCCGCCGCGAGGGCAAGGTGCCCGCGGTGCTCTACGGCCACGGCACCGATCCGCAGCACCTGGAGCTCAACGCCCACGACTTCTCAGCGGTGCTCCGCCGGTCCGGTCTCAACGCCGTGCTCAGCCTGCAGATCGGCGGCAAGGAGCAGCTGGCGCTGCCCAAGGCCGTCACCGTGCACCCGATCAAGCGCACCATCACCCACGCCGATCTGATCGTGGTCAAGCGCGGCGAGAAGGTGACCGTCGAGGTCAGCGTCCAGCTGGAAGGCGAGGCCGCCTCCGGCACGCTGGTCACCCAGGACGCCAGCACCATTGAGATCGAGGCCGAGGCGCTGTCCATCCCGGAGAGCCTGACCGTGTCGATCGAGGGTGTCGAAGAGGGCACCCAGATCCTGGCCGCCGAGATTCCGCTGCCCGCGGGGGTCACCCTGGTCAGCGACCCGGAGATGCTGGTGGTCAACATCGTCGCCGCGCCGTCGGCCGAGGATCTGGAGTCCGAGGGCGGCGGCGAGTCACTCGAGGACCAGGCCGCCGCGGCGGACGCTGCCGGCGGCGCCGCCGAGGCCGCCGAGTCGGCCGGCGAGTAAACACACCGGTTCCGGAACGTTCCCATGGCCGAGCCACTGCTGGTCATCGGCCTGGGCAACCCCGGTCCGCAGTACGCCAAGACCCGGCACAACGTCGGCTTCATGGTGGCCGACCTGCTGGCCGCCCGCATCGGTGCGCCGTTCACGGTGCACAAGAAGTCCGGGGCGGAGATCGTCACCGGACGGCTCGGCGGGCGGCCGGTGGTGCTGGCCAAACCGCGGACCTATATGAACGAATCCGGCCGTCACGTCGGGCCGCTGGCGAAGTTCTACTCTGTCCCGCCGGGCGACGTGATCGTCCTGCATGACGAACTGGATATCGCCTTTGGCAAGATCCGGCTCAAACTCGGCGGCGGCGAGGGCGGGCACAACGGTCTGCGTTCGCTGGTGAACGCGTTGGGCACCAAGGATTTTCAGCGGGTGCGCATCGGCATCGGACGGCCGCCGGGCCGCAAAGACCCGGCGGCGTTCGTGCTGGAGCCGTTCAACGCCACCGAGCGCGACGAGGTGCCGACGATCTGCGAGCAGGCCGCCGATGCCACCGAGTTACTTCTCGAACTCGGCGTGGAGCCCGCGCAGAACCTGGTCCACGCCTGGTAGTGGCGGCCCGGGCTCTCCCGGTGACCTCTACGTGAGCTCTATGTGACGAGCGCCACCGAGTTCGCCCGGCGCAGCTTGCCCGACGGGGTCTTCGGGATGGTTCCGGGCCCCAGCACCACCACGTTGCGGGGGCGCACACCGACCTCACCGACCACCTCATGGGCGACCTGGTGTTCGATGCGGCGGACCTCGGCGGGGTCCTCGAACGCGTTCGATTCGACCGCGACCGCGAAGGTCTCCCGGGAGTGGCCGGCGTCGAGGCGAACCGCCACAGCACAACCCGGACGCACCCCCTCGACGCGGCCGGCGGCTCGTTCGATATCGGTCGGGTAGACGTTGCGGCCGGCCATGATGATGACGTCCTTGACCCGGCCGCAGACCACGACGTGACCCTCTTCGGTGAGGTAGCCGAGGTCGCCGGTGTCGTACCAACCGTGCTCGTCCTGGGCCGGGACGAATCCGCCCATGGTGATGTAGCCCGGGGTCAGCGATTCGCCGCGCAACTCGATGACGCCCACCCCGCGGGCCGGACGGATGTTGCCGTCCTCGTCGACGATGCGGGCCTCCAGATCGCGCAGCAGCGGCCCGAGGGTCGCCAACCGACGGGTGTTGCCCTTACTGGCGGGCACCGCCTGACGCAGCGCAGCCAGCAGGTCGGCATCCACCTCGTCGACCACCAGTCCGGCGTTGCACTCCGAGAACGACACCGCGAGGGTGGTCTCGGCCATCCCGTAGGCCGGCAGGATCGCCTCGGGCTTCAGCCCGAAGGGCTTGCCGGCATCGAGCAGATCCTCGACATCGGCCGGGTCCACCGGTTCCGCCCCGGACAGCGCGAAACGCAGTGTGGACAAATCGAACTCGCCCGGCTTGGCCTGCCGCCGCAACCGCTTCCCGAACAGCGCGTAGGCGAAGTTCGGGGCGGCGGTCATGGTGCCCTGGTACTTGTCGATCAGCTTCGCCCACAGCAGCGTGTCGCGAAGGAAGTCCATCGGCGTCACCTTGACAAGCTCGGCGCCGAAATACATCGGGATGGTGAGGAAACCGACCATGCCCATATCGTGGAAGCAGGGCAGCCAGCTGACCATGACGTCCTTGTCGACGTCGTACTCGGCGCCGATGAACATCGCCTCGGCGTTGGAGTAGATGTTGCGGTGGGTGATCACCACCGCCTTCGGCGAACCGGTCGATCCGGACGTCAGCTGCATCAGCGCGACGTCGTCCTCCCCGGTCTCCACCGGGTCGATGGGATCGGCGGCCAGCAGGTCGGCGACGGTCAGCACCGTGACGCCGCGCTCCTCGAGTACCGGCACTGCGGCCAGGAACGGGTCGGAGACGACCACCGCCTTGGCCTCGATCATGTCGATCACATTGGTGGTGTCCTGGGCCCACAGCATCAGATCGGTGCGCGGGGTGGGCTGGTGCAGCATCGTCAGGCTGGCGCCGCGCATCCACAACCCCTGGGCGGTCGGGGCGATCTCGACCGGCGCACCGGCCAGCACGCCGACGGCGTCGCCGTGGCCGACGCCCGCCGCGGCGAGACCGCCGGCGATCCGTCGGGCCCGTTCGTGCACCTCGCCCCAGGTGTGCCGCACCGGCTCGGCCGGCTCGCCGGTGACCATGCCCTTAGCGCTGGTCCGCGCATTGTGGAACATCTTGTCGGTGAATCGACTCATGACGACCTCCTCGGCGTCCGGCGCGGCGTCGACGGTGACGCAACGGCCCGGTCATAGATGCTCCGCCTGCCCGATGTGAACGTGGGCGCGGCGCGCCCGCACGACAGGGAAGCGTTTCGGTCTCGAATCGGTGATGATGCCGAGCCCACAGCGATTCCTCGCCCACGGTCCGTGGGCGATTCACATGCGCGCAATACCTGGCCGCTGGTCGTCACCGCGGATCATCTTAGACTCTCCTTAGACTCCTGCCAAACACGGAGACAGGAATCCTCGGGCGATGTCAGGTCGCCGGCACCACCCGGGCACCGTGCACCGGTCCGCTGGCCACCCGCACCGTGCGGCACACGCCAGCCCCGGCAAGTTCGCTGCCCACCGCCACCGCGGCATCGGCCGACGAGCACAGGAACGCGCAGGTCGGCCCCGAACCGGACACGATGCCGGCGAGCGCCCCCGCCTCGGTGCCGGCCCGCAGGGTCCGCCGCAGTTCGGGTTCCAGACTCAGGGCCGCCGGTTGCAGGTCATTGCCCAGCAGCGGTGCCAGCAGGGCTGGGTCCCCGCTCGACAGCGCGGTCAGCAGTGGCTCGGCGTCGGCCAGCCGGGACGGCGAGCCGACCTCGCGCAGCCGGTCGATCTCGGCATAGACAGCCCCCGACGACAAGCCGCCGGCACCGAAGGCCAGCACCCAGTGGAAGGTGCTGCGGGCCAGGACCGAGGTCAGTTCTTCGCCTCGCCCGGTGCCCAATGCGGTGCCGCCGTGCAACGCGAAGGGGACGTCGCTGCCCAGTTGGGCGGCCATCGCGTGCAGATCCCGGCGCGGCACGCCCAGCTCCCACAGTTCGTTCATGGCGACCAGGACGCCGGCCGCGTCCGCGCTGCCGCCGGCCATACCGCCAGCCAGCGGGATGGACTTGTCGATGGTGATCTCGACATCCGGAGCCCGGCCGACATGCTCGGCCATCAATTCGGCGGCCTGCCAGGCGAGGTTGCGCTCATCGGTCGGGATCTCGGCGGCACCCTCGCCGAACACCTGCAGGGCGAGCAGGTCGGCCTCCCGGACCGTCACCTCGTCGGTGAGCGATACGGCGTGGAAGATGGTGGTCAGCTCGTGATAGCCGTCGGGGCGGCGATCACCGACGCCGAGGAACAGGTTCACCTTGCCGGGAACCCGAACCGTCACCGATCCGGTGGGCACCCACTCGGCCGCGGTGTTTCCGTCGCGCACCGGATGAGGGTAGCGCCCCGGCGGCGGTGACCGGGTGTCCGCGGGCAGCCGAGGTCAGGACCTGCCCGAACGCTGCAGCAGGCGGACGAAGTCGGCGATGGTCAGCGTCTCACCGCGGCGGGACGGGTCGATACTGGCGGCCAGCAACATCTCCGCCGAAGCGTTGCCCGAACCCGCCCACTCCAGAAGGGCGTTACGGGCCGTCTTGCGGCGCTGCGCGAACGCCAGGTCGATGAGGGTGAAAAGCTGCCGGCGGAAGTCGTCGTCCCCCGGCCACGGCATTGATGCGTACCGGTCGATGCGCACCAGGCCGGAGTGCACCCGCGGAATCGGCCAGAACACGCTCGGCGACACCGATCCGCACCGGCGGACGTCGCCGAAGTACCGCGCCTTGACGCTGGGCACGCCGTACTCCTTACCTCCCGGATCGGCGGCCAACCGTTCAGCCACCTCGGCCTGCACCATCACCGTCATGGTGCGGATGCTCGGGAACTCGACGAGCAGGTGCAGCAGCGCGGGCACCGCGATGTTGTACGGGAGATTGGCCACCACCGCGGTCGGCTCGACCGCCAGTTCGGACCGTTGCAGTTGCAGAATGTCCCGGTTCAGCACGGTCACTCGCTGGCTTTCGCTGTGCGAATGCTCGGCGACCGTCCTGGGCAGGCGCTCGGCGAGCGACGAGTCGATCTCCACCGCCGTCACCGCGACGCCGCGGTCCAACAGGGCCAGCGTCAACGACCCCAGCCCCGGGCCCACCTCGAGGACATGGTCGGCTTTGGTGATCCCCGACACCGACACGATGCGGCGCACGGTGTTCGCGTCGTGCACGAAGTTCTGACCCAGCGACTTGCGTGGTCGGAGGTCGAGCTCCTTAGCCAGGTTCCGGATATCGGTCCGGCTCAGCAGCCCGACGGTCATCAATGACCGCCGGCACCACAGACCGGCCAAGCTCCCCATCCCTGCCGGGCCCGGGTCACTTCCGCGATGGCAATCTGCTCCTCCCGGGTGGCCAGATCCGCCCGGGGCGCGTAGCGCAGGCCGCCGTTGGCCGCCCAGGTGTTCAGGTCGAACTGCACCCCGCCGTAATAACCGTTTCCGGTGTTGATGGCCCAGTTGTTCCCCGACTCGCAGCGGGCGATCGCATCCCAGCGGGCCCCGTTGGTCACCGGCGGCACCTCGGTGCCGGGTTTAGCCCCCACCCGCAGCACCGAGTCCCGCGCCGGAACGATGACCGTGTTGGCGACCGGCAGCCGACCGGTCGGCACGCCGTTGACGAACGCGACGGCGAAGGTGACGTCCTGCACGCCCGGCGCGCCCGGATTCTCGACGACGGTCCGGCTCATGTTCATCGTCGGGTCCTCGATCCGCCGCGCGATCGGTTCCAGCGGCACCCGTTCGGTGACCTTCTCCAGCCGGATCCGGGTGACGCGGATCTGCATCCCGTCGACCACCGGTGCCGCGGCGGACGGGAGGACGGTATCGCGCTGCTGCAGCGGTATCCCGGCGGCGGCGAGCAGGCCGCCGACATTCGGCGCGGCCAACCGGACGGTGCGCAGCACCCCGCCGTCGTCGATCTGCACGGTCTTGGCGCTGACCACCGGCAGCGCCATCCCCTGCAGTGGCAGGCGGCTTCCGCGCGAGGCGGCGGCCGGGGCGGCATCGGCCATCGACAACTGCGCGAGCGCCTCGTCAACGGTGGCGGCGGTGGTCCACATCTCGGTGGGTTCCCGGCCGTCCAGCGAGATCTGCAGCGGGCGACTGCGCCGCAGCACGATGGTCTCCGCGTCGCCCACCATCCGGCTTGCTCCGGGGATCAGTTCGTCGCGCTCACCGACGGTGAAACCGTTCTCCGCCATGATGTCGGCCACCCGGGATTTCATCGTGCTGACGGACACCGCGGTGCCGTCCACGTTGAGGGTGACGGTCTTGACGGAGGCCAGCGCGACGAATCCGGCGCCGGCCAATGCCACCAGCAGGGCGGCCGTCACCAGTCGAAGGGCGGGCGAGGACACC
>JAUPLT010000301.1 GCA_030836785.1 Actinomycetota bacterium
CCATGCCGTCGTCCTCGGCCACCAGGACTGCGTTGAGGAACGCGTCCTGGTCCACTCCGCCCCAGGGATCGCTCTCGAATACCGGCGACACCGCCCGAACGGAATCGCCCAGTCCGTCGACAACCGACTGCAGGCGGGCCAGTCGATCGCCGAGGTTGGAACCGATCGAAAGGACGACAGTCGTCACGGTGCGCACCCGGTGACAGTCGTCACAGTGCGCACCCGGTGACAGTCGTCACAGTGCGCCGCCGGCCGGGATGACGCGCCCGCGGCCACCGCGCCGCGACCGCCGGGCCACCACGGCGACGTCGGTGAAACTCAGCGGGATGGGCGCATTGGGCTTGTGGACGACGACCTCCACCGCGTGCACCCTACTGTCGGCCATCACATCCTCGGCGATCTCGGCGGCCACCGTTTCGATGAGGTTGCGGGCCGGGCCGGCGACGATGTCGGCCGCGCGTTGCGCGAGCACCCCGTAGTCGAAAGTGTCCTTGAGGTCGTCGCTGGCGGCGGCGTCGGCCAGGTCGATCCAGACGGTGACGTCAATCACGAAATCCTGGCCGTCACGCCGTTCGTGGTCGAACACCCCGTGATGCCCACGAACAACCAGCCCGCGCAACTCGATTCGGTCAGCCACGTCATTCCCCCCCTGACTGCCAAGCCCCGACGACCTTCAGTGCGTCGACGCTGGCGCGCACATCGTGTACGCGCACTCCCCAGGCGCCGTGCAGAGCGGCCAGCGCCGAGACCACTGCAGTGGCGGTCTCTCTGCCGTCCGGCGATCGGGGCGTCCCGTCGACGCCTGCCAGGAGCGCCCCCAGAAAGCGCTTCCGAGACGCGCCCACCAGAACTGGAATTCCGGTTGAGACAAGGGTGTCCAGCGCCTGTAAGAGCGCCCAGTTGTGTCGGACGGTCTTGGCGAACCCCAGGCCGGGGTCGATGATCAGGTTCGCCGGATCGACCCCCGCCGACACCGCGGCGTCGACACCGGCAAGCAACTCGTCGCGAACTGCGGTGACCACGTTGGGATAGTCCGGGGCGTCATGCGGCTGGACTGCCTGCACTGATCGCCAATGCATCAACACCCACGGCACACCTGCCTCGGCAACTAGTGGCGCCATGGCAGGGTCCGCGCGGCCACCGCTGACATCGTTCACGACCGAGGCCCCATGCTCCAGAGCCGCACCCGCCACCGCCGCATGCATGGTGTCGATGCTGACCGTGACTCCTTGCGCGGCAAGGTCTTCGATCACCGGTAAGACTCGCGCGAGTTCAATCTTCGGGTCGATCCGAACGGCTCCGGGACGGGTGGACTCACCGCCGACGTCGATGATCGCGGCACCCTCGGCGGCGAGATCGAGACAGTGCTGCACCGCGCGCAACGGGTCGAGATAGC
Organism: Actinomycetota bacterium; assembly: GCA_030836785.1. Taxonomy (GTDB): domain Bacteria; phylum Actinomycetota; class Actinomycetes; order Mycobacteriales; family Mycobacteriaceae; genus Mycobacterium. Next base: position 1,397 of record JAUPLT010000301.1, read on the forward strand.
GGCCGCCGTCGGAGAACGAGTCGTCGGTGACGTTGACCACGCCCATCACCCGCACCCCGGCGGGCAGGAGCGCAGCGACCCGGGAATCGGCACCGGCGGGCAGGAGCGCAGCGACCCGGGAATCGGCACCGGCGGGCAGGAGCGCAGCGACCCGGGAATTCAGTTCGCTCACTTGCGCAGGATGAGTTCCAGCGCCTCAGCCCGGGACGAGCTGTTCGTCTTGAACAGTCCGCGCACCGCGGAGGTGGTGGTCACCGCACCGGGCTTGCGCACCCCCCGCATGGCCATGCACAGATGTTCGGCCTCGACCACGACGATGACGCCACGGGGCTTCAGCTTGCGCATCACCGCATCGGCAACCTGAGCGGTCAGCCGCTCCTGCACCTGCGGGCGTTTGGCATAGAGGTCCACCACTCGGGCCAGCTTTGACAGCCCGGTCACGCGACCGTCTTCCCCGGGGATGTAGCCGACGTGCGCCATCCCGTGGAAAGCCACAAGGTGGTGCTCACAGGTGGAGTACATCGGAATCTGTTTGACCAGAACGAGTTCGCTGTGACCTTCGTCGAAGGTGGTGTCGAGCACGGCGTCAGGGTCGACGTACAGCCCGGCGAACATCTCCCGGAATGCCCGGGCGACCCGCCCGGGGGTGGCCTTCAAGCCGTCCCGGTCGGGGTCCTCGCCGACCGCGAGGAGGAGTTCCCGAACCGCCGCCTCAGCTCGCGGCTGGTCGAACTCAGGGATGTCGAACGTGACCGAGTCAGACTCAGGCATGGGGGCTCCGTCAGTGTCTGGGGGCGGGTGTCGTCAGTGTCTGGTGGCAGGGGCCGACAAGTTACGGGCCAGCGTGGTGGCGACCGGGCTCTTCCACCGGATCGTCACCGGACGACGGCGGGGTACCGCCCTGACCGGGATACCTCTGCTGCGGGGGCGGGTAGTGCTGACCGGGCTGGTGCTGACCGGGCTGGTTTCCGCCCCATCCGGGTGGCGGCGGGTACCAGTAGCCCGGCTGCTGCGGCGGAGGCCAACCCGGGGCCCGCCACCCGGCCGGCGCACCGTAATCGGGCTGGGTGGGACCGTTGGGATTCTGCTGCCCGGCGGAGTGAGCGCCGTTGCCGTTTCCGGACCCCGGCGGCGGCCCGTGCTGCTGCGGCTGCTGGGCCGCCGCCGCGGCTGTCGCCTGGGCGATCGCTTTCTTGAACGCGGGTTCGGGCATCGGCATGGGCCATGGCTCGCCGCGTTCGATGGCCAACTCGCCCGGGGTCTTGATGGGGGGTTTATCCGACGGAATGCGGCCACCGAAGTCGTTGAAAACGGCCAACGGCGGACGCTTCTGCACGTTGGCGAAGATCGCCTGCAACTCGGCGCGGTGCAGGGTTTCCTTCTCCAACAGCTCACCGGCCAGCACGTCGAGAATGTCTCGATACTCGGTTAGGATCGCCCACGCCTCGGTGTGGGCGGCTTCGATGAGCTTGCGAACCTCGTCGTCGATGTCTCGGGCGACCTCATGGCTGTAGTCCGCCTGGGTTCCCATGGTGCGGCCCAGGAACGGATCGCCGTGCTCGGTGCCGTAGCGGACGGCGCCCAGTTTGGTGCTCATGCCGTACTCGGTGACCATCGCGCGGGCGATCTTGGTCGCCTGCTCGATATCGGAGACCGCGCCCGTGGTCGGCTCGCGGAACACCAATTCCTCGGCGGCGCGTCCGCCCATGGCGAACACCAGTCGGGCGATCATCTCCGAGCGGGTCATCAGACCCTTGTCGTCCTCGGGCACCGACACCGCATGCCCGCCGGTGCGGCCACGGGCCAGGATGGTGACCTTGTAGATCGGCTCGATGTCGGGCATCGCCCATGCCGCCAGAGTGTGACCGCCCTCGTGATACGCGGTGATCTTCTTCTCCAGCTCACTGATGATCCGACCCTTGCGGCGCGGTCCGCCGATCACCCGGTCGACTGCCTCTTCCAGCGCCGCACCGGTGATGATCGTGCCGTTCTCCCGGGCGGTCAGCAGCGCCGCCTCGTTGATGACGTTGGCCAGGTCTGCACCGGACATGCCGACGGTGCGCTTGGCCAGGCCGTCCAGGTCGGCGTCCGGCGACAGCGGCTTGCCCTGGGAGTGCACCCGCAGGACCGCCTTGCGGCCGGCCAGATCGGGGCTGGACACCGGGATCTGGCGGTCGAAGCGGCCGGGACGCAACAGTGCGGGATCCAGAATATCCGGCCGGTTGGTGGCCGCGATGAGGATGACGCCCTGACGCTCGCCGAAGCCGTCCATTTCCACCAGCAACTGATTGAGCGTCTGCTCCCGTTCGTCGTGACCGCCACCCAGGCCCGCGCCGCGCTGGCGGCCGACGGCGTCGATCTCGTCGACGAAGATGATCGACGGCGCGTTCTGCTTGGCCTGCTCGAACAGGTCGCGCACGCGGGCGGCCCCGACGCCGACGAACATCTCGACGAAGTCCGAGCCGGAGATCGAGTAGAAGGGAACGCCGGCCTCACCCGCGACCGCACGGGCGAGCAAGGTCTTGCCGGTGCCGGGAGGACCGAAGAGCAGCACGCCGCGCGGGATCTTCGCGCCCATCGCCTGGA
>JAUPLT010000025.1 GCA_030836785.1 Actinomycetota bacterium
CGCCGGGGACAAGTACGCGCACGAGCTCGTCAAGGCTTCGCGCTGGGTCGCTGACGTGCTCGATGACGTGGTGGTAGAAGACGATCTCGAAGCTGTCGTCGGGGAACGGAAGATCGAGAATGCTTCCTTCGAGCAGCTGGAAATTAGGCAACCCGATGACTGTGCTCTGATCCCACTGCGGTTCCACATCGACTCCCGTCAGTTCAACGTCGAGAAGGTTCCGGATGTAGACCGCTTCATGTGCCGTTCCGCAGCCCGCAACCAGAAGACGATTGCGATTGTCCGGATTCATAAGGGGCCGGACTAAATCGCAAAAATGGCGAGCCCCGGCGTGGAACTCTTCGTTCAAACTTGGTTTGGACACGAGTGAGAACTTCCCCTCAATCTTCAGGTTGCGGAAACGCAATGCACTTAAACTTTAACGACTGGTCCCGTCGATAGGGCAGTCCGGTCTCCACGTTGGTCGGTTTCAGTGTTGACCGTGTCGCTTGCCACGGGGATGGGACCACCTGGTTGCCAGGGGGATGGGACCACCGTGGCGCGTTATTGAGGATGGCTGTTGGGGCGGTCTGGGTCAAGCCGGCCGGGTCGGTTGCGTTGTCGGTAGGACGGGCCTTCGATGACCAGGGTGTGGGCGTTGGCGGTCAGGCGGTCGATCGCTGATTGGGCGAGCAGGGTGTCGGCGGTCATGGTGAGCCATTCGGCGGGGTCGCGGTTGGAGGTCATGATCGTGGTCTTGGTGCGGTGGCGTTCGACGACGATTTCGTAGAAGTCGCTGGTTTCGGTGGCGTCGAGGGGCCGCAGGGCGAAGTCGTCGATGATGAGGACGTCGATGGTGGTCAGGCGCCGGATTTCGGCGTCGACGGTGTTGTCGAGGCGGGCGGCGCGTAGCCGGGTGAACAGTTTGTCGGCGCGGGCGAACAGAACTGTGTGTCGGCGGCGGATTGCGTTGTGGCCCAACGCTGTTGCGAGGTGTGTTTTGCCGACGCCGACGGGTCCGAGGATGATCGCGGATTGGTGTTCGTCGAGGAATCGCAGTGCGGCGAGGTCGGCGAGCAGGGTGCGGTCGTAGCGCAGGTTTTCCGGTGCGGTCCAGGTGTCCAGGCGCATGGCGGGGTCGAGACCGGCTTTGGCCCCGCGCAGGGCTGCGGAGCGGGATTCGCGTCGGGAGACTTCGTCGGCGAGCAGTGTTTCCAGGAATCCGATGTGGCTGAGTTTGTGTTGGCGGGCCAGGGCGGCGCGTTCGGGCAGGGTGTCGGCCAGGGCGCCGAGTTTGAGGGCTTTGAGCAGCCGGGTCAGATCGGCGCCGACGGGCTGCGCGGCGCTGCGGTGGGTGCTGGTCATGTCAGTGCTTCTCCTGGTCGGTCGTGTTGGGTATGAGGGTCAATGGTGTTGGGGTGGTGCGGAATTCGGCCGGGTCACGGGAGAATCGGGTCGGGGTGTCGCCCGCTGCGCGGGGCAGTGTGGGGGTGGTGGTCTCGGTGGCCCGCTCGAGCATGGCCGCGATCTTGGTGACCGAAACGACATCGAGATCCAGAGCCGCCGAGCAGGCCGCCTCCACCCGCTCGGCGCCGTAGCGCCGTACCAGGCCGAGTAGCCGGTAGACGGTGCGCATCCGGGTCCAGGGCAGCCGGTCATCGAGGATCCGTTCGGCGTAGATCCCGACGCTCGGCCCGTGGGAAGCGCAGGTGGCGATCAGCCGTTCCAAGTCGCGCAGGGCGTAGCCGACCTTGCCCTCGGGCAGATCATGGGGGTCGGTGTGCCGGCCCCCGGCCGGTTGACGGGGGTGGACCTTGACCAGCACCCCACGGTGGTAAAACTTCACCAACTCGGTGTCGGCGCGCACGTCCAGGGTCTGGCCGATCCAACATTCCGGCAGCGAGTACAGCGCTCTGGCGACCTCAGCGTGGTAGTCGCGGTGAATTTTGACCGCCTTGAATATCGGCACGTCATAGGGCACTGGGACGGCCCCCAGCCTCGGTTGCTCCTCGGCGGTGAACACCTCGGCCGGGCGGGCACACGTGGTGCCGTGGATCCGCTGCCCGGCGATCTGGGCGCACCACGCCTGCGCCGCGTGCTGCGCGGCGTCCAGATCGGTGAAGGTCTCCCCGTCCCAGAAGTTGCCGCGCACATACTGCACGGCCCGCTCGACGCGGGGTTTGTCCTTCGGTGAACGCACCCGGGCGGGGTCGGTGGCGAACCCGGCGTGAGCGGAGTAGTCCAGCCAGCCGACGGTCAGCTGCGGATTGACCGCATCCGCGGCGGCGATCACCGGCTTCATGTTGTCGGGGATCAGCACAGCGAACACCCCGCCGAAGAACTCCCAGGCCGCCTGGCAGCCGGCGATCACCGCGGCCAAAGTCTGCGAATAGGACAACCACACGAACATGTGCCGGCTGTAGACCGCGGTGAAGATCAACGCGTACACCTTGCGGCGCCGTCCATCGGCGGTATCGGTGAGCATCCCCAGATACCCGAAATCGAGCTGACACTCGATCCCCGGATCACCGTCGGCGACCCGCACCGTGGTGTCCTTGCGACCGAAACCGCAACGCTCCGTTGCGAATCGGTGCAACGTCCGATACGGCACCACACACCCCCGGCGGGCCAGCAAGGTGTGGATCTTGGTCACCGTCAACGGCCGCTGATCCTCGGTACCGGCCACCCAGTCGCTGATCTGCTCCTCAAAGCCCAACAGCTGCTCCCAAGCCGCGCCGTGACCACGCGGGCGCACAGGGCGCACCGCCTCGGCGACCGCCCCGATCAACCCGTCATCGAGAGCCTCCACCCCGTCCTCACGGGTAAGCCCAGCTGCCTGAGCGGCCTCCACGTAGCGACGCACCGTCTTGCGGTCCAGCCCGCAATGGCCGCCGATCGTGCGCAGCCCCGGCGCCGGCAATCCCGACACCACTCCCAGCCACAACCGCAGCACTTCCCTGATCTCACTCACACTGACCTCCCGAAACGCCATGCCGACCCACCTCCGTGACAACAACCCGTCACCGAGATCGAACGGACAAATGAAAAGACCACCGACGCGGCGCGCCGGTGGTCCCATAACTGGCAATCCAGGTGGTCCCATCACCCTGGCAGAATCAGGTCAAAACGGTCCCATGCTCATGGCAGA
>JAUPLT010000302.1 GCA_030836785.1 Actinomycetota bacterium
CCGATGAGCGCCATGCCGATGAGCGCCATGCCGGCAATGCCGATGCCCGCCATGGGCGGCGGGATGCCGGGGATGGGCGGCGGTCTGGGCAGCGTCATGCCGACCTCCGCACTGCAAGGACTGCGCAGCCTCACCGGGCAGGGGGCATCGGGGCGGTTCAGCGACGCCGCCGAGGGGGCTTCGACCCGCACCGTGGGTGCGCTGAATCGGCCCGGTCTGGCCAGCGAGAAGGGTTTGCAGAAGTACACCAAGCTGCTCAATCGGGCGATCAGCGAGGCGTTCCCCGAGATCAAGCAGATCGGCGGGGTGCGTCCGGATGCGTTGAAGTGGCACCCGCAGGGCTTGGCGTTGGATGTGATGATCCCCAACGCGCACAGCGCCGCGGGCCGGGCACTGGGTGACCGGGTGGTCCAGTTCCTGGTGGCCAATCACGAGAAGTTGGGTGTGGCGCACATGATTTGGCGGCAGCGCATGATTCAGCCCGACGGTTCCTCCTCGCTGATGGAGGGGCGCGGGTCGGCCACCGCCAACCATTTCGATCACGTGCATGTGGCCTCTATCGGGGGCGGGTACTGATGAGCGAGCCCGGAACGGCGGTGCGGCGATGCCCCTGAATTACACGTCGATGGAGCAGGTCAGCGGATGGCGGTTTTTGCGCCACCGTCAGGCGGTGGCGATCGCCCGGCACTCGGTGCGCCTGGTGCACGACCCGTCGCGGAACGCGACCGCGTCGCTGCTGGTGGGGGTGGTGGCGTCGGTGTTGATCGTCGGGGTGTGTTTCATCATTGCGTTTTTCCGTCCGGCGGGGCAGGTGGGCCAAGATCCGATTCTGGCCGACCGGGCCACCGGGGGGCTGTACGTGCGAGTCGGTGACACGGTGCACCCGGCGCTCAATTTGGCCTCTGCCCGCCTGATCGCCGGCACCGACGCCAATCCGACCATGGTGCCGCTCTCGGAGATCAGAAAGATGCCAATGGGTCCGTTGGTGGGCATCCCCGGTGCTCCCGACGATCTGGTGGTCACCACACCGCCGGATGCGGGTTTCGGCCTCTGTGATCATCTGGGGTCGACCGGGGTGCGGGCGGTCCCGACGGTGACGGCGCTGATCGGGACACCCGAGCTGGGTACGTGGGCGCACCCGGTGAACTCACCGCAAACCGTGTTGGCCAGCTACGGCGGCCAAACCTATTTGGTCACCGATGGGCACCGCTCGCAGATTGATTTGACCGACAAGCCGGTCACCCTGGCGCTGGGCATCCAGGCCGGCACCGCGCAACCGGCGCCGCTCTCGCGGGCGCTCTATGAGGCGCTGATCCCGACGGGTCCGCTGCGCGTACCGGATGTGCCCAACCCCGGCGGCCCGGTCGGCTACCGCACCCCGGCGCTGCCGGCGGTCTCGGGTTCGGTGATCAAGTCAACCGACGCCACCGGCGACCCCAACTATTTCGTCGCGCTGCCCGCGGGGGTGCAGCTCATTCCCGAGACGGTGGCCCTGATCATCAGCAACGCCAACCTGGCCCGCCAGCCGGTGCTCAACGCCGACCCGGCCACGATTGCCGGTCTGCCGCAGGCGGTCGGCTTCGATGTGTCGATGTATCCGAAGGGGCCTCTGGCGCTGCTGGACAAAGCGGCTGAGCCGGTCACCTGCGTGCTGTGGCAGAAGGGCAGCGGTGAGTCCCAGGCCGCGGTGACCACCGTGTCGGGGCGGCGGCTGCCGATCCCGGTCGGTGCTGAGTCGCGGGTCGTCACACTGGTGTCCGGGCCGGATCGCGGCGCGGCCAACACTGTGTATATCGGCGCCGATGCACCGAATTTCGTGCAGGTCACCGGAGCCGAGCCGGATTCACCGCGACGGGAAAGCTTGTGGTGGGTCTCCACCTCCGGGGTGCGATTCGGGGTTCCCACCCAAGCCGGTGGGGAGGAGGCGCGCACACGGGATGCGCTGGGGCTGACCGCGGCCCCGGTGCCCGCGCCGTGGTCGGTGATCCGCTGGCTGCCCGCCGGGCCGACGCTGTCCTACGCCGCGGCGATGAGCCAGCACGACACTCTGATTCCCGACACCCCCGCCAAGGTGCTCGACAAGCAGGGAGGGTAGTCGGCGATGACCAAAGTCGGGTTCATCCGCACACCGGTCAACAAACCCACACTGCCCGAATCGGTGGTGACGTTACCGAACCCGGGGGAGTTGACCCGGGAGCCTCAGTCACGGCCCCCCATGTGGGTGTGGGTGGCGCTGTTCGTCTGTGCCGCTTTGGGATTGATGATCATCCTGTTCCGCAGCGGCGCGCGGACCATGGGGATGGGGTCGTTGTTCATCATGCCGGTGATGATCATGTCGGCGCTGATGATGATGCGGAACCGCACATCGAACTCCAACACCAAGCCGTCGGTGATCGGACAGACCCGCGCCGATTACATGCGCAAGCTCGACGAATTGCGCGACGAGGTGCACGGGGGCGCCCGCCGTCAGGCGGAGGAAATCGCCTACCACCATCCCAATCCGGCTCAAGGTGCGCTGTTGACACTGGTGAACACCGGACGGATGTGGGAACGCTCGCCGCAGGACCGCAATTTCGGGCATGTGCGGATCGGGGTGGGTGTGTCGCGGTTGCGCACCAAGATCGACCCGCCGGCCAACGTGCCGCCCCCGGAGTACCGCGAAACGGTGACCGCGGTCGCTGCCCGCGATTTCATGCTGTCGCAGAACGTCATTCACGATGTGGCCCGCCCGTTGCATCTGTTCGACCAGATGGGGTGGTCGTTTTTCGCCGAGCCTGAGCAGCGGCCCGTCGTGCAGGCCATGCTGCGCGCGATGGTCTGCCAGCTGTGTGTGTGGCACGGGCCTGACGTGGTGCAGGTGGCGATCATCACCGATGACGGCCCATCCTGGGAATGGGCGAAATGGCTGCCGCATGTGCGTGACCGCACCCTGGTGGACGCCTCCGGTCCCGCCCGGCTGATTTTCGGCGATGTCAGCGATTTCATGGCGTCCTTCGCCGGGAATCTGCTCGCGCGGCCCGCGTGGTCACCGCGCATGGACGGCGGGGCGACTCCGCAGGACTGGCTGGTGGTGGTGGTGGACCTGCCGGGGGCGAACACCGCGCCGATCGTGGGTCCGTCCGGCCATTTGGGGGTGTCGGTGCTCGACGCCACCGGCGACGAGATGAGCCCGCTGGCGACCTCGGCGACCGCGTTCGTCCTCGATGACACCGGAAACCTGTTGCGGGCGCAGAAGGAGGTGACCTAGATGGTCAGAATTTCGGGAGTGCCCAAGGGGTTGCGGTTCGCGGCCACCCCGGATGCGATGCCGATCGCGGAGGCTGAGGCGTTGGCGCGGGCGTTGGCGCGCTACGAACCGTCCGACGATGCGCTCAAGCTGCTGGCCGACCGGGCCGCCGATGCCCGCGCCGGCCAGGAGTACCTCGACGTGTTCCACATCGACGACGCCCGCACGTGGGATCCCAACACGTTGTGGTCGAGGTTGACCTCGTCATCGCCGGATCGACTCAAGATTCCGCTCGGCCGCAATCCCACCACCGGCAAGACAGTGTTTCTCGACCTCAAGGAAGCCGCGGAAGGCGGTATGGGTCCGCACGGGATGATGACCGGGATGACCGGCTCGGGGAAGTCCGAGACGCTGCTGCAGTTCGCCCTGTCGATGGCGATGCTGCATTCACCGGAGATGCTGCAACTGCTGCTGGGCGATTTCAAGGGCGAGTCGGCGTTCGCGCCGTTGGCCGATCTGCCGCACGCCAACGGCGGGGTCATCTCGAATATGGCCGAAAGTGCTCACAAGCTGGACCGGTTCGAGGATGCGTTGAACGGCGAGGTGGCGCGGCGGCTGCGGGTGCTCAAGCTCGCCGGCGGCTACAAGGACGTCCGGGACTACGAGCGGGCACGCGCGACCACGCGCCCGGACCTCGAACCTCTCGGCGCGTTGGTCATCATCATTGACGAGTTCTCCGAGTTGTTGCGTCTTCGGCCGACGATCGCCGAGGTGTGCGACACCGTCGGACGCCAGGGCCGCGCGCTATGGATTCACATCATCAACGCCTCGCAGCGCGCCGAGGTGGGCAAAATGTCGGGATTGATGGCGCAGCAGACGTTTTCCATCGGGCTGAAGGTCAAGGACGCCGCGCAGTCACGGATGGCGATCGACTCGCCGCGGGCGTTTGACGACCTCAAGGGCGCTCCTCAGGGCACCGGGTTTTTGGTGTATGAGGGCGACCACTTCCGGTTCCGCTCCTGGCTGGTGTCGGCGCCGTTCATTCCTCCCAAGGTGGGCGGCCTGCAGCGCCGTCTGACCGAGGGCCAGTTCGTGGATGCCCACCGCTTCACCGGCGCTGTCCAGCCGTTGCCGCTCGACATTGAGGTCATCGACCCGCTGGCTGAGGACGACGTGGCGCTCGACGATCTCGACGACGAGCCGACCGTTGACGCTCAGACGGTGTGCGAGGTGCTGGTCGAACGGATGGCGGCGGCGGGGCGCACCCGCGCGCCGATGCACCGGTTGTGGCTGCCGCCGCTGGATGACCTCGCCGAGATCGGTGTCGACGAGATGGCTCGGGAGTTCTGGGGACGGGACTGGCTGGATGTGCGGGCCGACAGCGGGTTGGTGGTCCCGATTGGACGTGGGGATGATCCGTTTGCCCACACTCAGGATTTGGTGGCGGTCGACTTGTCCGGGGCGGGCGGCAATCTCGCCGTCGCCGGGACCGCGCAAGTCGGGAAGTCCACGGCGTTGCGGACCTTGATGATGATGTTGGCGATCTCCCACAGCCCGGCGCGGGTGCAGTTCTACTGCCTGGATTTCGGCGGCGGGAAGCTGGCGAGCGTGGCCGGGCTGCCGCATGTGAGCGTGGTCGCCGGGCAGGGCAACGTGGAGAAGATCGGGCGGGTGCTCGACACCATCGAGCAGCTGATCGCCCAGCGAACCCGGTCGTGGGATCAGGCCGGCATCGACCTGGCCGAGTTCCGTGCCCGCAAGTTTGGCGGCAAGCCCGGTGCGGTTCCCGAGGACGGGCACGGTGACGTGTTTTTGGTGATCGACAACATCTCGGTGCTGCAGAGCGACTATGAGATGACCAATCGGCTGGCGGCCCTGTCCCAGTCGGCGCTGAACTACGGAATGCATTTGGTGATCAGCAGCGGGGAGTGGCTGTCGATCAAGACTCCGATCATGAACAAGATCGGCACCAAAATTGAACTGCGGCTGGCCAATTCCAACGAATCGGTGATGGGAGACCGCAAAGCCGCCGCGACGATTCCCACCCAGCCGGGCCGGGCCATGCAGGTCGGCGGTCAACACATGCTGATCGGGGCGCCCGTGGCCGGACCCGACCGCCACGTCGTCGCGGTCGAGGGCGAGGGGGCCTCGGAGCAGGAAGCCGTGGCCGCGACCGCCGCCGAGATCGCCCACGCGTGGCAATCCCGGGGGGTGGCCCCCGCCCCGCGGATGCGGATGCTTCCCACCGAGGTCCGCTTCGCCGAGTTGGATCCGGCGCCGCGCGGCACCCTGCGCCTGGGGGTGGGGGAGCGCACCTTGGACACCGTCGGCATCAACCTCACCGAAGGACCGCACTTCCTGGCGGTCGGCGCGGCCGGGTGCGGCCGCAGCACGGTGCTGAAAACGGCGATCACCGCGATCACCGAAACCTTCACTCCGCAGGAGGCGTTCCTCATCGTCTTCGATGTGGGCATGGGGCTGATCGACGCCTGCGACCCCGAGTATGTGCGCGTCTATCAGAGCAAGCTGTCCACGATCGGGAAGGTGACCGCGGCGCTGGTGGAAAAACTCGAGCAGCGCCGACCACCGGCGGGGTTGAGCCGCGATGATCTGGCCCGCTGGCGGTTCGGGGGCGAACGCGTTTTCGTCATTGTCGATGACATCAATTTGATGACCCCGGCGGGAGTGGGCGCCCAGTCGGTGCTCTCGCCGTTGAGCGCGGTGATGGAACGCGGCCGCCAGATCGGGCTGCACGTCATCGCCACCTCCATTTTGGGGCAATCCTGGTTCGGCCTGGCCGGCAGCAAATTCGTGCAGGCGATGCACACCGGCGGGACCGGGCTGCTGGTGATGGACGGCCAGGGCGAAAAGGTCGGCGACGGATTCAAAGCGGCTCCGCGCGCACCCGGGCGCGGGGAGTTGGCCTACCGGCGGGCGGGCCACCAGATGATCCAGATTGCGCTGCCACCCGAACGGGAGGCCACGGCCGGCGATGCCGGGGTCCGCCAGGACTGGTGATCCACACCATCACCCGTGCTGCGTTAACCGTGAACAGCATAAGTTCAGCTATGTGTCATAGTGTGTTGACGATGCGTGAAACGGGTGTAGGGTGGGAGACGATCGTTACGATCGTCGGGGAGTAGCCAGCAAAAGGAGTGCGTGATGCTGATTGATGTGTCGGTCCAAGGGGTGCAGGCCGCGTCCGCGGCCACCGCGGCGCTTTCGGGGGAAACCATGGGCCACGTCGGGCAGGCCGCGGCGGCGGGAATGGTGGTCCCACCGGCGTTGGATCCCGACATCTCCCCGCTCAACGTCGCCAAGATC
>JAUPLT010000303.1 GCA_030836785.1 Actinomycetota bacterium
ACCAGTTCATGGAACTGGCCGAGGTCGACATCACCAAGGACGAGATGGAGGTCGGCCCGACCTGCCACTACGTCATGGGCGGGATCGAGGTCGACCCGGACACCGGCGCGGCCGCCACCCCCGGACTGTTCGCCGCCGGTGAGTGCTCCGGCGGTATGCACGGCTCCAACCGTCTCGGCGGCAACTCGCTGTCGGACCTGCTGGTATTCGGCCGGCGCGCCGGCCTGGGCGCGGCCGACTACGTGCGTGGGCTGTCCGGCCGACCGACCGTGTCGGAAGCGGCGGTCGAGGAAGCCGCGGCGATCGCGCTGACCCCGTTCAACGGCCCGCAGGCCGGCCGGGCAGGGGCGACGAAGCCGGAGAACCCCTACACCCTGCACGCCGATCTGCAGCAGACGATGAACGACCTGGTGGGCATCATCCGCACGGGTGCGGAGATGCAGCAGGCACTGGACCGGATCGAGGAGTTCAAGGTCCGGTTCCGCAATATCGAATCCGACGGCCGTCGGGAGTTCAACCCGGGCTGGCATCTGGCGATGGACATGCGCAACATGCTGCTGGTCAGCGAGTGCGTGGCACGATCGGCCCTTGCCCGCACCGAAAGCCGCGGCGGCCACACCCGCGACGACTGCCCGCAGATGGATTCGCACTGGCGCCGCTCGCTGGTGGTGTGCCGTTCGGCGGGCGATGACCCGGTGATGCCGCAGGTCACCGTCAGCCGTGAGGAGCAACCGGCGATGCGCGAGGATCTGCTCGAATTGTTTGAGATCGAGGAACTCGGCAAGTACTTCACCGACGAGGAATTGGCGCAGCACCCGGGACGGAGAGGCTAATGAGCTACCAGGCGAACCTACGGGTCTGGCGCGGCGACGACGAGACCGGCGGCCTGCACGACTACTCGGTGGCTGTCAACGAGGGCGAGGTCGTCCTCGACATCATCCATCGGCTGCAGGCCGAGCAGGCCCCCGACCTCGCGGTGCGGTGGAACTGCAAGGCCGGCAAGTGCGGCTCGTGCTCGGCCGAGATCAACGGCCGTCCGCGGCTGCTGTGCATGACCCGGATGTCGATCTTCGACGAGGCCGAGACGGTCACCATCACCCCCCTGCGTACCTTCCCGGTGATCCGGGACCTGGTGACCGATGTGTCGTTCAACTACCAGAAGGCCCGGGAGATCCCGTCCTTCGCTCCGCCGAAGGACCTGCAGCCCGGCGAGTACCGGATGGCCCAGGAGGACGTCGAGCGTTCGCAGGAGTTCCGCAAGTGCATCGAGTGCTTCCTCTGCCAGAATGTCTGCCACGTGGTGCGTGATCACGAGGAGAACAAGAAGGCGTTCGCCGGCCCGCGCTTCCTGATGCGCACCGCTGAACTCGACATGCACCCACTGGACACCCTGGACCGCAAGGACATGGCCCAGGAGGACTTCGGCCTCGGCTACTGCAACATCACCAAGTGCTGCACCGAGGTGTGCCCCGAACACATCAAGATCACCGACAACGCGCTGATCCCGATGAAGGAGCGCGTCGCGGACCGCAAGTACGACCCAGTGGTCTGGCTCGGCAACAAGTTGTTCAAACGCAAGTAGGTCAAGCAAGCATGTCCTGACACGCAGGGCCTGACAACGCAGGGCCAGCTGGGTATCAGGAGCCAGCGCCGGCTAGATCAATCGCCGGAATCGGCTGCGGTGGAACACCACCGGTGCCGCATCCCCGTGCACGGTCAGATCCAGCACCCGCAGGACCACGATGGTGTGGTCGCCGGCCGGCACCAGCTGCTCGACGGCGCTCTCCAGCCACAGGCAGGTGCCCGTCACGAACACCGCCCCAGCCGGGGAGGTCACCGTCTCCAGCCCGGCGAACCGGTCACCCTCCTTGGCCGCGAGAGTGCGCACGGCGTCGTCGTGCGACTCGCCCAGCACGCTGATCCCCAGGGCCGGCAGCTGAACCAGCTTCGGCCAGGTCTCCGAACTGTTCCGGACGCAGAACGAGATCAGTGGCGGGTCCAGCGAGACCGGGACGAACGTGCTCGCGGCCATCCCCACCCGGGACCCGTCGGCCTCCGCGGCGATCGCGACGACCCCGAAGGGGACGTGGCCGAACGCCTCCCGCAACGCGGCCGGGCTCAGGTGCGCGGGTGCGCCCGTGCGGGAGGTGGGCGTGCACCGGGAATCAGTCATGACGCCCCCATTTTCACACCCTCCGGTGCGCCGCACACCGCAGCGTCCGGGTCACCTCCGGTTGAGTAGCCTGACGGGATGCCACAAGTCTCGATCCTGTCGGCGCTGCGCGAACGCGCTGCTCTGACGCCGCATGACGTCGCCTTCACGTTCAACGACTACGACCGAGACTGGGATGGCGTCGCCGAGAGCCTGACCTGGGCGCAACTGTACAAGCGCACACTGAACATGGCACACGAGGTCGGCAAGCACGGTACGCCGGGCGACCGGGCGCTGATCGTGGCACCGCAGGGGCTGTCCTTCATCGTCGCGTTCCTCGGCGCCATGCAGGCCGGGTTCATCGCGGTGCCACTGGCGGTTCCCGTGCCCGGCTCCCACGATGAGCGGCTCAGCGCCGTCGTCACCGACACGTCACCGGCCGTGGTGCTGACCACCTCCGCCGTCTTCGACATCGCCGCTCAGTACGTCGACGACGGGGCCGCGGTGATCGCCGTGATCGCTGTGGACACCCTCGATCTTGACATCGACCAGGCCGTCAGCGCCGAGGTGCCCGCGGGCCCGGATATCGCCTATCTGCAGTACACCTCGGGGTCGACGCGGCTACCGGCCGGGGTGATGATCTCGCACCGCAACCTGGTGGCGAATTTCGGGCAGCTGATGCCGGATTACTTCGTCAAGCACGGCGGCAGGGTGCCGGCGGGCGGCAAGCTGGTTTCGTGGCTGCCGTTTTACCACGATATGGGCCTGATGCTCGGGATCGCGGCGCCGATCCTCGACGGGTGCGGCGCTGACCTGTTGAGCCCGCTGGGGTTCCTGGCACGCCCGGCGCGGTGGGTGCAGGCTTTGGCCCGCCATCCGAAAGCCTTCTCGGCGGCCCCGAACTTCGCGTTCGATCTCACCGCACGGCGCACCACCGACGACGAACTGGCGGGTCTCGACCTCGGCGGCGTGATCGGGATCATCAACGGGGCCGAGCGCATCCACCCGTCGACCCTGGTCCGGTTCAATGAACGTTTCAGCGCAGTCGGTTTCCGCCCCGAGATGGTGCTGCCGTCCTACGGCCTGGCCGAGGCGACCGTCTTCGTCGCCAGCGGTAGCAACGGCCAGGCACCGGCCGTCGTCGAGTTCGACGCCGACCAACTGACCCTGGGCACCGCCGTCCGCCGGCCCGGCGGAACGCCGCTTCTGCGGTACGGAATTCCGGCCTCGCCGCTGGTGCTCATCGTCGACCCCGACACCCGCCAGCCGTGCCCGGAGGGCACCGTCGGCGAGATCTGGACCCACGGCGAGAACGTCTCGGCCGGGTACTGGCGCAAGCCGGAGCAGACCGGCTCGGCATTCGGCGCGACGCTGGAGGCTCCGCCCGCCGGGATGCCGGCGACGACGTGGCTGCGCACCGGGGACCGCGGCTTCGTGTCCGAGGGCGCGCTGTTCATCGTCGGCCGCATCAAGGACATGCTGATCGTGCGTGGCCGCAACCACTACTCGGAGGACATCGAGGCGACCGTGCAGAGGATCACCCGCGGCCGGGTGGCGGCCATCGCGATCTCCGATGAGCACAACGGCTCGGAGGAACGGACCGAGAAGCTGGTCACCATCGTCGAACTCAAGAATGGCAATGCCGCCGACGAGTTGGCCGTGGTGAAAAATGATGTGATCGCGGCGATTTCGCGCGCACACGGTTTGCAGGTCGCCGACATCGTGCTGGTCGAACCCGGATCCATCCCGACCACGACGAGCGGAAAGATCCGCCGGTCGGCGTGCGTGGAACAGCACCGGCAAGGACGGTTCGCCCGACTGGACGGGTAACCGGCCCGCCGATGTGGATCACCCTGCTGGTGATGGCCGTCGCGGTCAGCCTGGAGCCGTTCCGGATCGGGATGGCGGTGGTGATGCTCAACCGTCCGCGCCCGCATCTGCAACTTGCCGCGTTCCTGTGTGGCGGCTTCCTGATGGGTCTGTCGGTCGGCGCGGTGGTGCTGTTCGCCGTGGAGTCCAGTCTGCTGTCGTCCGCCCATTTCACCCTGCCCACGGTGCAGATCGTCATCGGTGTGCTTGCCCTGCTGTCCGCCGCCGTCGTTGCCGCGACCACCGGCCGGCCGCGCACACCGCCGGCATGGCTGACCCGACTGCTCAACGGCCAGTCACTGTGGGTCGCCGGTGCCGCCGGCCTCGGCATCGCGTTGCCGTCCCTCGACTATCTGGCGGCACTGGCCGTCATCGCCGCGGGCAACCCCACGCCGGGCACCCGCATCTCGGCATTGGTGGTGTTCAACGCGGTGGCCTTCGCGCTGGTGGAAATACCGCTGCTGGCCTACCTGATGGCCCCGGAACGCACCCGCGCCGCGATGACCGGACTGCACCGGTGGATCCGCGCCCGGCGCCGCCGCGAGGTGGCGGTACTGCTGGCCGTGCTGGGGGTCGTCTTACTCACCGCCGGCCTGCTCGGGCGGTGATTCACCTCAGCCGGCGGCCTCAGCCGCCAGGGG
This sequence comes from Actinomycetota bacterium, assembly GCA_030836785.1. Classification (GTDB taxonomy): domain Bacteria; phylum Actinomycetota; class Actinomycetes; order Mycobacteriales; family Mycobacteriaceae; genus Mycobacterium. The sequence goes on from JAUPLT010000303.1 coordinate 4,663, forward strand.
GGGTGGCGGAGCGCCGGCACCGCCGTCCCCCGAGCCGAACGTGCTCAGCAGCGCGAGCATCTGCGAGAACGGATCGGTGCCGACCTGGTCTCCGAAGGTCGCCTGGCTTGCCGGCGCGGTCACCTCGGCCGGGTCGTAGCCGTTGACCGGGTCGACGGTGATCGGGGCGGTCGCCGGGTCGTCATTGCGAGAGTATCCGGCATCGACCATCGGCTTGAGGACGGCGTCCAACCGGCTGAGTGTGCCTTGGTCCACCCCCAGGTATTTCAACGGCATCACCAGCGGAAGGTGCTGCTCGGGGATCATGAACGTGGTCGTCTTGCCGCCCCGCGAATTCACCGTCGTGCGGATGTTGCGGGCCGGGACATTGCTCGGACTGGTGAACGCCACGGCGGTGTGACCGGTTGCCAGACCCGCGATGGCGTTCAGCAGCGAGATCCAGTTGTCCGGGCGGTCCGGCCAGTCGGCGATGCTGTCGTAGGCGGAGACGAACGAGTAGGTGTCGTACTGGCTCTCCACCGGTGCGGGAATCCGGAAGTCCATCGACGGGACCACATCGCCCACCGCGAAGTTCTGCCGCAGGAAGCCGTCGCCGAACGCGTGCTGACCGATCGGGTCCCCGAACACCGCAAACGTGAGCTCATCGGTTGGCGGAGCGTTGGGATCGGCGGCCAGTCGGGCCTGGACGGCGTTGACGACCATCGCCCCCTCCGACAGGCCGAGCACCGTACCGGGACCGTCCTGGTTCACCGTCTGGATGACATTGCCGGCGCCCTGGTCCACCGACTCGCCGATGCTCGGGCCGTCCAGTCCGAGCCCCGGAAACGCCCGGTCGATACCGGGGAACAGCCGCTCCAACGTGTGGCCCTGGACCTGGCCGGCCCAGTAGTCCACCTTCTGGCGCTCCAGAGCGGGGAACCATTTCGCACCCGTCATCCGGATGTACTCGTCGTACGGAATCCCGGCGACGTGGGCGCCGCCGAGTCCGTATCCCCGCGGGGGTGTCCCCTCCAGCGTGGTGGCGGTGCCACTGGACGACACAGTGGCGGTGCCACTGGGTGACACGGTGGCGGTGCCACTGGACGACACGGTGGTGGTGCCACTGGGTGACACGTACTGGGCGGAATCGTCCGGCGTCGAACCGTCGGTGCGGTCATCGGCGGCCGCGATGCCGCCGGACCCCGCCACCGACATCGTGGCAACCGCGGCCACCGAGGCCACTAGCTTCTTCATATCCCGGCCTGCTTCATGTCCCAGCCTTCTTCACGCCTCGGCCCCCCTGCGCGATATCGCTCGTGACGGCCACCAGTTCGCCTTCCCCAACAGGGTGGCCACGGCGGGAACCAGAACCGTGCGGACCAGGAAGGTGTCCAGCAGAATACCGGCGCCGATGACGAAACCGCCCTGCACAACGGTACCAATGCTGGAGAACAGCAGACCCCACATCGACGCGGCGAAGATCAACCCTGCCGCCGTGATGACGCCACCGGTCGACGACAGCGTTCTGATGACCCCGTACCGGGTACTGCGGGGCGATTCCTCGCGTAATCGCGATGCGAACAGCAGGTTGTAGTCAGCGCCGACAGCGACCAGCACGACGAAGGCCAATGGCGGCACCGTCCAGTGCAGGGGCTGATGAAGCCCGTACTGGAACACCAGAACGCCGATACCGAGCGCGGCGAAGTACGAAATGACCACCGAGCCGACCAGGTACAGCGGTGCGACAAGGGCCCTCAGCAGCAGCATCAGGGTCAGCAGGACGACGACGATGGTGGCCGCCACGATGAATCGGATGTCGTCGCGGTAATAGTCGCGAGTGTCGCGCAGGGCGGCGGGGTACCCGCCGATCGAGACGGTGGCGCCGGCCAGTGTGGTGTTCGGCTGGGCCGCGCGGGCGGTGTCCAGGATCGTGGCGACCTGATCCATCGCCGCGGAACTGAACGGGTCGAGGCTGGTGAACACCAGGTAGCGCGCCCAATGACCGTCCCGCGAGATGAACGTCCTCGATGCCGCCTGAAAGTCGGAGGTCTCCAGAACCTCCGGCGGAATGTTGAATCCCGCCATCGACGGTGCGGCGGCATCCTGCTCGAGCGACCGCAGGAACGCCGCCGCCTGATCGAGTCCGGAGCGCATCACCTCGATCTGCCGGACGACCTGATCCACCCCGGCCGCCACTTCCCGGCTCCCGTCGGCGGCACGGTCGGCCTGCTGGCGGAACTCGGTCATGGTGCTCTGCGCGCCGGCCGGGGTGTCGAGTCCCATATCGCGCATCACCGCGTTCAGGCTGGCGAACGCATCCCGCAGTCTGGTCAGGGTGGCGCTGAGCGATTGGGTGTCCTGCAACGATTTCAGCTGCCCGGCCAGATCATTGATCTTGTCGATGCTGCCCGCGTTGCGGGCATCGACCAATCGCTGAAAGTGTCCCCTGGTCTCGCTGCACGACGGGTTCAGGTCGCAGACCACGTTGCCGTGCAACGCCATCAGGACCGGTCCGACCCAGCCGAGCAGGTCCCGGCCCGCCTGGTAATTCAGCCCCATGGAGTTGCCGAGTTCGTTGACGGCGTTGACCAGTTTCGCCGCGACCTCGACGTTCTTCACCAGCGTGTCGCCGCTGTAGTGGGTTTTCAGTGCGGCGACGGCATCGACCATGTCACCGATGTTGGTCGCGAGGGCATTGACCTCGACGCGCACGTCGACGAGCCCGGACGCCAGGGTGTCCGCCCCCGAGGAGAGTCGGTTGAGACCGTCCATGTTCTCGGCGATCGTCTCCGAACCGTCGCTGAGCCGGTCCCCCACGAGACCCGCCTGGTAGGTCGCCCGGAACTCCCTGGGCACCTGCCCCAGCGGCCGGGTGATGCCGTTGACCATCGCGATATCGGGGAGTTGAGTGATCCGTTCGGCCATCTGCTCCATGTCGGCGAGGGCACGCGGCGTGCGCAGGTTGCGCTCCGACCGGATCAGAACGTAGGACGGGACGAACTGGTTGAGGTCGAAATGGCGTTCAAGTGCCTGGTAGCCCACCGAACTCGGACTGCCCGGCGCGACCGCCTTGCGGTCGTCGTAGTTGTATCGGGCCGTCCCTGCGCTGGCCGCCAACAAACCCAGCACCAGCAGGCTGGCCAGCAGATACGTCCGCGGCCGGCGCACAATGCGGATACCGGAACGTCGCCAGAACCCGGTGCTGAGTTCGCGGCGCGGCGCGATCCAGCCGCGCCGCCCGACGATCACCAGAATCGCCGGCAGCAGCGTCAGGGCGGCCAGCAACGCCACCCCGACTCCGACCGCCGAGGACACCCCGACGGTGGAGAACACCCCCATCCGGGCGAAGCTGATCGCCAGGAAGGTCAGCCCGATGGTGGCGGCGGACGCCGTGATCACCTTGCCGACCGAGGCCATCGCCCGCCGCACCGCGTCGTCGGAGCTCTCCCCGCGCCGCACGTAGTCGTGGTACCGGCTGATCAGAAAGACCGCGTAGTCGGTTCCGGCGCCGGCGATCATCGCGCTCAGCAGAATGATGGCCTGGTTGGACACCCCCAGCCCGCTGACATCGGAGAGGCCGGCGACCACCGCCTGGGCGATCACCAGCGACATACCGATCCCGATCAGCGGCACCATCATGGCGATCGGGTTGCGGTACACGATCAGAAGGACGGTGAGAACCAGGACCGCGATCGCGATCTCGATGGGGAGGCGGTCACGTTGGCCGGCCACCGTCAGGTCTGCCACCGTCGCGGCCGGTCCGGTCAGGTGTACCTGCAGGGGGCTGCCCGCGGTGTTCTGCGCGACGACCTCCGATACCCGGTTGAAGGCCGCGTAGGCCTGCGGGGTGCCCAGGGCGCCCACCAGGCCCACCGGCACCACCCAGGCCTTGCCGTCCTCGCTCGTCAGGAACTTGCGCAGTGCCGGAGTCTCGACGAAGTCCTGCAGCATCACGACGTCGGGGTCATCGCGCAGGGCGGTGACCAGTTTGCGGTAGGTGGCCTCGTTAGCGCTCTTGGCTGCGCCGACTCCGCGCTCGTCACTGAGCACCACCAGCAGCAGGTCGTCGGTTCCGGTCTCGGAGAAGCCCTTCGTCATCTCCCGGGCGGCGACACTGGACGGGGCGTTCCCGGGCAGCATCGCCAGCGGGTTCTTCTGAGCCATCTCGTTGAGGCTCGGAAATGACTGCGGCAGCACGACGGCGATCGCCACCCAGACCAGGATGATGGCGGCGGGCCATCGCGCGACGACGTCGGCTAGCCGCCGCATGTGGACCTAGACACCGTGACCCTAGACACCATGTCCCCAGTCGCCGGTCTCCGCGACCTGCAGACATACCGACTTCATCGCGGCGATGTACCGGGCGATCGACTTACGGGCGATCGGGTTGTCCGGACCGAGCACCGACATGGCGGTTCCGGCGTCGTACAGGAACACGTAGATCGTCAACTGATAGGAGAAACGCCCGTCCGAATAGATGCCGATGTTGTTGGAGTAGCCCAGTTCGGTCGCCGCCAGGATCGCGTTGAGGGGGGCCGCCCCGCCGTGCAGGAAGTTCGACACCGGGAAGTTCGGACGGGGTTTGTCCAGCCACGGCGCCAGTTCGAGCACCCGGTAGTAAGGAACCCGCGCCAGCTTCTGACCGGAGTCGAAGGATTCCTGGGCCGCCCAGGCAGCCGCACCGAACGACGTCGCGGCGATCGGAACGGTGATCGGAACCAACCCGGTGAACCAGCCTTGGGCCGTGAAGTTGTCCGATGTCCGCCGGGTGTCCCGCGGCGTCAGCCCGTAGTACGTCGCGGCGCCGGTCAACTCGTGTTCCACCTTGGCGGTGCAGGCGTACAGCCCGCCGACGAAACGAACGCCCGCCGCCGCACAGGCTTGCTCGAACTTCGCGGTCTGCTCGGCGTCCATGATCATCTCGCCGGACATCTCGGCGACCGTCGGCTCACGCGGGTCGCCCAGCGGCAGCGGGAACTCGGGCAGGCTGTTGTCGTTGTTCTCGGCGAACTCGATCCAGGCCCGGACCTCCGGCGAGTCGACGGTCAGCTGCGAGGTGGCCTCGCGTTCCTTCCGGCAGAAGTCGTCGAAACTGCCGGCGTCGGGCAGCGGCATGGGCTCACCGGTGGCGACCAGCGAGGTGTACATGCCATGTGCTTCCAGCATCGTGATCCCGATCAGCGCCGCGTCCCCGTGGACGTGGTCGATGCTGGCATAGAAGTCGAAGTGGTTTTCGCTCTGCACGACCCCGAACGAGAAGCAGCCCCACTCCAGCGGAGTCGGAATGTCGACGATGTGCTTGCGGGCGTCTTCAGCCGACATCTCGCCGTGCGCAACGGGCTCGAACTCGATGTCGGCCGCGTCCGCGATGGTGCGCCGGAGGATCTCCCCATCCTCGGTGTAGGTGAACCAACTCCGGTAGGTGTCATGCCGGCGCAGATAGGCGTTGATGGCGTGGCTCATGGCCGGGATGTCGCATTGGCCGGGCACCTCGCAGGTGGCGATGATCTGGCGGGAGTAGTCCAGCCCGGCGGCCTCCTGCTCGCACACGCCGCGAATGTGCTGACCCTGCATGTAGCTGACCGGCACCGGACTCACCGGCGCGCTGCGGGCGGTCTCCTTCGCCGCGCTCGTCGGGTGCCACGAGATCAGCGTGCCGGATCTCGGCGCCCAATCGTCGATGGTGCCGACCGTGATCTTCCCGATCTGCACTGCTGTATCTCCCGGTCTCTCCCGATTTTCTTCCGGCATCATCCGGTCTGCCCCGGCCCCGCACCTGCATGGACGCGGGCCTGCACACCGTGACCAGACTCCCCAAGATAGCCGTGCCGCCACCGCAACCGCCGCCAGACCCGACCGACCTGCACCGAAACGCCTCCGTGGGTAGGCAACCCCGCGTGCAATACTGGCGATCGGGGAGAGTTTCGAGTCGGCCGGGCCGCCGGGGAGTGCGAGCGGGCCGCGACCGTTCGGAAGGTGATCGTGGGAGTCTTCGGGCATCGAACCCCACGGGCATCGAACGCCACGGACATCGAACCCGACGGGCATCGAACCCCACGCCGACACGGAAGTGATGGAAGCCACCGGATATGAGTGATCAGACGCCTCGTTTCGCCATCATCGGCTACGCGGCGCGGCTGCCCGGTGCGGCGAATGCCGACCAGTTCTGGGATTTGCTGCACAGCGGCCGGGATGCGGTGGCGGAGGTTCCCGCCGACCGGTGGGACGCCGACGAGTTCTTTGATCCGGACCCG
>JAUPLT010000304.1 GCA_030836785.1 Actinomycetota bacterium
CGGTGACCAGTGCCATCTTCATCCTCGCCGTGGCCGCTGTCTTCATCGGCTATCTGGCGTGACGCGCTTATTCGGTGGGACGTGACGAGTCGGCCGGGAACCATCGGCCCTGGTAGACGGTTCCCAGAACCGGGATATCGGCCAGCCTTGCCGGGTCCACCAGATAGGGGTCCTCGGCGAGCACCGTGAACGTCGCCGCTTTGCCGGGGGTGATGCTGCCGATCTCGTGTTCCAGCCGCCAGGAGTAGGCCGCCCCGATCGTGATGGCCCGCAGCGCCTCGTGCACCGAGATCCGCTGCTCCGGCGCCACCACCCGGCTGGCAGGGGTGCGGCGATTGACCGCGAACGAGGCCAGCGCCAGCGGCGCTGCCGGGCCCATCGGCAAGTCCGAGTGCAGTGACAGTGGGATGCCACGCCGCAGTACCGAAGCGGCTCGGACCATCGTGTCGGCCCGGTCGGCACCCAGCCCGTGCGCGGCGTACTGGTCGGCGAAGCCCACCGGGTAATACGGGTTTGCCGACACGATGCAGCCCAGCCGGGCGATCCGGTCGACCTGTTCCTCCGTCGAGTTGGCGAAGTGGACGATCACTGTCCGATGGTCGTCGCGCGGGTGGGTGGCCAGGCATTCCTCGACGGTGTCAAGAACCAGGTCCAGCCCGGCGTCGCCGTTGACATGCACGTGCGGCTGCCAGCCCGCCTCCCAGTAGGACCGGAAGAACGCCCGGAACGTTTCGGGCTGCATCATCCACTCGCCGTGGTGGCACAGGTCGGGGTGCCCGGAATCATCGAGGTAGGGCTCACGCATCTGCATCAGCTGACTGATGATCGCGCCGTCGGCGAACAACTTGACGTGCTTGGTCAGCAGCCGGACCTTTCCGGTGGCGGCCCGCGCGACCTGAGCCTCGGCGTCGGCTACCGCGTCCGCGGGGTCCATGCCGGCATCAGCCTGGCTGCGCGCGTCGACGAGGAACGTCGAGGTGAAAGGGGTGTCGCTGGATCCGAGGATCTGCTGGTAGAGGTCCCACGGCTCGACGGCCCACATGATGCCGGGCTCGTTGATGGCGGTGACGCCGCCGGAACGCAGATACGCCACCAATTGCTGCAGGCCCGCCGCCAACCGATCGGCCGTCATGACCACCGGCGTCAGCGCCGGAAGCAGCAGGTTCATCCCGGCTTCCCACCAGTGTCCCGCCTCGAAGTCCACCATCGTGCTGGCCGGCCCGTGGCCCGCCATCCGATCGGCGGTCAGACCGAGCGTGGCGATGGCGGCGGAGTTCAGGTACCACTCGTGGCAAGACCGCTGCCAGACCGCGATCGGTCGGGTCGCACTGACGGTGTCGAGCACCGACCGGTCCAGGTCACCGTGCCACAGCCGGTGATAGCCCCAGCTGAACAACCACTCGCCGGGGTCGCTCAGCCGTCGATCGGCATCGACCAGACGGCGCCGGTAGTCGGCTGCCCCGTTCGCGGCCCGGAAGGTGCGGCCGGGCAGCACCCAGTCCTCGATCGCGATGACCTCCGTCATCAGAGTCGCGGCGCCGAGAATCGGATGCAGGTGCTGATCGATGAGGCCGGGTAGCAATACCGCGTCGGCGAAGGTGTCGTCGACGGCGCCGCGGTGGCGGATGTCCTCGAGTTGACCCACCGCGGTGATCCGCCCGCCGGACACCGCGACCGCGGTGGTGGTCGGCCCGGCGTCCCATTCCGGGTCCATGGTGATCACCCGGCGTGCGGCGAATACGGTGCTGGAGTCCTCGCCGGTAGCCACGGTGTCAGTCACGACGTCGATTGTGCCGTCGATGGACCGGAAAGGTTTGCGTTTGCTACGGGATGGCGCGCAGCGGCAGCGAGATCTCGATCCCGGAGACGTTGATCAACCCGGCGGTGGTGAAGTTCTCGTAGTTGACCGCCGAACTGGTGATCTGGAGGGTCAGCGTGTCGTCGGCGTCCACCGAGTACGCGATGTCCTCCATCGGGATGGTCACCGAACGTTCCCGGCCGTCCAGCATCACCGGGATCGGGGTGACGTTGTTGCCCAGGACCAGCCCGGTCTTGTCGTCGACCAGTTGCGCGTACACGGTGCGGCTGGTGCCCAGACCCTGATAGGAGAAGCTCAGCGTCGGGGCGCCGACGATCTGGTTGTCCGCCGTCGGAGTCACGCTGACGTTCAGCGCGTTCCATGCTTTGCCGGCGTTGGTGATCGAGAACGGCAGATCCCCGATCGGCGCCGGCCCGGAACCACCGATCACCGGCCACAGACCGAGCACGCCACCCTGGCCGGCGGTGGTGTACGGGGTGTCCTGGTTGAAGCCGGCATCCCAGGGCAGCAGGTCTGAGGAGTGGTAGAGCCCCTTCTGGTCGTACCACTGGAACGTCGGAATGTCGTCGGCCGGCCGATCGGGGTCCAAGGCCACGTACTGATCAAGCCACTTCAGGTTCTGGATCAGCCCCTGGGCATCCTGCTCGACGGGCGGATTGGGGATGTCGCAGGTGCCATGACCACCGCAGAACCAGAACAACTTGTAGGGCGTGTCCCAGGGGTTGCCGGTGATGGTCCGGCCGGTCGCCACTGACTCCGACAGCGGGAACAGCGTGTCGTACTGCCCCTGAAACTGCAGGGTCGCGGCCTGTTGCTGGGTCAGCAGGCTGGTCGGCCCGACGCTGCCCAGCACCGCCTGGGAGGTCTCACCGAGCCAACCGAACAGAACTCCGGTGAGGATGCCCTGGTAGATCTCCGGGTTCACCCGCGCCCCGGTGAAGAACAGCGCCGCGGCGAGGATCCCGCCGAAACCCGTCTTGAACTGGTTGCCATTGGGATACAGCGAACTCAGCAGCGAGTTCCAGCCGATCTCGGGCAGGATCGCGTCGATCCGCGGGTCCACCGTCGTCAACTGGATTCCGCCGCCGTATGAGCCGCCGGTCATGCCGATCAGGGGATCCCCGTCAAGGGAGGTTTTGATCTGAGCGCTTGCCGGGTTGGCCGAACTGTTCAGCCAGGTGATGATCGAGGACACGTCGCGGCCCTCGTAGAACGGGTTGTCGATCTGCAACTGGCCCTCGGAGGCGAATTCGCCGCGCGGATCCCAGGTGATGACGTTGTACCCGCCGCCTCCGCTGTAGGACGGCCCGCCGATCGCCGACGAGGTGAACGAGTCCTCGCGTAGCGGCTTGATCCCGGGTGTCAGGCTGCCGAACTGCTGGGCAGGAAACAGCTGCCCGAACACGGTGTTGGGGTCGGTGTTGGCCGCACAGGCCAGGCCGGACGCGGCCAGCACCGTCGGTGCCGAGTCCACCAGGCCGTCGGAGACGTTGATCGCAGGGAAGTAGTTGACGCTGATCAGGGTGCCGTCGAAGGACGGCATCCGGTAGGTGAAAGCGGTCGGCCGGTCGGCGGCCAGCGCGTAGGGGTTCGCGTCGAACGTCACGATCTCCGCCTTGCCGATGACCGGCGACAGCAGTTCGCCGACGATCGGGATGCGGTGGATGACCGCCAGTACCTGCGGGATGAGGAGGCTTCCCAACGGGCCCAGCAGGTTTTCGACGAACTGGGCCGCCGGGGAGTTCTCCAGCACCATGATCCGGAACGTCTCGTTGAGGGTCGGGTCGGTGAGAGTGGTGGCGTACGGGATGTAGGTGAACGAGCCACCCGGGCCGAAGTTGGTCAGTGGCAGCAGTGGCCCACCGCCGATCTTGCCGCCTCCGCTGGGCCCGGAGACCACCACGTAGCTCAGCGGGTTGCCGCTGGTGGTGCTGGCGTCCAGAGTGCCGCTGAGGACACCGTGGTTCCACGTCAGCGTGGGATTCACGGTGATGGAGTCGCCCACATGCGCCGAGGACGCAGCTTTCGCGGTCGGGGCCGGGCGCAGGGCGGCCCGCCCGAGTCTGATGGCTCCCTCGCTACCTGTTCGGATGTGATGCCTACCACAGCCGGCCACATCCGGTTCCCGGCGGGACCGGCTCGCAGAACTCCGGGCGCAGATGACGCTGTCGCCGCTCACCCTGCGGCCGGCCGGCCGGGGCGGGATACTCGTCACCGTGCCCGACGACATCAGCCTCGAACCGATCGGGGCGGTTTACCGCACCCGCGTGGGTCGCGAGGCCACCGAACCCATGCGCGAGGACATCCGCCTGCTCGGCGCCATCCTGGGCGACACGGTGCGCGAACAGAGCGGGGTCGATGTCTACGACCTCGTGGAGCGGGCCCGGGTGGCGTCCTTTGGGGTCCGTCGATCAGAGGTCGACCGGGCCGATTTGGCGGCCATGTTCGACGGGGTCGACATTCGCCGGGCGATCCCGGTGATCCGGGCGTTCAGTCACTTCGCGCTGCTGGCCAACGTCGCCGAGGATATCCACCGGGAACGGCGTCGGGCGGTTCATGTCGCGGCGGGGGAGCCGCCCCTGGACAGCACGCTGGCAGCGACGTACCGCAAGCTTGATGAGGCTGGTCTCGATGCCGCCACCGTGGCGCGCGAACTGGATTGCGCTTTCATCTCGCCGGTCATCACCGCCCATCCCACCGAGACGCGGCGACGGACGATCTTCGACACCCAGAACCACATCATCAGGTTGATGCGGTTGCGTATGCACGGCCACGCTGAGACCGACGACGGCCGGCCGGTCGAGGCCGAGTTACGCAGGCACATCCTCACGCTGTGGCAGACCGCGTTGATCCGGCTGTCGCGGCTGAGGATCACCGACGAGATCGAGTCAGGTTTGCGGTACTACCGGGCCTCCTTCTTCGAGGCGATTCCGAAGGTCAACGCCGAGGTGCGCGGCGCGCTGCGCAGCCGCTGGCCGGACGCCGACCTGCTCGAGCAGCCGATTGTGCGTCCAGGCTCGTGGATCGGCGGCGACCGGGACGGCAACCCCAACGTCACCGGTGACGTGGTTCGGCTGGCGACCAACAACGCCGCGTTCACCGCACTGTCGCACTACCTCGACGAACTGCGCATTCTCGAACAGGAACTGTCCATGTCGGCGCGGCTGGTGCGGGTCGACACCGCCCTCGAGGCGCTCGCCGCCGGCTGTATGGAGCCCACCCGCGCCGACGAACCCTATCGGCGGGCGGTTCGGGTGGTGCGGGCCCGGTTGACCGAGACCGCCGCTGCGATTCTCGACAGTCAGCCGGAACACGTGCTGGACGCATCCTCCGGATTGCGGCTGCCTCCGTATGCGTCGCCGGCCGAGATGCAGGCGGACCTCGATGTCATCGACGCCTCGCTGCGCACCAACGGCAGCGCGGTGGTCGCCGACGACCGGTTGTCCCGGCTGCGGGAGTCTCTGCCGGTGTTCGGCTTTCATCTCTGCGGCCTCGACATGCGGCAGAACTCCGAGGTCCACGAGCAGGTGATCGCCGAGCTACTCGCCTGGGCGGGCGTGCATCCGGACTATGGATCGCTGTCGGAGGCGCAGCGGGTCGAGATTTTGTCGACGGAGCTGGCGGTCCGGCGGCCGTTGACCCGCGCGGATGCCGACCTGTCGGATCTGGCCCGAAAGGAACTCGGCATTCTGGGTGCGGCGGCCAGAGCGGTCCGGGTACTCGGCGAGCCTGCCGTACCCACCTACATCATCTCGATGTGCCGATCGGTGTCGGACCTGCTGGAGGCGGCGGTTCTGCTCAAAGAGGTCGGTCTGCTTGATGTTTCGACAGCAGAGGCCTCGGATCCAGATTCCGCACTCGGTCGGTACGCGCCGGTCGGTGTGGTGCCACTGTTCGAGACCATCGACGACCTGCGCAGCGGCGCCTCGGTGCTGGAGGCCGCGCTCGGATTGCCGGTCTACCGCCGCATGGTCGACGCTTGGGGACATACCCAGGAGGTCATGCTCGGCTATTCGGACTCGAACAAGGACGGCGGATACCTCGCCGCCAACTGGGCGCTCTACCGGGCTGAGCTGGATCTGGTGGAATGCGCGCGCCGCAACGGAATTCGGTTGCGGCTCTTCCATGGTCGCGGCGGCACGATCGGCCGTGGCGGCGGGCCGAGCTACGACGCGATCCTGGCCCAGCCGCCCGGGGCGGTGAACGGTTCGCTGCGCCTGACCGAACAGGGCGAGGTGATCGCAGCCAAGTATGCCGAGCCCCGGATCGCACACCGCAACCTGGAGAGCCTGATCGCCGCGACTCTCGAGTCGACCCTGCTCGATGTCGAGGGACTCGGCGACGCGGCCGACCCGGCTTACCGGGTGCTCGACGAACTGGCTGACCGCGCGCAACGCGCCTACGCGGAACTGGTCCACGACACACCCGGATTCGTCGACTACTTCACCGAATCGACTCCGGTCAGCGAGATCGGTTCGCTCAATATCGGCAGTCGGCCCACCAGTCGCAAGCCGACGTCGTCGATCGCCGATCTGCGGGCCATCCCGTGGGTGCTGGCCTGGAGTCAGTCTCGGGTGATGCTGCCCGGCTGGTATGGCACCGGCGCCGCGATTGAGGGCTGGATCGGCGGCGACGACGAGCGCCTTTCGGTGTTGCAGGAGCTGTACCGAGACTGGCCGTTCTTCCGGACGGTGTTGTCGAACATGGCGCAGGTGCTGGCCAAGTCGGACATGGGGCTGGCTGCCCGGTACGCCGAGTTGGTCGGTGACACCCGGTTGCGGGAACGGGTGTTCGGGATGATCCGCGCCGAGCATGAACGGACGATCCGGATGCACGGGCTGGTCACCGGTCAGGATGACCTGCTGGCCGACAACCCGGCGTTGGCCCGCTCGGTGTTCAACCGGTTCCCGTACCTCGAACCGCTCAACCACCTGCAAGTGGAACTGCTGCGGCGCTATCGCGCCGGCGAGGATGACGACCTCGTTCAGCGTGGCATCCTGCTCACGATGAGCGGGCTGGCATCAGCGTTACGCAACAGCGGATGAGCTACGGCGCAGGTCGGTAAACCTGGAGCGCACGGTAGACGTTGGTGAAGCGCGCGCTGGTGCGGGGACTGTCGACCTCGCCGTCGCGGGCCACCGCGATGGGTCCGTCGACAGCGGTGAAGCTGAACTCCGGAACCTGCAGTTCGTGGTACAGCGGACTGCGTTCCAGCCTGCCCAGGACGAGCGAGGTCATAATCCGCAGCCGGCTGTATGGTCGTCCGCTCTCGAGGATTCTGACGTCCATCAGCCCGTCGTCCATCCGGGTGCGCCGGGCGGGGGCGAATCCGGAAGGCAGGTAGACCGAGTTCCCCAGGAAGAACAGGGAGGTCGTCACCGTGTTGCCGTCGTAGCTGATGCGCACCGGCTGCCCGTGACGCAACGTGTGGATCATCGCGTAGAGTCCGGCGGCGGCCTTGCCGACCTTGTGCTCCCATTTCTCGCGGGTGGCGACGTAATGCGGGTATGCGCCGATGCTGGCGGTGTTGACCACCGTTTGCTCCTCATCGAGTTTGACGATGTCGACGCACCACACGCTGCCGGTCCGGATGGCCTCGACGGTCGCCCCGACATTGTCGCAGCCGATGTCCTTGGCGAAGTGATTGAACGTTCCCGCCGGGAATACCGCCAATGGAATCCCCTGGGCCACAGCCACACCCGCCGCGCAGCCGACAGTGCCGTCGCCGCCGGCGACCGCGAGAACCTCGGCGCGCCCGGCCGCTGACCGCAGTGACTCCGGCCCGTCGTCATCCGGGCCGAGTGTCACGATCTCCATCGCGGGCAGCGCGCTGCGCACCCCGTCGATGACGTCGGTGCCCGCGCCGCCGCCGGAGGCCGGATTGACCACCAGGATCACCCCTGATCCGTCCGGGCGTTCGGGTGCGGTGACCCGTAAAGCGGAGGTGCGCGGCAATTGTGCGGGAACGACCGGCGGGACAATTCGGCCCCCCAGCACGGCGACGGCGGCACCGAGCCCGAACCCGGCCACCACGTCGCCGGGATAGTGCGCACCGGTCGCGACCCGGGACAGCCCCACCAGGCCGGCGAGCAGGGCGAGACCGATACCCAGTCCGGGGCTCTCCAACCCGACTCCGACGGCGAACGCGGCGGCGCTGGCAGCGTGCCCCGAGGGCAGCGAGTTGGAGGTGGGCAGCCGGCGTGCCCGGCGGGCCAGCGGGACGGAACCACCGTCCGGCCGGGCCCGCCGGCGCAGCCGTTTAGCCACCTGGTTGGTCAGCAGGCTCGTTGCGGCGAGGCTGGTCAGCCCGCGGACCGCTCCGCGGCGGGTAGACGGCGGGCCTTGCGACAGCACGGCGGCCAGGACGATCCACAACTTCGAATGGTCGGCGGCGCGGGTGAGCGCCGGCATCGCGCGATCAAGCAGGGGGCTGGGCGAGTCGGCCACGGCTTCGAACACCGCACGGTCCAACCTTCCGAGGCCGCGCGTCACCTCACGGATCGCAGACAGCGGGTGGTCGCGGGTCATGCCGTTCCGGATAGCCGCCGCCGTTGCGTTCCAACCGGCCATGCGTCCGCGGTCAGCGGATCTCAGCGTCGGCGCAGCGCGTTGACCACACCGCGCACCGCTGACTCGGTGACCGCCAGTGGCGCCATCGCCGCCTCGGCGACACCCACCAGTCGCTCGGCTCGGTCGACGATGCCCTCCATCCTTTCGGCCACCGCGTTGAGCCGGGGAGTCATCTCGTCGATGCGCTGCAAGGTGCCGTTGAACACCCGCAAGGTCTCTTCGAAGTACTTCAGGGTGGCCTCGAAGTACGTCATCGTCTCGGCCATGCTGGTCATCGTCGAGTCCAGGCTGGACAGCGACTCCGACATCGTTCCCATCAGGTCACCGACCTGATCGACGGTCTCGTCGGCATTCAGCGCTGCCTGGGCCAGGGTCCTGAGCCTCTCCCCAGCGGTACGCGGTGACGTTGTTGTCTTGTCCACCATGCCGGTCAGTCTGGCAGTTCACTCGCCGCGGCGCTGTCGATTAGCCACACGGTGGCCTCGCGTCCCACCGCGCCGGCCGCCGGTACGTCCTCGGGGTTCGCGCCTCCGACGGCGGCGGCGACCGCCCCGGCCTTGGCCGCACCGGACACCACCAGCCAAACCTCGCGGGATCGGCGAATCGCGGGCAGGGTCAAGGTGATCCGCCGGGGCGGGGGCTTGGGGGAGTCCTCGACCGCGACCACCATGCGGTGTCGTTCCCGAACCGCCGGTGTGTGCGGAAAGAGCGAATTGACGTGCCCCTCGCCGCCCATCCCGAGCAGGTGCACGTCGAACTCCGGGGTGGCCGCGTCGGCCTCGGCGTACCTGGCCAGGACCTCCCGGTAGGCGTCGGCGGCCGCATCGACGTTCGATCCGAACTCGCCGTCCGATGCCGGCATCGGGTGGATATTGGCAGCCGGGATCGGCACGTGACTCAGCAGTGCCTCGTGCGCCTGTTTGTCGTTGCGCTCGTCGTCGTCGTGCGCGACATAGCGTTCGTCACCCCAGAACACATGCACCCGTGACCAATTGACCGGGTGGCTGCCGAGACGTTCGAGTAACGCGATCCCGGTACCGCCGCCGGTGAGCACGATCATCGCCCGGCCACGTTCGGCGACCGCGGTGGCGATGGCCCCGGCCAGCCGGTCACCTGCCGCGGCCACCAAAGTGTCGGTGTCGGGGTAGGTCTCGACGGTCGGCGTCACGCCACCCCGCCGGTGGGATACAGAACCTTGTCGATCCCGGCCAGCGCCTCGTGGTAGATCTCGTCGGCGTCGAGGCGGCGCAGATCCTCGGCGAGGCATTCGCGGGTCTCTCGTCGCGCCAGCGGTAGCTGGGCGGCCGGCCTGCCGGTGCGGGTCAGGGTTGCGGTAGATCCCTTCTGCGGCCGGCTCAAGACGATGGTCTGGCTGGGCAGGACGAGTTCCACCTTCAACTTGCCCGCCACCCGCTGCACCGGACCGTCGATACGGCTCGCCAGCCAGCCGGCCAGGATGTCCAGGGCGGGCTCGCTGGCCAGTCCGGACACCAGGGCTGCGGTGACCGGCTCGTAGGGCGGCTGGTCGAGGGCGGAAGCCAGCAGCGCCCGCCAGTAGGTAATCCGGCTCCACGCGAGATCGGTGTCGCCCTGCGCATAGCCCGACAGCCTGCTGCGCAGCGCAGCCAGCGGATCCGCGGTGTAGGTGGCATCGGTGATGCGACGGATCGCCAACTGGCCCAACGGGTCCCGGGACGGTACATCAGGTGCGTTCCCGGGCCACCAGGTGACCACGGGGGTGTCGGGTAGCAGGAAGGGGAGCACCACGCTGCTGGCGTGCTCGGCCAGTGGCCCGGCGGTGCGCAGCACCACCACCTCGCCGGCGCCGGCGTCGCCGCCCACCCGTAACTGGCCGTCCAGACGGGCCTCGGGAGCACGCCGATCGACCGGTACCACGACGATGATGCGGCAGGGGTGCTCCCTGCTGGCCCCCACCGCCGCCTCGATCGCGTCTTCGAGGATCGCCTCGTTATGGGGAGCGACCACCAGTGTCAGCACCCGGCCCAGGGTGATCGCGCCGCCTTCTTCGCGCAGGGAGGTGATCCGCTTGTTGATGGCGTTGGTGGTGGTGTCCGGCAGGTCGACGATCACTGGGATTGACTCCGCTCTTCACTGGCGCTCATCGCTTAGGGCCGCCTCCATTCCCGACCGGAACGCTGCAACACCTCGAACGCAGACTTGGGCCCCCACGTCCCGGACTCGTAGGGGTCCGGCGTGCCGTGCGTGGCCCAGTACTCCAGCACCGGATCGAGGATCTTCCAGGACAACTCCACCTCGGCGTTGACCGGGAACAGCGAGGGTTCGCCGAGCAGCACATCGAGGATCAGCCGTTCATAGGCCTCGGGGGAGTCCTCGGCGAAGGCCGATCCGTAGGAGAAGTCCATGTTCACGTCACGAACCTCCATCGTGCTACCGGGCACTTTGGAGCCGAACCGGATCGTGATGCCCTCGTCGGGTTGCACCCGGATCACCAGCGCGTTCTGGCCCAGTTCCTCGGTCATCGTCCGGTCGAAGGGCAGGTGCGGCGCCCGTTTGAACATCAGCGCGATCTCGGTGACCCGGCGACCCAGCCGCTTTCCGGTGCGCAGATAGAACGGCACTCCGGCCCACCGGCGGGTGTCGACGTCGAGGGTGATCGCCGCGAAGGTCTCGGTCGTCGAGGTGTGCGAGAAACCGTCCTCCTCCAGTAACCCGACGACCTGCTCGCCGCCCTGCCAGCCGGCGGTGTACTGCCCGCGGGAACTGGTCAGATCAAGCGGCTGAGCCAGCCTGGTGGCGGCCAGCACCTTGATCTTCTCGGCCTTGACCTCCTCGGGGCCGAAGTTGACCGGCTCCTCCATCGCGGTGAGTGCCAGCAGTTGCAGCAGGTGATTCTGAATGACGTCGCGGGCGGCGCCGATGCCGTCGTAGTAGCCGGCCCGGCCGCCGAGACCGATGTCCTCGGCCATCGTGATCTGGACGCTGTCGACGTAATGGCTGTTCCAGACCGGCTCGTAGAGCTCGTTGGCGAAGCGCAGTGCCAAGATGTTCTGTACCGTCTCCTTGCCCAGATAATGGTCGATGCGGAACACCGACTCCTCGGGGAAGACGCTGTTGACCACCCGGTTCAGTTCCTCGGCACTGTCCAGGTCGTGGCCGAAGGGCTTCTCGATCACCACCCGACTCCACCGGCCGTCCTCGGGGTCGGCCAGGCCGGAGCGCTTCAGTTGCTCGCACACCAATGGGAAGGCGTTGGGCGGAATCGATAGGTAAAAGGCGTGATTGCCACCGGTACCACGTTCGACATCGAGCTTGTTCAGCGTCTCCGCCAGTCGGGTGAATGAGGCGTCGTCATCGAAACTGCCCTGTACGAAACGGAAGCCCTCGGACAGCCGGTCCCAGACCTCCTGCCGGAAGGGTGTGCGGGCGTGCTCCTTCACCGCGTCGTAGACGATCTTGCTGAAGTCCTGATCGGCCCACTCCCGGCGGGCGAACCCCACCAGTGCGAAAGACGGGGGTAGCAGCCCGCGGTTCGCCAGGTCGTAGATCGCCGGCATGAGCTTTTTGCGGGAAAGATCCCCGGTGACGCCGAAGATCACCACCCCGCAGGGGCCGGCGATGCGCGGCATCCGCTTGTCGCGCTTGTCCCGCAACGGGTTGCGCCACCCTCTCGGGGCGGCCGTGATGGAGGGGTTATGCGCGCTCATGTGCCGGCGCTACTTCTTCGCGGCATCCAACTGGTCCTGGGTCGCCTCCAGAAGTTCTTCCCAGGACTTTTCGAACTTGTCCACGCCGTCCTCCTCGAGATGGCGGAACACGTCGCCGAGGTCGATTCCGGTCTCCTCGAGTTTGTCGAACAGGCTCTGGGACGCGGCGGCTGTGCCCGAGATGGTGTCGCCGGTGACGACACCGTGATCGGCGACAGCCGCCATCGTCTTCTCCGGCATGGTGTTCACCGTGTGCGCCGCGACGAGTTCGGTGACGTAAAGGGTGTCGGAGTAGTCCGGATTCTTGACGCCGGTCGAAGCCCACAGTGGGCGCTGCACCCGGGCCCCGGCGTCGGCGAGAGCCGCATAGCGGGGTGCGGTGAATACCTCTTCGTAGGCGGCGTAGGCCAGTCGGGCGTTGGCCAACCCGGCCTGCCCGCGCAACTCCAGCGCCTCAGGTGTGCCGATCGCCTCGAGTCTCTTGTCGATCTCGGTGTCGACCCGGGAGACGAAGAACGAGGCCACCGAGTGGATCTTCGACAGGTCGTGGCCGGCCTCCTTGGCGGCTTCCAGTCCGGCCAGGTAGGCGTCCATGACCGCTCGGTGCCGGTCGACCGAGAAGATCAGCGTGACGTTCACCGAAACGCCTTCGGCGAGAACGGCTGTGATGGCGGGCAGGCCGGCCAGGGTCGCCGGAATCTTGATCAGCAGGTTGGGCCGGTCGACGATCTTCCACAGTTCGATCGCCTGCAGGATCGTCTTGTCGGTGTCATGGGCCAGTCGCGGGTCGACCTCGATGGATACCCGGCCGTCGATACCGTCGGAGGCCTCCCACTGCGGCCGCAGCACGTCGCAGGCCTCCCGAACATCATCGGTGGTCATGGTGCGGATGGTGGCGTCGACGTCGGCGCCCCGTTCGGCGAGTTCGGCGACCTGCGCGGCGTAGGCGGTGCCCTTGGACATCGCCGCCTGGAAGATCGACGGATTGGTGGTGACGCCCACCACGCTGCAGGTGTCGATCAGTTCCTGCAGGTTGCCCGATCGCAGCCGATCCCGGGACAGGTCGTCGAGCCACACGGACACGCCTGCCGCCGACAGTGCCGCGAGGTTCGGATTCTGGGCCATGAAATCTCCTGGGTCCTGAGGATGATGGTGGTGGTTCGGGCGGGTTAGTTGTCGAATGCCCGTTCCGCGGCGGCGACAACGGCGTCGGCGGTGAAGCCGAAGTTGCGGAAGAGCGTCTTGTCGTCGGCGGAGGCGCCGTAATGCTCGATCGAGATGATCTCGCCGGTGTCACCGACGTACTTGTACCAACTCTGTGCGATGCCGGCCTCCACGGCGACGCGAGCGGACACTGTCGGCGGCAGGACGGTGTCCCGATAATCCTTGGGTTGGGCTTCGAACCACTCCACGCATGGCATGGAGACCACCGCGGCCCGGATGTCCTTGGCTGCCAACAGTTCCCGCGCCTCGACCGCCAACTGGACCTCCGATCCGGTTGCGATGATGATCACGTCGGCCTCGTCGGCGGGATTGCCTCCACCCAGTACGTAGCCGCCCCGTGCCACACCCTCGCTGCTGGTGCCCTCGAGCACCGGTACGCCCTGGCGGGACAGGATCAGCCCGGTGGGGCCACTGGTTCGTGTCGCCGCCCCTGCGGCAGCGCCGCGCTGGAGGATCGTCCGCCAGGCGTAGGCGGTCTCATTGGGATCGGCCGGGCGCACCACCGACAGCCGCGGGATGGCGCGCAGCGCCGCAAGGTGCTCGATGGGTTGGTGGGTGGGTCCGTCCTCGCCCAATCCGATGGAGTCGTGCGTCCACACATAGACGGGATCGATGTCCATCAGCGCCGCCAGTCGCACCGCGGGCCGCATGTAGTCGGCGAACTGCAGGAACGTTCCGCCGTAGGGGCGGGTCGGCCCGTGCAGCACGATCCCGGACAGGATGGCGCCCATCGCATGCTCGCGGATGCCGAAGTGCAGGGTGCGGCCGTACCAGGTGGCCTGCCAGTCCTCGGTGGAGATCGACGGCGGGCCGAAGGACTTCGCCCCCTTGATTGTGGTGTTGTTGCTGCCGGCCAGGTCCGCCGACCCGCCCCACAACTCCGGCAGCTTGGGTCCCAGCGCGGACAGCACATCACCGGAGGCGGCCCGGGTCGCCACCGCCTTGGAACCCGGCTCCCAGTACGGCAGATCCGCATCCCAGCCCTCGGGCAGTTCGCCGGCCAGCAGTCGGTCCAGCAGTGCCTTGCGCTCGGGCTCTCGCTGCGCCCACGCGTCGAACTCGACCTGCCACTTCTGGTGGGCCTCCCGTCCGCGCTCCACCAGAGTGCGGGTGTGGGTGATGACGTCGTCGCGGACCTCGAAGCTCTGGTCCGGATCGAAGCCCAGCACCTTCTTGACCGCTGCGACCTCGTCGGCACCGAGTGCGGACCCGTGCACGCCGCCGGTATTCATCTTGGTCGGGGCGGGATAGCCGATGACGGTGCGCAGCGCGATGAACGACGGCCGGTCGGTGACCTTCCTGGCCGCCTCCAGAGCCGCCTCGATACCGACGACGTTCTCGCCGCCCTCGACCACCTGCACGTGCCAGCCGTACGCCTCGTAGCGGGCCGGGGTGTCCTCGGTCAGGGCGATCTGGGTGTCGTGCTCGATGGAGATCTTGTTGTCATCCCAGACGACGATCAGGTTGCCCAGTTGCTGGGTGCCGGCCAGGGACGAGGCCTCACTGGTCACTCCCTCCTCGATGTCGCCGTCCGAGGCGATCACGTAGACGAAGTGGTCGAACGGGCTGGCGCCCTCGGGTGCGTCGGGGTCGAACAGGCCGCGCTCGTACCGGGAGGCCATCGCCATTCCCACCGCGGACGCCAGGCCCTGGCCGAGCGGGCCGGTGGTGATCTCCACACCCTTGGTGTGCCGGAACTCCGGATGCCCGGGGGTTTTGGAATCCCAGGTCCGCAGCGCTTCGACATCGGACAGTTCCAGACCGAAACCGCCCAGGTAGAGCTGCAGGTAGAGGGTCAGGCTGCTGTGTCCGCAGGACAGCACGAACCGGTCCCTGCCGAGCCATTCGGTATCGCTGGGGTCGTGCCGCAGGACCCGCTGGAACAGCGTGTACGCCAACGGTGCCAGGCTCATCGCCGTTCCGGGGTGGCCGTTGCCCACCTTCTGCACGGCATCGGCTGCCAGCACCCGTGCCGTGTCGACCGCCGCGGTGTCCAGATCGGTCCAGTCGTCGGGGTGGTGCGGCTGGGTCAGAGCGGAAATCTGTTCGAGCGTTGTCAAGAAAGGACTCCTGCGTCGGGCGCGAATTCGGGCGGCAAGCGGCGTTTCCTCACACACCCTAGTGCCGCAATTCGACCCTGCAGTACCGAATTGGCGGCCCCGCGGTCTACCATCCCCTGTAGTAGACGTAAGGAGTTGACTGCGTGAGAACTCGCGACGCCCAGCTGGTGGAGGGGCAGAGCCGAATCCGCAGCAACCTCTTCGGATATCTGGCGCTGACAAAGCCGCGCGTCATCGAACTGTTGCTGGTGACGACCATCCCGGCGATGTTGCTCGCCGACCGCGGACGGGTCGATCTGCTGCTGATACTGAATACCCTGGTCGGTGGCATCCTGGCCGCGGGCGGGGCGAACACCCTGAATTGTGTGGCCGACGCCGATATCGACAAGGTGATGAAACGCACCTCGGCCCGGCCCCTGGCCCGGTCGGTGGTGCCGCGCAGCCACGCCCTGATTTTCGGCTTGGCACTCTCGGTCGCCTCGTTCTTCTGGCTGTGGTGGACCACCAACCTGCTGTCCGCGCACCTGGCTGCCGCGACCATCGCGTTCTACGTGCTGGTCTACACGTTGTTGCTGAAGCGTCGCACCACCCAGAATGTGGTGTGGGGCGGCGCCGCCGGCTGCATGCCCGTGATGATCGGCTGGTCTGCGGTCACCGGGACGATCGGCTGGCAGGCCCTGGCGATGTTCGCGATCATCTTCTTCTGGACACCGCCACACACCTGGGCGCTGGCCATGAAGTACAAGGACGACTACCGCGCCGCCGGGGTGCCGATGCTTCCGGCCGTGGCGACCGAGCGACACGTCACCACCCAGATCGTCGTGTACACCTGGCTCACAGTGGCCGCGACGCTGGCGCTGATCCCCGCGGCCGGCTGGCTCTACGCGGTTGTCGCGGTGCTGGCGGGCGTCTGGTTCCTGACTTTGGCGCACCGCTTGAACGCCGGGGTGCGCCGCGGTGAGCCGGTGAAACCGCTGAAGCTGTTCCTGCACTCGAACAACTACCTGGCCGCGGTGTTCTGCGCGCTCGCGGTCGACTCGGTCATCCCGCTGCCGCTGTTGTTCGGCTGACCGCTGTTGTTCGGCTGACCCAGCGCCGTTCCGGCCGCCGGGTCGGCGGTTAGGGCAGCAGCACGATCGAACCGGTGGTCCTGCGGCCCTGCAGATCCTCATGCGCGCGTTGCGCCTCAGCCAGCGGATAGTGGCCGCCGACGGTGATGGTGATCGAACCGTCGGCGAGAGCGTCGAGCAGTTCCCCGGCCCGCCAGGCGAACTCGTCCGGCGTCCGGATGAAGTGCGCCAGGTTCGGTCGGGTCAGGAAGACCGAACCGGCGGCGTTGAGTCGTTGCGGGTCGACCGGGGGTACCGGCCCGCTTGAGGCGCCGAACAACGCGAGCATGCCGCGGATCGCCAGACTGGCGAGGCTGGCCTCGAAGGTCGAGGCACCGACGCCGTCATAGACGGCCGCGACGCCGTGGCCGTCGGTGATGCTGCGGACCCGCGCGGCGAACTCCATCGCGTCATCGGGATAGTCGAGAACCTCCATCGCGCCCGCCTGCCGGGACAGCTCGGCTTTCTGCGCCGTCGAGGCGGTGGTGATCACTCGGGCCCCCATGCTGGCGGCCCACTGGGTGAGGATCAGACCGACCCCGCCGGCGCCGGCGTGGACCAGGATCCAATCCCGTGGCTGCACCTGATAGACCGACTTGAGCAGGTAATGGGCGGTCATCCCCTTCAAGAGGGCTGAGGCGATCGCGTCGGAGGCCACTGCGTCAGGCACATAGGCGACGAAATCCGCAGGTGCGGTGCAGAACTCGGCGTAGGCACCGGCCGCGCTCGCGGTGACCACCCGGTCCCCGGCCTTGATGGCGGCGACATCGTCGCCGGTTGCCGCGACGGTGCCGCACACCTCGGTGCCCACCACGAACGGGAGCTCGCGCGGATAGAGCCCGGAGCGGAAGTAGGTGTCGATGTAGTTGACCCCGATCGCATCCGCCTCGATGAGGACCTCGCCCCGGCCCGGCTCCGGCCGCGGCTTCTCGACGTAACGCAGAACCTCGGGCCCACCGGTCTCGGCGACTTCCACAGCGTGCATGTCACTATCATCCCCTTTCATGACCAGCACCGTGGTGCCACTGTGAAGCGCGCCCGGCCGAATCTCTTTCATCCGCGCATCGTGTTCGCCTCCTGCAGGCAACTCCCCGACGGCGACGGCGATGACGCCGGTCTGGTCGCTGCGTTGCGTCGGCGCGGACTCCACGCCCGGTGGCTCCCCTGGGATGACCCGCAGACCGAGACTGCCGACCTGGTGATCCTGCGGGCGGCATGGGACTACACCGAACGGCACGCGGAGTTCCTGAACTGGACCAGGCGGGTTCGCAATCTGCTGAACGCCCCGCCGGTGGTGGCATGGAACAGCGACAAGCGCTACCTGGGTGATCTTGCCGCAGCCGGTGTCGCGGTGCTGCCGTCGGCGTTCTTCGATCCGGGGGAGGCGGTCCGGGTGCCCCGCGGCGAGGTGGTGATCAAGCCGACGGTCGGAGCCGGATCGGTCGACACCCGCCGTTTCACCGAGCGCCAGGCCGCCGAGGCGCACGCCGGCGTTTTGCTGGAGGCCGGCCGCAGCGTCCTTGTGCAGCCCTACGACGCCCGCGTCGAGGATGGCGAGACCGCGCTGGTGTTCCTGGGTGGCGAGCAGTCGCATGCGTTCACCAAGGGGCCGATCCTGCCGCCGGCAGGTGAGCTCCCCCCGATGCACGGCTCGGGAACCTACGCGGAGGAGACGCTGACTCCGGCCGACCCCGATATCGAACTGTGGGAACTGGGGCACGCCGCACTCGATGCCGCATCGTCGCACCTCGGTGTGCCGCGAAACGAATTCCTCTATGCCCGGGTCGATCTCATCGGTACCGGCGGTGACGCGCTGCTGCTCGAGTTGGAGTTGGTCGAGCCCTCGCTGGGCTGGCGCCAACTCGATGCCGCGAGCCGGGAACTACGGCAACGCGACTTCGTGCTGCAGGTCGAGGCCGCTTGTGACCGACTCGGGCTGGGTCCGCTGTCGCATCGACGCCCATAGCACCGCTGTGCCCGCGGTGCAGGCGGCCGCGCCGGCGACGTGGAGCGCCACCAGCACGGCAGGCACCCCCGTGTGGTACTGGACGAAGCCGATGACCCCCTGGGCCACCACCATTGCGAGGAGTACCCGGAGTTTGCGGATGCTGTCCGCGGGGGCGCGGACGGCCAGCAGGCCGGCCGCCACACCGATCAACAGGCACAGATAGGCGACGAGCAGCGTGCCATGCAGGTGCGCGAGGGTGACGATCTCCACCTCGAGGCGCGGGACGGTGCGCTGCGGGCTCTTGTCGCCGGCGTGCGGTCCCGCCGCAGTGACGAGCGTGCCGGACACCAGGGTTGCGGTGAGCGCAACGGCGCTGAGGAAGGTCAACTGGCGCAGGGGTTTCGGGACCACCGCGACCGGGGTGCCGGTGTCGGGTTCGCCGACCTTGACGTAGAGCAGCGTCGCGAGCCAGACCATCGCCATCGACACGAGGAGGTGGATCGCCACGGTCCACCACAACAGGCCGGTGAGCACGGTGATACCACCGATGACGGCCTGCAGCACGGTGGATGCAGGCATCAGCCAGGCGTACACGATCACCTCGCGCCGTCGCCGTGCCCGGGTCACCGCGAGGACCGCGGCGATCGCGGTGAGGACGACGACGAAAGTGATCAACCGGTTGCCGAACTCGACGGCCTGGTGCAGTCCCGGCACCTCGGCGTGCGGCACCGGGGTGAAACTGCCGGGAAAACACTGTGGCCAGGTCGGGCACCCCAGTCCCGAGGCGGTCACCCGGACGATGGCGCCGGTGACCGAGATCAGCGCCTGGCTGAGGACGACCGCGGCAGCGATGAGTTTCTGGGTGCGGAGGCTGGGCAACGGAAGCCGGTCAACCAGACCAAGGTAGATCCGGAGCGGTGTCACCGCACGATCGTAGATGAGGACCTCAGGTGAACCGGAACCAGCGCAATGCCGCCAGTGCCGACACCGCGCCCCAGACGGCCAGGACACCAACACCGAACCAGTCCAGCGAGACCGCGGCCGGATCGCCGACCGCTCGGGACAGCGCCTCGGTGAGTGCACCCGACGGGGTGAGCCTGGCAACCTGCGCGAGACCGCTGGGGACCGTCTCGGTCTCCAGCGTGAGGGCTCCGAAACCGGCGAAGACGAACCACAGCAGGTTGGCCGCGGCCAGCACGATCTCCGCCCGCAGCGTTCCGCCGAGCAACAGTCCCATGGCGACGAACGCCGCGGTTCCCAGCGCGATGACCGCCCCGCCGGCGAGCAGTCCGCCGGCGCTGGGCCGCCATCCCAGGGCCAGTCCGATCCCGCCCAGCAGGATCGCCTGCAGGAACACCACCGTGACCACGGCCAGCGACTTCCCGGCGATGATCCCCCATACCGGCAGGGCGGTGGCGCCTAGTCGTTTGAGCGCTCCGTACCGGCGATCGAAGGCGACGGCGATGGCCTGACCGGTGAAGGCGGTGGAGATCACCGCCAGCGCCATGATCGCCGGGACGAACACCGCAACCCGATTCTCGCCGAAGGAACCAAGCGGCAGGATGCTGAGGCCGACCAGCAGGGTGATCGGGATGAACATCGTCAACAGCAGTTGTTCGCCGTTGCGCAGCAGCAGTTTCAGTTCCAGCCGGAACTGGGCGGCCAGCATGGTGCGCACGCTGCTGGGGCGGGGATCCGGCGTGAAGGTGCCTGCCGGGAAGATGTCAGTCATCGGGTTGCATCCCTGCTCGCGGAACGCTGCCTCATGACCGCAGCTCCTTGCCGGTGAGGTCGAGGAACACGTCCTCGAGACTGCGATTCTCGACCCGCAGGTCGGTGGCCAGAATGTTCAGTCGGGCGCACCAGGACGTCACCGTCGCGAGCACCTGTGGGTCGATCTTTCCTTCGACGAGGTATTCACCCGGACTCGGCTCCGTGGCACGGTATCCCTCAGGCAGCGCGGCCACCAGCAGGGCGAGGTCGAGCCGGCGGGGTGCGGTGAAACGCAGCTGATCCTCGGCCCCGCTGCGCATCAGCTCGGCGGGTGTGCCGGAGGCCACCGGCGAACCGCGATCGATGATGACGATCTGATCGGCAAGCTCCTCGGCCTCTTTGAGTTGGTGGGTGGTGAGTACGACGGTGACGCCGTCGCGGCGCAGCGCGTCGATCAGTTCCCACACCACCAGCCGGGCATGGGCGTCCATCCCGGCGGTCGGCTCATCGAGGAAGACCAGCTCGGGCCGGCCGACGATTGCGCAGGCCAGCGCCAGCCGCTGCTGCTGACCGCCGGAGAGCCGGCGGTAGGTGGTGCGGGCCGCATCGGTCAGGCCGAGCGTGTCCAACAGCCAGGCGGGGTCGAGCGGGTCGGCGGCATAGGCGGCGACCAGATCGAGCATCTCGCCGGCCCGTGCGGCCGGGTAGCCGCCGCCACCCTGCAGCATCACCCCGATCCGCTCGCGCAGCCGGGCGTTGTCGGCGATCGGATCCAATCCGAGCACCTCGATGCTGCCGGCGTCGGGGCTGACGAAGCCCTCGCACATCTCCACCGTCGTCGTCTTGCCGGCGCCGTTCGGTCCCAGCAGAGCGAAAACCTGGGCCCGGTCGACATCGAGGTCGAGGTCAGACACCGCAGCGGTGGACCCGTACCTCTTGGATACCCCGCGCAGCCGGACGACCGGGGTGGAGCCTGAACTCACGGTGACTCAGCGTAGGCGGCAGGCGCCGACGACGCGGACGGTGGTGGCCCTGGCGGGCCGTCCCCGGTGGTTGACCTGGTGATCGGCCGGTCGGGGGAGTCGGCCCCCGGATCGGGGTCCTCGCCGCTGTACCGCTCGTGGGTGCCCGGGACGACGCGCCACGGCAGTCGGGTGAATGTCACCCCGATCAGGGTCAGGACGATCACCGTGCTGGCCACGGTCGCGTCGATGATCTGGAAGAGCGCGAATCGGTCCCCGTTTGCGGTGGGCCCGAAAATCCCGACGATGAGGGTGACGGCGATCGCTGCGATCCGGAACCGTGGCTGCGTCGCCCAGGCGGCCAACGGGATGATCGCCCACAGCAGGTACCACGGTTGCACCACCGGGAACAGCAGCACCGTCGCGCCGAGGGCGACGCCGAGTCCACCGACGGGATGTAAACGTCCACGCAGCACCGCGAACAGCAGCCAGCTCACGATGCCGGTGATGATGAGAACGCCCATCGCGCGGGTCAGCGATAGCACGGCGGTGGTGTGGTCTCCCAGTCCCAGCAGGATGCCGATCTGACCGGTGCCCAGGGCTAGCAGCGTCGGTGGTGACATCCAACTGCGCACCACATT
Organism: Actinomycetota bacterium; assembly: GCA_030836785.1. Classification (GTDB taxonomy): domain Bacteria; phylum Actinomycetota; class Actinomycetes; order Mycobacteriales; family Mycobacteriaceae; genus Mycobacterium. The sequence continues at coordinate 21,733 of JAUPLT010000304.1, forward strand.
GGCGGTGCCGAGGGTGAACAGCCACCCGAACCCGAGACCGCTGGCCCAGCCGATGACCGCCATCACGGCCACGGCCAGTGCACCGGTGAGTAGGCCGGCCCGGATGGCAGCCAGGATGGTGCCGCCCCACCGATACGCCAATGCCATGGTGGTGAACCCCAGTGCCAGCAAGCCGGGCAGCTTGACTTGTGAGGACATCACGATGAGCACCGTGCCGCAGCCCAGCAACGCCAGCGGCGCCCACCGCGTCCAGTCGGCACGTGTGCGCGGCCAGCGCAGGGGCCTCGGGAGCAGCGGAGCCGCGGAGTCGATCCCGCGCAGCGTGATCTCGGTGCCGGTCAGCATCAGGCCCAGCATCAACGCTTCGTTGTGGATGCCGGCAACCAGATGCATGATCAGCAGCGGATTGGCGGCCCCGAGCCACAGGGCAGTGACTTCGGCGACTCCGCACCGGCGGGCCAACCGCGGGGTGGCCCAGACGATCATCCCGACGCCGATGAGGACGACGAGGCGATGGGACAGCACCGCCGCGACGATGTTCTCCCCGGTGATCGCCGAGATGCCGCGTCCAATCCACAGGAAGAGCGGGCCGTAGGGGGCTGGGGTCTCCCGCCACAGACTGGGTACCGAAAGGGTGAACACGTGGTCGAGGCCCAACCCGGGCGCGGGGCCGACTTTGTAGGGGTCCAGGCCGATCCGGGTGATCTGGCTCTGCGCCAGGTAGGAGTAGACATCCTTGCTGTACATCGGCGGGGCGATCAGCAACGGCACCATCCACAGCAGCAGGGTGCGGTCGAGTTGGCTGCGTGACATTCGGCGTGGTCCCAGGGCGAACCGGCCCAGCATCAGCCAGGCCAGGGCCATCATCACCGCGCCGGTGGTCGTCATCGTCAGCGATACGGTCTGGAGCCGCGAGGGCAGGTTGAGAAGTCGGACGCCGAAGGTGGGGTCCTGCACTACCGGGCGGGCGCCTGCGCCCAGCGCCCCGATCCCCATCAGGACGGTTCCGGTGGCACCGAACAGCCGGGTGCGACGCATGGCCAGGAGTTCGGCGGCGTTGAGGGGGGAGCCCACGGTCCGCTCATCGCCGTGCAGGCGGGCGATCGACGAACTCAGGGACAGCTGGCGGGCAGCCACGGGAGAACTGTAACCGGCTGCGGGATATCGCCCCGGCGAAGCGGCGCCGCAGTGCGACCGAAGCCGGACGGAAGTGAGGGTGCCCTTCCTAGACCTGTTCGCCTAATTGCATCACACTGATGTTGTGAAATTGGGGTCCGATCCGTCGCCGGTGCCGAGTGCGGTATCGGCGCAGGACGGTGCCACCCGCCGGGAGATCGTTCGGCTGCTGGTGGAGTCGGGCTCGATCACCGCCGCGGAGATCGGTGGCAAGCTCGGGATTTCCACGGCCGGGGTGCGGCGACACCTGGAGGCGCTCGTCGATGACGGCGACGCCGAGGCGCACCCCGCGGCACCCTGGCAGCACGTGGGCCGCGGCCGGCCGGCCAAGCGGTATCGGCTGACGGCGGCGGGACGCAACAAACTCGAGCACACCTATGACGACCTGGCGTCCGCCGCGATCCGTCAGTTGCGGGAGATCGGCGGAGACGACGCCGTGCGCACCTTCGCGCGCCGCCGGATCGACACCATCCTCTCCGGCGTGCCGCCGGTGCGCTCCACCGCCGACCACGCCGTCGAGGAGGCGGCTGAGAAGGTCGCCGACGCCCTGACCCAGGCCGGCTACGCCACCACCACGACCCGGGTGGGCGGGCCGCTGCGAGGCATCCAGATCTGCCAGCACCACTGCCCGGTCTCCCATGTCGCGGCGGAGTTTCCAGAACTGTGCGAAGCCGAGCAGCAGGCCATCTCCGAGGTGCTGGGCAGTCACGTACAGCTATTGGCCTCGATCGTCAACGGCGACTGCGCCTGCACCACCCATGTTCCGCTGCACCACACCACCCCACCGGATGAGCAACTCGATGAGCTAGGAGCGTCGCAATGACGACCACCCCGGATACCGCACCCCTCGGCCAGGAGGAGACCATCGCCTCGCTGGGTCACTACGGCTATGGCTGGTCGGATACCGACATAGCGGGTGCGACCGCCAAACGCGGACTTTCTGAGGCGGTGGTGCGCGACATCTCGGCGAAGAAGAGCGAGCCGGAATGGATGTTGGAGACCCGGTTGCGCGCGTTGCGCACCTTCGACAAGAAGCCGATGCCGAATTGGGGTTCCGACCTTCGGGGCATCGATTTCGACAACATCAAGTACTTCGTGCGGTCCACCGAGAAGCAGGCGACGTCCTGGGAGGAACTGCCCGAGGACATCAAGCGGACCTATGACCGGCTTGGGATTCCGGAGGCCGAGAAGCAACGTCTGGTGTCCGGAGTGGCCGCGCAGTACGAGTGCCTCGCCGGTGAAACGCTGGTGTGGACAGCAAATCGCGGGCAGGTTCCGATCAAAGAGATCGCCCATGGAGACCGCGTTTTCGCCTACGACGAGGATCTTGAGCGATTCGTGGTCGCACCGGTCAAGTCGGCTGCTCAGACCGACACTCGACTGACTCATACGGTCACCACGACGCGACGCAGCTTGCGGGCCACCGACAACCATCCGATGCTCGTTCTCCGAGACGAACGGAGGCCTGGGCGTCAGCGCGCACGCTTCTCTCGGCGCTGGGTGCCGGTCGGCGAGATCCGGCCTGGCGACTTCATCGCCGTTCCCCGCCGGATTCCGGAGTTCGGTAGCGCAGTGGAACTTCCCGCGGCGCCGGGCCTGCAGGCTCCCACCCACAGCACTGTCGATCTGATGTGGCTGCTGGGCCTCTATCTCGGCGATGGCAACCTACACCTGTCGGCCAGGACCTATCGGGTGCAGTTCGCGATTCCGGCCACCGATGTCGAACTCCGGGCTGAGTTGATCCGAGTAGTGGGAGATCTCTTCGGCCTCCGCTGCATCGAAGCCGACGAGTACCGCGTCGTGGTGAACTCCAAAGCGCTGACCGAGTGGATCGTCGCGCTGGGCTTCGATGGCCTGTCGTTGACCAAGCGGGTACCGGACTGGGTCTTTTCGACCCCGGTCGATCAGCGGTTGGCTTTCCTCGGCGGTTGGATTGACGCCGATGGCTACGTTCGGCCCGAGCAGAGCGGCTCCGTCGTGTTGACGTCCGCGAACGATCCGCTCATCCGGCAAGCTCGCGAACTCGCTGAGCTCTCGGGGCTTAGGGCCGGAGGCCCGTGGAAGTTCACCCAGCCCTATCGCCATGCACCGGAACGCACGCAGATTGCCTTCCGTTTAGGCATCTCCGGTGACTTCGAGAAGCTCGGTTGTCGCAATTCGAAGCGAACCGATCGCTTCGGCCGCAGGCGCTACGCACATTCTTCGTCCGCTTCGCACGGGACGACGATCCGTGCGCACTGCAATGACTGGCTCGGTTTCGAGCGGGTGAAGTCCGTGGAGCCGTTTGCCGTCGAACCGGTCTTCGATATCGAAGTGGATGGGCCCCACAACTTCGTGGCAGAGGGGTTGGTCGCCCACAACTCCGAGGTGGTTTACCACCAGATTCGTGAAGACCTTGAGGCGCAAGGGGTTATCTTCCTCGACACCGATTCGGGGCTGCGCGAACACCCGGAAGTGTTCAAGCAGAACTTCGGCTCGGTGATCCCGGCGGGCGACAACAAGTTCTCCGCGCTCAACACCGCGGTGTGGTCCGGTGGTTCGTTCATCTACGTCCCGCCGGGTGTGCACGTCGACATCCCCCTGCAGGCCTACTTCCGGATCAACACCGAGAACATGGGTCAGTTCGAGCGGACCTTGATCATTGCCGACGAGGGTTCCTACGTGCATTACGTGGAAGGGTGCACCGCCCCCATCTACAAGAGCGATTCCCTGCATTCGGCGGTGGTGGAGATCATCGTCAAACCTCATGCGCGCGTTCGCTATACGACCATTCAGAACTGGTCCAACAACGTCTACAATCTGGTCACCAAACGGGCCCGCGCCGAAGCCGGCGCCACCATGGAGTGGGTCGACGGGAACATCGGGTCGAAGGTCACCATGAAGTACCCGGCGGTGTGGATGACCGGGGAGCACGCCAAGGGGGAGGTGCTCTCGATCGCCTTCGCCGGTGAGGGCCAACACCAGGACACCGGGGCGAAAATGCTGCACCTGGCGCCCAACACGTCGAGCAATATCGTGTCGAAGTCGGTGGCCCGTGGCGGTGGCCGTGCCTCCTACCGCGGCCTGGTCCAGGTGAACAAGGGTGCCCATGGTTCCCGTTCCAGCGTGAAATGCGATGCGCTGCTGGTCGATACGATCAGCCGCAGCGACACCTACCCGTACGTCGACATCCGCGAGGATGACGTCACGATGGGTCACGAGGCCACGGTCTCGAAGGTCAGCGAGGACCAGATGTTCTACCTGATGAGCCGCGGTATGACCGAGGACGAGGCGATGGCCATGGTGGTTCGCGGCTTCGTCGAGCCGATCGCCAAGGAACTGCCGATGGAGTACGCCCTGGAGCTCAATCGGCTCATCGAACTGCAAATGGAAGGCTCGGTCGGCTGATGGGAAATCTCACTGAAGCCGTCGAGTCCATCGGTGCCAACAAGGGTGAGCAGTTCGCGAGCTTCGACGTCGCGGCCTTCGAGGTTCCCGGCGGTCGTGACGAACTCTGGCGATTCACCCCACTGAAGCGGCTGCGCGGTCTTCACGACGGCTCCGCCCCGCGGACCGCGGACGCGGCCGTCACGGTGTCCGAGCAGGCCGGGGTCACCGTAGAGCCGGTGCATCGGGATGACAAGCGACTCGGACAGGCGGGTGTACCCGCCGACCGTGTTGCGGCACAGGCGTTCTCATCATTTCAGCGGGCGACCGTCGTCACTGTTGCCCGGGGAGTGCAGACCGTCGCACCGGTCGAGATCGCCATCACCGGTCCGGGTTCAGGCCAGACCGCCTACGGGCACCTGCAGATCCGGGTCGAGGAGACCGCCGAGGCCGCGGTCGTCATCGACCTGCGCGGCAGCGGAACCTACGCCGACAACGTCGAGTTCCTCGTCGCAGACGCGGCACGGCTCACTGTGGTGTGGATCGCCGACTGGGCCGCTGACATGGTGAACCTGAGCGCCCAGCATGCCCGGTTGGGCAGGGACTCGGTTCTGCGGCACGTCGCCGTGACTCTCGGTGGCGAGCTTGTGCGGATGGCGACAACCGTGCGCTACGACGCTCCGGGCGGCGACGCCGAGTTGCTCGGCCTGTACTTCGCCGACGCCGGTCAGCATCAGGAGTCCCGGCTTCTGGTCGACCACTCCCAGCCCAACTGCCGATCAAATGTGCTCTACAAGGGTGCGCTTCAGGGTGATCCGGCCGCCGGAACGCCCGACGCCCACACCGTCTGGGTGGGCGACGTGCTGATCCGCGCTGAAGCGACCGGTACCGATACTTTCGAGGTCAACCGAAACCTGGTGCTCACCGACGGTGCCCGTGCCGACTCAGTGCCCAACCTGGAGATCGAGACGGGGGAGATCGTCGGAGCCGGGCATGCCAGCGCCACCGGCCGCTTTGACGACGAGCAACTGTTCTACCTCCGAGCCCGCGGCATCCCGGAGGAACAGGCGCGGCGGCTGGTCGTCCGCGGCTTCTTCGGCGAAATCATCTCCAAGATCGCGATCCCCGAGATCCGCGAGCGGCTGACCGACGCAATCGAAAACGAACTGGCCATCACCGAATCGAAAGCTAATTCATGAGCACCCTGAAGATCACCGATCTGCACGTCTCCATCACCAATCCCGACGGCACCGAGAAGGAGATCCTCAAGGGGGTCGACCTGACGGTCAACTCGGGGGAGACCCATGCGGTCATGGGTCCCAACGGATCTGGTAAGTCGACGTTGTCCTACGCCATCGCAGGGCACCCGAAGTACACCGTCACCTCGGGGGCGATCACCCTCGACGGCGAGGACGTGCTGGAGATGAGCGTCGACGAGCGAGCCCGGGCCGGCCTGTTTCTGGCCATGCAGTACCCCGTCGAGGTCCCCGGGGTGTCGATGTCGAACTTCCTGCGCACGGCGGCGACCGCGGTACGCGGGGAGGCCCCCAAGCTGCGGCACTGGGTCAAGGAGGTCAAGGCTGCGATGGTCGACCTGGAGATCGACCCGCAGTTCGCCGAACGCAGCGTGAACGAGGGCTTCTCCGGTGGAGAGAAGAAGCGCCACGAAATCCTGCAACTCGGCCTGCTGAAGCCGAAGATCGCGATTCTGGATGAGACCGACTCCGGCTTGGACGTCGACGCGCTGCGGGTGGTCAGTGAGGGGGTGAACCGGTTTTCGGAGGCGGAGAATGCCGGCGTCCTGCTGATCACCCACTACACCCGCATCCTGCGCTACATCCATCCCCAGTTCGTGCACGTGTTCGTCGACGGCCGGATCGTGGAGTCCGGCGGACCGGAACTCGCCGACGAACTGGAGGAGAACGGCTACGTGCGCTTCACCCGCGCGACAGCCTCGACGTAGGACTGACCGATGAGCACTGCGGTGGACAACGCATCGGCGCTTGATGTCCGCGTCGACATCGACATCGACATCGACGTCGAGCGCATTCGACAGGACTTCCCGATCCTCGACCGGGTGATGCGCGGCGGTCACCGGCTGGCGTATCTCGACTCCGGTGCCACCTCGCAGAAGCCGCTGCAGGTGCTCGACGCCGAACGGGATTTCCTCGTGACCTCCAATGGTGCGGTTCACCGGGGTGCGCATCAGCTGATGGAGGAGGCCACCGATGCGTTCGAGGACGGCCGCGCTGACATCGCCGGCTTCGTCGGGGTCACACCCGGTGAGCTGACCTTCACCAAGAACGCCACCGAGGCGCTCAACCTGGTGTCCTATGTGCTCGGCGACAACCGGTTCGGGCGGGCCCTGGGCCCCGGTGATGTCATTGTCACCACCGAACTTGAGCACCACGCCAACCTCATCCCGTGGCAGGAGTTGGCCCGCCGTAGCGGTGCCACGCTGCGCTGGTACGGCATCACCGACGACGGGCAGTTGGACTTGGACTCGCTGCGTTTGGACGAGCGGGTGCGGGTGGTGGCCTTCACCCACCACTCCAATGTCACCGGTACCGGAGCGCCCGTCGCCGAGTTGGTGCGGCGTGCCCGCGATGTCGGCGCACTGACTGTGCTCGATGCCTGCCAGTCGGTGCCGCACCAGCCGGTCGACTTCGCCGCGCTGGGTGTGGACTTCGCGGCTCTCTCGGGCCACAAGATGCTGGGCCCCACCGGGATCGGTGCGCTCTACGGCCGTGCCGAACTGCTCGCTGAACTCCCGCCGTTCCTGACCGGCGGCTCGATGATCGAGACCGTCACGATGGAATCGGCGACCTACGCGCCGCCGCCGCAGCGCTTCGAGGCCGGCACCCAGATGATCTCCCAGGTCGTCGGACTGGCCGCCGCCGCGCGGTATCTCGAGAGCATCGGCATGGCCGCCGTCGAGGCGCACGAACAGCGCCTCGTCGAGGCCGCCCTGCAGGGTCTGGCGGCTATCCCGGAGGTCCGCATCATCGGCCCCACGGATCCGGCGCTGCGCGGCTCACCGGTGTCGTTCGTCGTCGACGGCGTGCACGCGCACGATGTCGGTCAGGTACTCGATGATGACGGTGTGGCGGTGCGGGTCGGCCACCACTGTGCGGCGCCACTGCATCGGCGTTTCGGAGTTGCGGCCACCGTCCGGGCGTCGTTCGCGGTGTACAACACCCTCGGCGAGGTTGACCGGCTGATTGCCGGGGTTCGTCGCGCCATCGACTTCTTCGGGCGGGCTTAGCGGATATGCGAATCGAGCAGATGTACCAGGACGTCATCCTGGATCACTACAAGCGCCCGCATCACCGGGGACTGCGGGAGCCTTTCGCCGCCGAGGTGCATCACGTCAACCCGACCTGCGGTGACGAAGTGACGTTGCGGGTGACCCTGTCCGAGAACGGGGATCGCATCGTCGACGTGTCCTACGACGGGCAGGGTTGCTCGATCAGTCAGGCGGCCACGTCGGTGCTGGCCGATCAGGTGATCGGCCAGACAATCGACGACGCGTTGCGGACCGTCACGGCCTTCTCCGACATGGTGTCGTCCCGGGGCGCGGTCGAGGGTGATGAGGACCTGCTCGGCGACGGTATCGCCTTCGCCGGGGTGTCGAAGTATCCGGCGCGGGTCAAGTGCGCGTTACTGGGGTGGCTTGCGTTCAAGGCCGCCGTTGCGGAGGCGGCAGCATTCACGGTGGATTCCACCGTCAGGACATGAGGGAGAGACGATGACAGAAACCACCTCTGACGGACTGCTGGCCGACCTTGAGGAAGCCATGCGTGACGTGGTGGATCCCGAACTCGGCATCAACGTCGTCGACCTGGGCCTGGTTTACGGGCTCAGCCTGGAGAAGGCCGTAGAAGGAGTGCCGGAGGGCGGAACACCGGGCACGGTGGCCGTGATCGACATGACCCTGACGTCGGCGGCCTGCCCGCTCACCGACGTCATCGAGGACCAGACGCTCAACGCCCTCGTCGGAACCGGACTGGTAGACCAGATCAGGATCAACTGGGTGTGGAACCCGCCGTGGGGTCCGGACAAGATCACCGACGACGGCCGGGACCAGCTGCGCGCTCTGGGCTTCACCGTCTGAGTTTCGATCCCCGGGAACACCCCCGGGAACAAGCGGCGCCGCGGAGGCGTTGCCGAGTGCATGGCTACCCGTGACCTCACCGCGCAGGACTTCAACGACACCATCGCCGGCAACGACATCGTGCTGGTCGATTTCTGGGCTTCCTGGTGCGGTCCGTGCCGGGCATTCGCGCCCACGTTCACCGCGTCCTCCGAAAAGCACCCCGACATCGTCTTCGGCAAGGTCGACACCGAGGCCCAGGAACAACTGGCTGCCGCCGCGGAGATTCGGGCCATCCCCACCCTGATGGCCTTCAAGAAGGGCCATCTCGTTTTCAGCCAGGCCGGTGCCCTGCCCCCCGCTGCGCTGGAGGACCTCATCAATCAGATTCGCGACCTGGACGTCGACGCCGCCGTCGCGGCGGAGTCCTCGGCCACGGAGGTCTGATCCGGTTCACGCGGTTGCGTTCACCGGTGAGCGAGTCTGATTTGGTCCTGTTGGACCGGCCGCGGCCCGGCGTCGCGCAGGTGACTCTCAATCGCCCGGAGCGGATGAACTCCATGGCCTTTGATGTCATGGTCCCACTCCGGGCGACCTTGGCCCAACTGCACCGTGACAACGACGTCCGCGTCGTCGTGCTGACCGGTGCGGGGCGCGGATTTTCCTCTGGTGCAGACCACAAGTCGGCCGGTGCTGTTCCGCATGTCGAGGGCCTCACCCGGCCCTCCTACGCGCTGCGGTCGATGGAGCTGCTCGACGACGTCGTCCTGGCTATGCGACGCCTGCACCAGCCGATCATCGCGGCCGTCAACGGAGCGGCGATCGGCGGTGGACTGTGCCTGGCGTTGGCCGCCGATATCCGAGTGGCATCGGAGGCGGCATACTTCCGGGCGGCCGGAATCAACAACGGACTCACCGCCAGTGAGCTGGGTCTCAGCTACCTGCTGCCGCGGGCCATCGGCAGTTCCCGGGCGTTCGAGATCATGCTGACCGGCCGCGATGTCGATGCGATCGAGGCCGAACGGATCGGACTGGTGTCCCGCTGCGTTCCGCCGGAGGCCCTGCTACCGACCTGCCAGGACATCGCTGAGCGCATTGCGGCGTTCTCTCGTCCCGGCACCGAACTGACCAAGCGAACGCTGTGGTCCGGACTCGACGCCAGTACCCTGGAAGGGCATATGCAGGCTGAAGGCCTCGGGCAACTCTATGTGCGCCTGCTTACCGCCAACTTTGAAGAAGCGGTTGCTGCGCGCGCCGATCAGCGCGCCCCGGTCTTCACCGACGAGAAATAAAGAGCAGGAGAGGCGGCTGAATTGATCACGGCAACGGACCTCGAGGTTCGCGCCGGAGCGCGCACACTCCTGCTTGCAGAGGGGCCGGCGCTACGTGTCCAACCGGGTGACCGCATCGGTCTGGTGGGGCGCAACGGCGCCGGTAAGACGACGACCATGCGCATCCTGGCGGGGGAGGGCGACCCCTACGCGGGCACCATCACGCGCAGCAGCGAGGTCGGGTATCTGCCGCAGGACCCGCGCGAGGGCGACCTCGAGGTACTCGCCCGTGACCGGGTCCTCTCCGCTCGCGGTCTGGACACCCTGCTGGCGGATCTGGAGAAGCAACAGGCGCTGATGGCGGAGGTCGTTGACGAAGCAGCCCGGGACAAAGCCATCCGCCGATACGGACAGCTCGAGGAGCGCTTCTCCGCTTTGGGCGGATATGCCGCCGAGAGCGAGGCCGGTCGGATCTGCGCCAGCCTCGGACTTCCTGATCGGGTGCTCACTCAGCCGCTGCGCACCCTGTCCGGCGGCCAACGCCGCCGCGTTGAACTGGCCCGGATTCTGTTCGCAGCCGCAGAGGGCGGCGGGGGCGGCTCCGGTTCGGCGCCGACGCTGCTGCTCGACGAGCCGACCAACCACCTCGATGCCGACTCGATCGGATGGCTGCGCGACTTCCTGAAGGTTTACAGCGGCGGACTGGTCATCATCAGCCACGATGTCGGACTCCTCGCCGACGTGGTCAACCGGGTGTGGTTCCTCGATGCCGTCCGCGGTGAGGCCGACGTCTACAACATGGGCTGGCAGAAGTACCTCGACGCGAGGGCCACCGACGAGCAGCGCCGCCGCCGAGAGCGTGCGAACGCCGAGAAGAAGGCCTCGGCTTTGCGCACTCAGGCCGCGAAGATGGGGGCCAAGGCCACCAAAGCTGTCGCCGCGCAGAACATGTTGCGGCGCGCGGAGCGCATGATGGCAGCCCTCGACGCCGAACGGGTCGCGGACAAAGTGGCCCGGATCAAGTTCCCGACCCCGGCCCCCTGCGGAAAGACCCCGCTGATGGCGAACGGTCTGACCAAGAACTATGGGTCGCTCGAGGTGTTCACCGGCGTCGACCTTGCGATCGACCGCGGTTCCCGGGTGGTCATCCTCGGGCTGAACGGGGCCGGCAAGACCACGTTGTTGCGGGTGCTTGCCGGTGCCGAGACGCCCGACGCCGGCGCGGTCGAGCCCGGCTACGGTTGCAAGATCGGCTATTTCGCCCAGGAACACGACACCCTGGACAACAACGCGACGGTCTGGGAGAACATCCGGCATGCCGCCCCCGACACCGGGGAACAGGACCTCCGGGGCCTGTTGGGTGCCTTCATGTTCACCGGTGCGCAGCTGGACCAGTCGGCGGGCACCCTGTCCGGCGGGGAGAAGACGCGACTGGCGCTGGCGGGACTGGTTGCCTCGACGGCGAACGTGCTTCTCCTCGACGAGCCCACCAACAACCTCGACCCGGCGTCGCGCGAGCAGGTTCTCGATGCGCTGCGCAGCTACATCGGTGCAGTGGTGCTGGTCACCCATGACCCGGGCGCCGCCGAAGCGCTTGATCCACAGCGCGTGGTCCTGCTTCCTGACGGCACCGAAGACCACTGGTCACAGGACTACGCCACTCTCATCGAACTGGCCTGACGGGCCCGGCAGGGGATACTTCCGGACATGAACGCCCCCGCGCTGCGCGGTATTCACCATGCCGCAGTCATCTGCTCGGACTACCAGCGCTCGAAGGCCTTCTACACCCAGGTCCTGGGACTACGAGTGGTGGCAGAGAACCACCGCGAAGCGCGCCAATCCTGGAAGTTGGATCTGGCGCTGCCCGACGGTGCCCAGATCGAACTGTTCTCGTTCCCCGGCGCACCGGCACGCCCCAGTCGGCCCGAAGCGCAGGGCCTGCGCCACCTGGCGTTCGCGGTCCACGACCTCGATGTCTGGGCGGAGCACTTGCGGGCGTGCGGCATCGCGGTCGAAGCCATCCGAATCGACGAGTACACCGGCCGCCGGTTCGTATTCTTCGCGGATCCGGACGGACTGCCGCTGGAGTTGTACGAAGTCGACTCAGCCGCTCAGGCGACGACCATCACGTCAGGCTGACGACCCCGCACTCAGCATGTTCCGCAGCACGTACTGCAGGATCCCGCCGTTGCGGTAATAGTCGGCCTCACCAGGGGTGTCGATGCGCACGACGGCGTCGAACTCGACGGCGGAACCATCAGCCTTCGTCGCCTTGACGTGGACGGTCCTGGGGGTCGTGCCCTTGTTGAGCTCGTTGATACCGGTGATGTCGAACACCTCAGTGCCGTCCAGCTTCAGTGATTTGGCCGACTCCCCGGCCGGGAACTGCAGCGGGATGACGCCCATGCCGATCAGGTTGGAGCGGTGGATGCGTTCGAAGGACTCGGTGATCACCGCGCGCACGCCCAGCAGGCTGGTGCCCTTGGCCGCCCAGTCCCGCGACGAGCCTGAGCCGTACTCCTTACCGCCGAGAACCACCAACGGAATGTTCTGTGCCGCATAGTTTTGCGCGGCGTCGTAGATGAAGGCCTGCGGGCCGCCGGGCTGGGTGAAGTCGCGGGTGTAGCCGCCGGAGGGGACCTCCCCTAATCCAGCCAGTACCTGGTTGGACAGCCGAATGTTGGCGAACGTACCGCGGATCATCACCTCGTGGTTACCGCGCCGCGAGCCCAGCGAGTTGAAATCGGCGGGCTGGACTCCGTTGGCCTCCAGGTACTGCGCGGCCGGGGTGCCCTTCTTGATCGCGCCGGCGGGCGAGATGTGGTCGGTGGTGACCGAATCGCCCAGCAGGGCAAGGACTCTGGCGCCCTTGATGTCGGCTACCGGGGTCGGTTCGGCCGGCATTCCGTCAAAGTAGGGCGGTTTGCGGACATACGTCGACTTCGGATCCCACTCGAAGGTGTTGCCCGACGGGGTGGGCAGGTTCTGCCAGCGCTCGTCGCCCTTGAACACATCGGCGTAGCTGCTGGCGAACATGTCGCGGTTGATCGACGAGGCGATGGTGTCGTCGATCTCCTTCTGGGACGGCCAGATGTCCTTGAGGAAGACGTCCTTGCCATCCTGATCCTTGCCGAGGGGGTCGGACTCGAAGTCGAAGTCCATCGTGCCGGCGATGCCGTAGGCGATGACCAGTGGCGGCGAGGCGAGGTAGTTCATCTTGACATCGGGGGAGATGCGGCCCTCGAAGTTGCGGTTACCGGACAGCACCGCGGTCACGGCGAGATCGTTGTCGTTGACAGCCTTGGAGATCTCGTCGGGCAGCGGACCGGTGTTGCCGATGCAGGTGGTGCATCCGTAGCCGCCCAGGTAGTAGCCCAGCTTCTCCAGATACGGCCACAGGCCGGCCTTCTCGTAGTAGTCGGTGACGACCTGCGATCCCGGCGCCATGTTTGTCTTGACCCACGGCTTGCTGGTCAGGCCCTTCTCAACCGCCTTCTTGGCCAGCAACGCGGCGCCGAGCATGACCGAGGGGTTGGAAGTGTTGGTGCACGAGGTGATGCCGGCGACCACGACGGCGCCGTGGTCGAGAACGAACTCGCCACGGTCGGCCGACTTCACGACTACCGGCTTGCTGGGCCGGCCCGCCGCGCTGTTGGACGCCGACGGGCGCATATCCACCGCGCCGTTGTCGGCGAAGGTCAACGCCGCCGAGTCGCTGGCCGGGAACGACTCCTCGACGGCCTCGTCGAGTTTGGTCTCGGGCGCCGGGTGGTTCTCCTCGACGTAATTGTGAATGTCCTTGCGGAACGCGTTCTTCGCGTCGGTGAGCTCGATGCGGTCCTGCGGGCGCTTCGGTCCGGCGATCGAGGGGACCATGGTCGAGAGATCCAATTCCAGGTACTCGGAGAACGTCGGCTCGTGCTCGGGGTCGTGCCACATGCCCTGGGTCTTGGCGTACGCCTCCACCAGCGCCACCTGCTCGTCGCTGCGCCCGGTCAGGCGCAGGTAGTCGATGGTGACCTCGTCGATCGGGAACATCGCTGCGGTGGAGCCGAATTCGGGGCTCATGTTGCCCAGTGTCGCCCGGTTGGCCAGCGGCACCTCGGCGACGCCCTTGCCGTAGAACTCGACGAACTTGCCCACCACACCGTGCTTGCGCAGCATGTCGGTGACGGTCAAGACGACATCGGTGGCGGTGACACCCGGCTTGATCTCACCGGTCAGCTTGAAGCCGACCACCCGCGGGATGAGCATCGACACCGGCTGGCCGAGCATGGCCGCCTCGGCTTCGATGCCGCCCACACCCCAGCCCAGAACACCCAGTCCGTTGACCATGGTGGTGTGGCTGTCGGTGCCAACGCAGGTGTCCGGGTAGGCGACCCCGTCACGAACCATCGTGACCCGCGCCAGGTATTCGATGTTCACCTGGTGGACGATCCCGGTGCCGGGCGGCACCACCTTGAAGTCGTCGAAGGCGCCCTGGCCCCAGCGCAGGAACTGATACCGCTCGCCGTTCCGTTCGTATTCGAGCGCGACGTTGCGCTCATAGGCGTTGGCGTTGCCGAAGAAGTCCAGGATCACCGAGTGGTCGATCACCAGCTCGGCCGGCGCCAGCGGGTTGACCCGCTCGGGATCGCCGCCGAGTGCCGTGACCGCCTCGCGCATGGTGGCCAGGTCGACCACACAGGGCACGCCGGTGAAGTCCTGCATGATCACCCGGGCCGGGGTGAACTGGATCTCGATGCTCGGCTGGGCCGACGGATCCCAGTTCGCGATGGCCTGGATGTGGTCGGCGGTGATGTTGGCGCCGTCCTCGGTGCGCAACAAGTTCTCGGCGAGCACCTTCAGGCTGTAGGGGAGCTTTTCGGTGCCGGGAACGGCGTCGAGACGGTAGATCTCGTAGCTTTTGTCTCCGACAGTCAGGGTGTCGCGGGCCGAGAACGAATTCAGGGACGGCTTCGAGGAAACGCTGCTCACATCAACTCCATGCTCGGGGAACCCGTCAACGCCGATCCGCTACCGGGTAGCTCGGATTCTAACGTGCGGTCTAGGCCGCCATCGGGGGGATCGGCGAGCGGCTCGATACTGGTGACGCCCCGTGCGGCGCGTGCCGCCGCCCCGACCGGCCCGGGACGGTACGGTATGGCGTCGTGAGCGGCTTCCCGATCGCCCCGCACCCGGTCTACATCCCGGTGGAGGTCTGCAGCGCTGTCGGTCTGCCGGCTTCGACATCCTTGGGCGCCTGCATGGACAAGGTGCAGGCCGAGGTCGCCGCTGATGGGGTGGCAGCCCCGGCTGCCGATGTCCCCGGTTTACAGGAGGTCATCCGCGGTGCGGCCGACCGTGGTGTCGACCTGAAGGTGGTGGTGCTCGCGCAGAGTCCGCCGATCGACACCCCGCTCCGGGATATCGCCACCGAGGTGGGGCAGGCCCATCCCGGGTCGACGGTGCTGGTGCTCAGCCCCGGCTGGGCCGGTTCCTACAGCACCAGTTACGACCGCGTCTTGCTGGAAGCCGGCCAGGACGTCGCGAAGCTGGCGCCGAATCCGGTTCAAGGGACCCAGAATTTCGTGGACCAGCTGAACACGCCGATTTTCCCGTGGACCGCCCTCACCGTGTTCTTGCTGATCGGGGTCGCCGGAGCGGCGTTCGCAGCCCGCTTGCTGCGTCGGGCGGCGGCCCGCAGACCGTCCGGCGACACCTCTGCTGAGCTGGTCGGATGACCGTTCGCGAGAGTTGTCGGGTTCGCACTACCGGACAACCGACCCCCGTTATCGTGACGTCGTGACGGTTGCCCGCCTCGATGTGGCCTTCTTGCGCCGGGCCCTGGATCGTCGCGGTCTGGATGAAGACGGGGGCGCAACCGCACGTCTTCGTTCCGCCGCATGGGTGAGTCTGATCGCGATCGGCGTGGTTGCTGTGGTGTCCATCGCCTTTGCGGACGTCGTATGGATGGCACTCCCGGGCTTTATCTGGCTCAATGCCGGCATTCTGACCGTCACTGCCGGTGCCTCGGTGGCTCTGCTCGGGCAGGAGGCGCATGGGCAGAACAGTCGTGGGCTTTCGGCATTGGCCGCCACTTACGGCTATTTGGTGGTCGTCTATCCCGCATTCTTCTTGTCGTTCCCGGGAGCGATCCTCCCCGACGGTCCGTTGCTGGGTGGTGCGCAGAGTTCGGTGTGGCTGTACTTCGCCGCCCATCTTGGAACCGTTGTCGGGATAGGCATGAGCTGTGTCGTCCGGATTCACGATCGGCACCGGCGGTGGTGGGATGTCCCCTTGGGCGTCCTCCTCGGCGTCATGGCCTCGGCCTGGGCGATTCATCTGCAGCAGACCCTGCCGGTGCTCATCGACAACGGCGTCCCCAACCGCCTCTATGACGCACTCAGCGTCATCGTCGTCGTTCTTGGCGTGGCTGTCGGCGGCGTGACACTGCTTTCGGCCCTCCGCACACAGTCACGCCTGCGCTGGTGGCTTCTCGTCGTCGTCGCACTGGCATCCGCGGATGTGCTGATCCACATGTTTGCCACTGCCCGTTGGGAGGTGGCGTGGTACGTACCGAGGCTTCTCGGCGCACTGACCGGGGCGCTGCTCATGGTGGTGCTGTTTGCCGAGGTTGCGGCCCAGTCCCGCAGCATCACGGCGTTGCGGGTGCGGGACCGACTGTTGGACGCCGAGGAGTTGCGGAAGGCCGCGGAGACTGATCCGCTGACAGGTTGTCTGAATCGCAGGGGTCTCGATGCGCATTTCTCGGCGCTGAGTCAAACACCTCGATTTGCAAAACCCGTTTTTGCAGCGGTCTATTTTGTTGATCTCGATAATTTCAAGAACATCAACGACGGGTTTTCTCACGAGATCGGAGATACCGCGCTCCGGATCGTCGCCGAAGCCCTTCGGCGATCCGTTCGCGCCACTGATCTGGTGGCGCGCTACGGCGGGGATGAATTTGTCGTTGTCGCTGAGGGGCTCCGGTCGCTGAACGACGCTGACCGAGTGGCGCAGACGTTCGTCCAAGCGATCGCAGACGC
This sequence comes from Actinomycetota bacterium, assembly GCA_030836785.1. Lineage (GTDB taxonomy): Bacteria > Actinomycetota > Actinomycetes > Mycobacteriales > Mycobacteriaceae > Mycobacterium. The sequence goes on from JAUPLT010000304.1 coordinate 38,667, forward strand.
ACCGGCGGAATCATTGCCGGCCAATCTGGTGGTGACAGCAAGCGTTGGTTACGCGCTCACCGAGCTACCTGGACATCTGGAATCTGTCATCCGCGAAGCCGAGCTGGCGATGCGGCAAGCCAAATCAGAGGGAAAGAACAGATATCGCCGGGGAGCAGGTTCGTTGAGTCGAATACCGTGAAGTTGCGCTGACGATCACTCTGTTGCGGTGCCGTCCGGTGGGCGGCCACTGCGACGTGTGACGCTCCGAAGTGGCTGTCGGTCTCGTCCCGAATCTGGTCGCCAAAGTCGCGTTCACAAACCGGCTTTTTCGCAATTTGACAGCACGTCGGCACTCCGCCGATACCTTCCCTGAGCTGCGCGCATAACTATTTATGGCAACTCTCTAAGATCACTATTCGATTACACCTGCGGAAATACATCAATGTAATTCTCTTTCGCAGTTTCCCCTGCGACAAACGTGACGTACGGTGCAACTGTCGCCATTGTTATTGATGTGACTCATGGGATGTGAGTTACAGCTGTGACAGACAGTGAAACTGAGGAGTCAGAGTCGAATGAGATCCCGCATCAGCACCTCCCTTCGCGGTTCTCTTGCGCGGCCAGTCCGCCAGACATCGCGGGCCGTCGCCCCGCTGACCCTGAGTGTCGCGATGACGCTGACCATCCCGGGCTTGGCGCAGGCCCAGCCGAAGCCGGAGCCCAACACCCTGGCGGCACTCGTCGCCGACGTGGCCGAGGCCAACCAGCGACTCGAGGAGATCGGGGCCCGGGTCCAGATCGAGCAGGAGGGTGTCAACAAGGCGATCGTCGAGGTCCAGGAGGCCCGCGACGCCGCTACGGCCGCGCAGCATGAAGTGGACGCCAGCCATCACGCGGTGGAAGAGGCCACCGCCGCGATCGGCGACGCCCAACGGCGGTTCGACACCTTCGCCGCCGCTGCTTACGTCAACGGTCCGGCGGCCGCACTGGTGCTGGCGCGCACGCCCGAGGACATCATCGCCACATCCACCGCCGGACAGACGCTTGCGCTGAGCTCGCAGCAGGTGATCTCCGGGCTCCGGCGGGCCCAGACCGAGGTGGTCAACAAGGACTCCGCGGTCCGGCTCGCCAAACAGAAGGCCGATGAAGCCGTCCAAAGTGCCCAGCACAGCCAGGACGCCGCAGTCGAGGCCCTGACCAGGGCGCAGGCGACCTTTAGGGAGCAGCAGGCCGAGATCGACCGGGTTGCCGCCGAACGCAAGGAGGCTCGGCGCAAGCTGGAGGAGGCCCGTCAGTGGTCGGCCCCGACCGCGCCTGACGCCGCACCGATATCCAAGGACTCCGCCGCCCTTCCGCAGGCTGCTGCGCCGGGCAACCCGGGCACGGGGGACCGCTGGGATCCCGCTGCCGGGGCAGGGCCGGCCGCGACGGTCAAGGTGCCGTACGGAAAGGCGTCGGAGTGGGATCTGACTCTCCCCGCCATCCCCAGCGCGTTCATGTCGGGCGACCCGGTTCAGATCATCAACGCGGTGCTGCAGATTGCGATGAACTCGATGCAGGTCACCCAGGACCTGGGCAAGCAGTTCCTGCAGAAGCTGGGGATTCTCAAGCCCACCGACACCGGCATCACCAACGGCGGCGGCATCCCGTTGGTGTACGGCAACCAGGCGATCGAGTACGTGATCAAGAGGGCGCAGTCCCAGATCGGAGTGCCGTACTCGTGGGGAGGCGGGAATGCGGCCGGGGCGAGTCGCGGTATCGACTCGGGTGCGAACACCGTCGGCTTCGACTGCTCCGGGCTGGTTCTGTACGCCTTTGCCGGTGCCGGGATCAAGCTGCCGCACTACTCCGGGTCGCAGTACAACATGGGCCGCAAGATCCCATCGGCCCAGATGCGCCGTGGTGATGTGATCTTCTGGGGACCCGGTGGCTCTCAGCACGTCGCGATCTTCCTTGGCAACGGGCAGATGATCGAGGCGCCCTACACCGGTTCGTTCGTCAAGATCTCCCCGGTTCGCACCAGCGGTATGACCCCGTTCGTCGTGCGCTACATCGAGTGGTGACGGAGAAGACCATGTCTGGCAACCTGATTCGCGCTCTTCGGGCACTGGCTTCGGGGGCAATCGCGGTAGTACTCGCAATCGGCCTCGCAATGGGCTCGGCCGCGCCGGCCTCGGCGGAGCCCGAGTGGGATCCGACGCTGCCGAAGCTGATCAGTTCCGGCGCGCCCGGCGACCCGGTCGCGGTGGCACAGGCGTCGCTGGCGTTCACGCAGCAGGCTGCAAAGGCCACGATGGACCTGGGTCGCAAGTTCCTGTCCGGCCTGGGCATCGGCGGCAGTCCCACCGCCCTGGCCGGTGGTCGGGTGCGTGGCCCCCAGGCGATCGAGTACGTGATCGCACGTGGCGGCTCTCAGCGGGGAGTGCCGTACTCCTGGGGCGGCGGTGCCATCAACGGCCCCAGCGAAGGTGTGGACCACGACGCAGGGAAGGTCGGGTACGACTGCTCGGGCTTCACCCGCTACGCGTTCGCCGGGGTTGGGGTGCAGATTCCCAAGTACTCCGGCGATCAGTACACCGCGGGCCGGCACGTTCCGCCGTCGCAGGCCAAGCGGGGAGACCTCATCTTCTGGGGTCCAGGCGGCAGTCAGCACGTCGCCATCTACCTGGGCAACGGTCAGATGCTGGAGGCGTCGTCGGCAGCGGGCCAGGTCACCGTCAGCCCGGTCCGGACGGCTGGTATGACCCCGTACGTGACGCGCATCATCGAAACCTGAGGCCACTGCCTGCGTGGGTCCCACAGGCGCGCCCGGCGCGGCCCGGCGCGCCTGTGAGCGGGCTACGTCGACGTAATCCGGATGGCCTGGAATAGTTGTGGCCGGGGCACAACGCTGCCCGCAAGCAACCATGACAAGACGGGCCGACATGCCGGCGACGACCGGGTGCCCATCGAACAGCTGTGGAGGAATCGAATGACGTCACCCGGTGGGACACCCGCGGGGCCCGGAGCCAATGGTCTGTCCGGCGGTCTGGCCGGCGAGGTGCACACCCTGGAACGGGCGATCTTCGAGGTCAAGCGCATCATCGTGGGCCAGGACCAACTGGTGGAACGCATTCTGGTAGGCCTGCTGGCCAAGGGCCACGTGCTGCTCGAGGGCGTGCCGGGAGTGGCAAAGACCCTGGCCGTGGAGACGTTCGCCAAGGTCGTCGGCGGCACCTTCTCGCGCATCCAGTTCACCCCCGACCTGGTGCCCACCGACATCATCGGCACCCGGATCTACCGCCAGGGCCGCGAGGAGTTCGACATCGAACTCGGCCCGGTGGTGTGCAACTTCCTGCTGGCCGACGAGATCAACCGCGCCCCGGCGAAGGTTCAGTCGGCGCTGCTCGAGGTGATGGCAGAGCGCAAGATCTCAATCGGCGGGAAGTCCTACCCGCTGCCTAAGCCGTTCCTGGTCATGGCGACCCAGAACCCGATCGAGAATGAGGGCGTCTACCCGCTTCCCGAAGCCCAACGGGACCGGTTCCTGTTCAAGATCAACGTGGGCTATCCCTCCCCGGAGGAGGAGCGCGAGATCATCTACCGGATGGGTGTGACTCCGCCGGAGCCCAAGCAGGTGCTCGACACCGGCGATCTGCTGCGCTTGCAGGAGGTCGCGGCGAACAACTTCGTCCATCACGCGCTGGTGGACTATGTCGTGCGGGTCGTCACGGCCACCCGAGTGCCGGAGCAGTTCGGAATGCCCGACGTGAAGGCTTGGATCGCCTTCGGCGCGTCACCGCGTGCGTCACTGGGCATCATTGCCGCGTCCCGGGCGCTGGCACTGGTCCGGGGGCGGGATTATGTGATCCCGCAGGACGTGGTCGATGTGATTCCGGACGTGCTGCGGCACCGCCTGGTGCTGACCTACGACGCGTTGGCCGATGATGTCAAGGCGGAAACAGTGATCAGCCGGATTCTCCAGACTGTGGGGCTGCCTCAGGTCAATGCTGTTCCGCAGCAGGGGCATTCGGTTCCGCCGATGGGTATGCCGGTTCAGGCCGGCCCGCCCGGACCGGCCGTCGCACCCGCGGCCGGCGCCCACTCTCGGTGAGTCCGCCCGATCCCGTTCACCCGCCCTCGTTCGGGCGCGGTGAGATCGGTGACCCCAAGCTGTCGGCGGCCCTGCGGACGCTGGAACTGACCGTCAAGCGCAAGCTCGACGGCGTTCTGCAAGGTAATCACCTCGGTCTCATCCCCGGGCCCGGCTCGGAGCCGGGGGAGTCGCGGATGTACCAGCCCGGTGACGACGTTCGCCGGATGGACTGGTCGGTGACCGCCCGCACCACCCACCCGCACGTTCGGCAGATGATCGCCGATCGCGAGCTGGAGACGTGGATGGTCGTCGATATGTCCGCCAGCCTGGACTTCGGGACCGCGGGCTGTGAGAAGCGTGATTTGGCGGTGGCGGCCGCTGCGGCTATCACCTACCTCAACAGCGGTGGCGGAAACCGGATCGGTGCATTGATCGCCAACGGGCAGAGCATCGTCAGAGTGCCGGCCCGCGGTGGCCGGCAGCACGAGCAGACGCTGCTGCGGGCGATCGCCACCTCGCCCCGGGCGCCACTGGGCGTCCGCGGCGACCTGGCCGGTGCCATCGATGCGTTGCGCCGCCCGGAGCGCCGCCGCGGGATGGCCGTCATCATCAGCGACTTCCTCGGCCCGATCACCTGGATGCGCCCACTGCGGGCCATCGCCGCCCGACACGAGGTGCTCGGTATCGAGGTGCTCGATCCACGAGACGTGGAGTTGCCCGACGTCGGCGACGTCATCCTCCAGGACACCGAGTCCGGCGTCACCCGTGAGTTCACCATCGACGCCCAGTTGCGCGACGACTTCGCCCGCGCGGCCGCCGCGCACCGGGCGGAGGTGGCCCGCACGCTGCGCCGGTGCGGAGCGCCACTGATGACACTGCGTACCGACCGGGATTGGATTGCCGACATCGTCCGCTTCGTGGCGTCACGGCGCCGCGGCGCCTTCGCAGGCAGCCAGTGAGCCGGCTCAGGGGAGAGAAGCCGGTGAGCGAGAGCCCGCTGAGCGGGAGCCCGGTGAGCGAGAGCAAGGACGACCGATGACACTGCCGCTGATCGGGCCGATTTCGCTGGGCGACTTCGCCCACCCGTGGTTTTTCCTGTTCCTGCTGGTGGTTGCCGGGCTGGTCGGCCTCTATGTGGTGGTGCAGGTCGCCCGACAGCAACGCATTCTGCGCTTCGCCAACATGGAGCTGTTGGAAAGCGTCGCCCCCAAACGCCCGAGTCGCTGGCGACATGTACCCGCGATTCTGCTGGTGGCGTCGCTGGTGCTGCTGACCGTCGCGATGGCCGGCCCGCAGAATGACGTCCGCACGCCCCGAAACCGGGCGGTGGTGATGTTGGTCATCGACGTGTCGCAGTCCATGCGTGCGACCGATGTCGAGCCCAGCCGTCTGGCGGCCGCCCAGGAGGCCGCCAAACAGTTCGCCGATCAGCTGACCCCGGGTATCAACCTCGGCCTGATCTCCTATGCCGGGACCGCCACCGTGCTGGTGTCCCCGACGGTCAACCGCGAGCCGACCAAGTTGGCGATAGACAAGCTGCAACTCGCGGACCGCACCGCGACCGGTGAGGCGATCTTCACCGCCTTGCAGGCGATCGCGACCGTCGGCGCGGTCATCGGTGGCGGCGACGGTCCGCCGCCCGCCCGGATCGTGCTGATGTCGGACGGTAAAGAGACGGTGCCGTCCAACCCGGACAACCCCAAGGGCGCCTACACCGCCGCGCGTACCGCGAAAGATCAGGGCGTGCCGATCTCCACGGTGTCCTTCGGTACCCCCTACGGCTATGTCGAGATCAACGACCAGCGTCAGCCGGTGCCGGTCGACGAGGTGATGCTCAAGAAGATCGCCGAATTGTCGGATGGGAACCACTACAGCGCCGCCAGTCTGGAACAGCTCAAGGAGGTGTTCAGCTCGCTGCAGGACCAGATCGGCTACGAGACGGTCAAGGGCGATGCCAGCGTCGGCTGGTTGCGGCTCGGCGCACTGACATTGGCGTTGGCCGCCCTGGCCGCACTGCTGATCAACCGGCGCCTGCCGGGCTGACCCGACACCGAAACCGACACCTGGGTCGTCGATTCGCCGCCAGGCCCAGCCGTGGTGTCGATTTCGGCGTCGACAGCACTAGGCACTAAGTTGGCGGACATGAGCGAGCCCTCAGCTGATTCCGAAACCACGGACGCCGCCCACGGCGGTTCGGGTGGCAAACCCGCATTCATTTCGCGGTCTGTGCTGGTCACCGGTGGAAACCGGGGAATCGGGTTGGCCATCGCGCGGCGGTTGGCCGCCGACGGGCACAAGGTGGCCGTGACCCACCGCGGATCCGGGGCACCCGAAGGATTGTTCGGCGTCGAATGCGATATCACCGACAACGAGGCCGTGGATCGCGCTTTCACCGAGGTCGAGCAGCACCAGGGCCCGGTCGAGGTGCTGGTGTCCAACGCCGGCATCACCGCTGACGCATTCCTCATGCGGATGACTGAGGAGCGGTTCGAGAAGGTCATCGACGCTAACCTGACCGGGGCGTTCCGCGTCGCTCAGCGAGCCTCGCGCAGCATGCAGAAGAACCGGTTCGGCCGGATGATCTTCGTCGGGTCCGTTTCGGGTCTGTGGGGTATCGGCAACCAGGCGAACTACGCCGCATCCAAAGCCGGCCTGATCGGCATGGCCCGCTCAATCTCCCGCGAGTTGTCCAAGGCGGGCGTTACCGCGAATGTGGTGGCGCCCGGGCTTATCGACACCGATATGACCCGCGCGATGGACGAGCGAATTCAGAAGGGTGCCCTGGAGTTCATCCCGGCCAAGCGGATCGGCACCGCCGACGAGGTTGCCGGCGCGGTCAGCTTCCTGGCATCCGAGGATGCGGGCTACATCGCCGGCGCGGTGATCCCCGTCGACGGCGGCATGGGCATGGGTCACTGACTCACCACAACGAAAGGACTTACATGGCAGGGCTTCTCGAGGGCAAGCGTGTCCTCGTCACAGGAATCATCACGGACTCGTCGATCGCATTCCACATCGCCAGGGTCGCCCAGGAGCAGGGTGCGGAGATCGTCTGCACCGGGTTCAACAAGATGCGGCTGATCGAGCGGATCCTGAAGCGACTTCCCAGCGCGCCGCCCCTATTGGAGCTCGACGTGCAGAACGAGGAGCATCTCGACTCCCTGGCTGACCGGATCGCCGAGGTCATCGGTGCCGGAAACAAACTCGACGGTGTGGTGCACTCGATCGGGTTCATGCCGCAGACCGGGATGGGAATCAACCCGTTCTTCGATGCTCCCTACGAGGATGTCGCCAAAGGGATCCACATCTCGGCGTATTCGTACGCCTCGCTCGCCAAAGCGACGCTGCCGATCATCAACCCCGGCGGCGGTATCGTCGGCATGGACTTCGACCCGACCCGCGCCATGCCCGCCTACAACTGGATGACGGTGGCCAAGAGCGCGTTGGAGTCGGTGAACCGGTTCGTGGCTCGGGAGGCTGGGAAGGTCGGCGTGCGGTCGAATCTCGTTGCAGCCGGGCCGATCCGGACCCTGGCGATGAGCGCGATCGTCGGCGGAGCACTCGGTGACGAGGCCGGCGCCCAGATGAAGTTACTGGAAGAGGGCTGGGACCAGCGTGCGCCGCTGGGCTGGGACATGAAAGACCCCACCCCGGTTGCCAAGACGGTGTGCGCGCTGATCTCCGACTGGTTGCCCGCCACCACCGGAACCGTCATCTATGCCGACGGCGGCGCCAGCACCCAGCTGTTGTGATGAGCGCTTGCGCGATGAGTCGACAGTCGCGACGAGCCGACAGTCCTGAGCGATGATGTCCGAACAAGGTCAGTTCGACGCCTTGCTGCTGCTCTCCTTCGGGGGCCCCGAGGGGCCCGACGAGGTGATGCCGTTCTTGGAGAACGTCACCCGGGGACGCGGCATCCCCCGGGCACGCCTCGAGTCGGTGGCCGAGCACTACCTGCACTTCGGCGGGGTGTCGCCGATCAACGGCATCAACCGGGCGCTCATCGAGCAGATCCGTATCGAGTTGGCCGACCGCGGTGAACGCCTGCCGGTGTACTTCGGCAACCGGAACTGGGGGCCATTCGCCGAAGACGCGGTGGCGGCGATGAAAGCCGACGGGATCACCCGCGCCGCGGTGTTCAGCACGTCGGCCTGGGGTGGCTACTCCGGTTGCGCGCAGTATCAGGAGGACATCGTTCGGGCGCGAGCCGCGTCCGGCGACGGCGCACCGGAGCTCGTCAAGCTCCGTCAGTACTTCGACCATCCACTACTGGTGGGGATGTTCGCCGACGGCATTGCCGCGGCCGCGGCAGGCCTGCCGGAGTCGCTGCGGACCGAGGCCCGGTTGGTGTTCACCGCGCACTCCATTCCGCTGCGGGCCGTCGACCGTTGCGGACCCAGCCTGTATCCCCGCCAGGTCCAGTACACCTCGGCACTGGTCGCCGCGGCGGCAGGCTATTCGGACTACGACGTGGTGTGGCAGTCGCGCTCCGGACCGCCTCAGGTCCCGTGGCTGGAACCTGATGTGGGAGATCATCTTTCGGTGCTCGCCCAGGATGGCGTCAAGGCCGTCATCGTCTGTCCGATCGGATTCGTCGCCGACCACATCGAGGTGATCTGGGACCTCGACAGCGAACTCGCCGAGCAGGCCCAAGAGCTGGGCGTCGCTCTCGCGCGGGCCACCACCCCGAACGCGCAACCGCGCTTCGCCCGCCTTGCCCTCGAACTGCTCGATGAGGTGCGCGACGGACGTGAACCCGCAAGAGTCATTGGGCCAGAGCCGGTTCCGGGCTACGGATCCAGCGTCAACGGGCGGTATTGCACGTCGGTGTGCGAGGCGGGAGCGGCGGCTGCGGCCGCTGCGCCCTCCGGCCGCCCCGGGGCCGGCGGCAGCCGCTAACCCCAGGCCGACTGCAGGATTGCGCTGACAGCGGCAGCGCGGGCTTCGCGGACGACCGACATCAGTGGGCGCATCGCAGTGTCGGCGATCCGGGCCTCCGAGGCGCTCTGGATGCCGATCGGCGTCGTTCCAGTGCTCACCGTGATGATCGCGTCGATATGCGCCGCGGTTTCCAGCACCCTGACCGCCCGGGTGGGGGCGTGGTCGGGGATCCGGTGGTGGCTTGCCGCCTGGCGTAATTCCTCTACCAGTGTCCTCGGGTCATCGGCGTTGCCCAGCAGTCGGAGACTGGTCAGGGCCTCGGCGGCTGAGCGCACCCCGGAACGCAGGGCGTACTCGGCTTCCCCCAGATCTGTACTGGGCGCGGGGGACACTCCCGGCAGTGAGTACACCGACCAGATCAGCACCCCGGTAGGCGGTGACGCTTCCGCTTCGGGCGTCTCGCCGTCGTACTCGAACACCGGTACCAGCCCGATTGCGCCGTCGGCATCGCCCACAACGACCGCCTCGCCGGCGTCCAGTGCGTCCGCCGCGAAAGTGGTGCCGGCCGGGAGGCCGCGGACATCCCCGGGCACTGGTTGCAGCACGGCGATGGACGGCGGTGCCGGTATGACGCCGTCGGAGCGCGAAACCGCGGCGGAGCGCAGTGTCTGCAGCAGGGATATCGGCCCTGCCGCGTCGACGTCGGGCCAGGGCAAACCGGTCCGGCCCGCTGCGACCGCGTCGTAGGCGACAACCGAATGCGTTGGGGCCCAAGCGCTTAGCGCGTCGAGAACATCGTCCGGCGCGGCATGACCGGCCAACCAGGCGTTGGCCCACACCGATAGCGAGACGCTCGGGCACCACATGATGGCCGTGAGTGTAGTTGTTTGAGGGCGACGTGCGCGGTTGACATCGCGGGTCAGCGCGTGTGGGTATGGTTGCAGAGTGGCGCTGATCTGGTTCGTGGTCGCCGTGGGTCTTGCTGCCGCCGAGGCGCTGACCGGCGACATGTTCCTGCTGATGCTCAGCGGGGGTGCGCTCGCTGCCGCCGGTTCGAACTGGCTGCTCGGCTGGCCGCTGTGGGCGGATGGCGCGGTGTTCCTGGTCGTTTCGCTGCTGTTGCTCACGCTGGTGCGGCCGCCACTGCGGCGCAAGCTCTCCGCTGGCGGAGGCCTTCCCGAGCCGGTGAAGGCGCTGGAAGGCAAGCACGCTCTGGTGCTCGACCGGGTTGACCGGCAGCGCGGTCAGGTCAAACTGGACGGCGAGGTCTGGACCGCCCGTCCGCTTAACGACGACGATGTCTATCAGCCCGGTGATCAGGTGACCGTCATACATATCGACGGAGCGACCGCGGTGGTATGGCGCGGCCCGTGAGAGTCATAGGCCGAGTTGGGCAGGAGGAGGACCTGACATGGATGGTGCCCTAGCGGGTTTGGTGTTGTTCGCGGCGCTGGTGATCTTCGCGGTCATCGTCGTCGCCAAGTCCATCGCCCTGATTCCGCAAGCCGAGGCTGCCGTCATCGAGCGACTGGGGCGGTACAGCAAGACGGTATCGGGGCAGCTCACCCTGCTGATTCCGTTCATCGACAAGATCCGGGCCCGGGTCGACCTCCGGGAGCGGGTGGTGTCTTTTCCGCCCCAGCCGGTGATCACCGAGGACAACCTGACGGTCAACATCGACACCGTCGTCTACTTCCAGGTCACCAGTCCCCAGGCCGCGGTCTACCAGATCAGCAACTACATCGTCGGCGTCGAGCAGCTCACCACGACGACGCTGCGCAACGTGGTGGGCGGGATGACTCTCGAGCAGACCCTGACCAGCCGTGACCAGATCAACGCGCAACTGCGCGGTGTGCTCGACGAGGCCACCGGAAGGTGGGGTCTGCGGGTGGCTCGGGTCGAGCTGCGCAGTATCGACCCACCGCCGTCCATCCAGGATTCGATGGAGAAGCAGATGCGCGCCGACCGCGAGAAGCGGGCCATGATCCTCACGGCGGAGGGCACCCGGGAGGCCTCGATCAAGCAGGCCGAAGGGCAGAAGCAGTCCCAGATCCTGGCCGCCGAGGGGGCCAAGCAGGCGGCGATCCTGGCCGCCGAGGCCGATCGGCAGTCCCGGATTCTGCGGGCTCAGGGTGAACGTGCTGCCCAGTACCTGCGCGCCCAGGGTGAGGCGAAGGCTATCGAGAAGACCTTCGCCGCGATCAAAGCGGGTCGGCCCACCCCCGAGATGCTGGCCTATCAGTACCTTCAGACCCTCCCTCAGATGGCTCAGGGCGAGGCCAACAAAGTGTGGCTGGTGCCCAGCGACTTCGGCGCAGCGCTGCAGGGTTTCACCAAGATGCTGGGCGCTCCCGGCTCCGACGGTGTGTTCCGGTACGAGCCGTCGCCGGTCGACGAGGACCTGCCCAAGCCCGAGGATGATTCCGCCGAGGTTGCCGACTGGTTCACCACCAAGACCGATCCGGAGATCGCCGCCGCGGTGGCGCGGGCCGAGGCCGAGGCGCGGGCCTCAGCGCCCCTCGCCGGTCTGCCCGTCGTACCCGACGCGCTCGCCGGTCCGCCCCGCCACGCAATCGGCGGAGATCAGCCGGCACCGACCGGTCCGCTCGACCGCTAACCCTCCCGGCGAGCCACCCGGGCCTCGTAGAGGAGGCCGGAGACGCCGATCGCACCGGTGCACAAGGACACCAGCATCAGTAGCGGGCTGACTTCGCCGGTCATGGCGTCGCCCAGGATGACGACCGCCGAGGTGCCCGGCAACAGGCCGGCCACGGTCGCCAGCAGGTAGGGGGCCGGTCGCACCGACGACGCTCCCACTGCGTAGTTGAGCACGGAGAACGGCAGCGCCGGGATCAACCGCAGTGCCAGCACCGCGGGCCACCCGCGCTCCCGTAGTCGCAGGTCGATGGCGTCGATGTGGGGGTGCTCGACCAGCCGACTGAGCTGCCAGCCCGCCGCCCGTACCAGCAGAAGGGCAACCAATGCACTGCACGCGCTGGCGGCCACCGCCAGCGCGATGCCGAGTGCCGGGCCGAACAGCAGGCCCGCGGCGAGCGTGAACGCAGTGCGGGGAAACGGGAGCACGGTTACCAGCGTGTGCACGCCGAAGAACGCCAGTGGAAGCCAGGGTCCCATCGAGGCGGCCCAGTCGCGCAACTGCACCGCGCTGGGGAACGGCACCAGCAGGACCACACCGACCAGGGCCACGGCGGCCAGCGCTGTGACCAACAACCGGGTCCGGCCGACTTGCCGGGCGGTGGTGAGCAGCGTGGCGGAGACGGTTCGCAGCGCGCCGCGGGCGCGGCTGAAGACCGGTGTCGTCACGGGTGTTCAGGTTACGGGCAGTGCCGCCCTGGTCCCCGGCCCGTGAGCCGAGTCACTGAGTGCAGCGCCGTTGCGCGGGCGCCGATCCTTTAGCCTGAGGAACGGGTGGTCCGGATCTTCCCACGGTCACGTGCCACCGATCGGGCCCTTACAGGACAGGAGTCGCCGGTGCCGCCTCTGCAGGAGGACGACCTCGAGCAGGCCCGCGTCCGGTGGCGTGCGGCGGTGGCCGCGGTTCTGGCGCGGAGTGGTCAGCGCGCCTGTGACTCCGGCGAACCGGAACGGGCGCTGGACACCCCGACCTACGAGGGTTTTGCCATCCGGCCGCTCTATACGGGCCTCGACGGCCTGGCAGAACAGTCGCTCCCCGGGGAATGGCCGTTCGTGCGCGGCGCCGACGCCCACCGCGATGTGCTCGCCGGATGGAAGGTCGCCGAGCAGTTTCCGGCCCCGGGGTGCACGACTGTCGAGGAGACCAACGCGGCGATCCTGGCCGGTCTCGTCGATGGTGTGAGCGCACTGGTACTGCGGGTCGGCCCAGACGGGATTCCCGCGGCGGATCTGGATCGCGTCCTGCGTGGCGTGTATCTGGAACTCGCTCCGGTCATCGTGGTCGCCGGATCGGAGTTGCGGCCCGCCGCCCAGGCACTGCTCGATCTGGTCGGTGAACCGGACGCCGGGGAACGGTCCGGGGTGTCGATCGACCTGGGTGCCGATCCGCTGACCGCTGAGCTCAGCGGGACACCCGCCCCATCGCTGGACGACGTGGTCGCCGTCGCTGCCGCCGTCTCCGGAAGACTCAGCGGGCGGCACGGTGTACGCACCGTGACAGTCGACGGCCCAGGCTTCCACAACCGGGGTGCGAATGCCGGCTGGGAGCTAGCCGGGGTGATCGCGGCGGGGGTGGACTACCTGAGGGAGCTGACGAGGGCTGGAATGGGAGCCGCCGATGCCCTGCGCCAGATCAGCTTCCGCCTGGTCGCCGACGACGACCAGTTCATGACGATCGCGAAAGTCCGGGCGGCCCGGCGGCTGTGGGCCCGGGTCGCCGACGTGCTGAACTGCTCCGACGCCGCGGGGGTCCGGATCCACGCCGTCACTTCCGCGCCGATGATGACCCAGCGCGACCCATGGGTGAACATGCTGCGCACCACCGTCGCCGCATTCGCAGCGGGTGTCGGCGGCGCGGACACCGTCGAGGTGCGCGGTTTCGACGACGCCATTCCGGGCGGCTACCCGGGGATCCGCTCCGGGTTCTCCCGGCGGATCGCCCGGAACACCCAGCTGCTCCTCCTCGAGGAGTCCCACGTCGGTCGTGTCATCGACCCGGCCGGCGGCTCCTGGTATGTCGAGGACCTCACCGAAACCCTGGCCCGGCAAGCGTGGTCGCATTTCCAGTCGGTCGAGGCAGCGGGCGGCTTCCGGAAGGCCCTCGGCCACATCACCGAGCAGATCGACGGGGTGGCCGCGCGACGCGCCGATGACATCGCGCACCGGCGAACCGCGATCACCGGGGTCAGCGAGTTCCCGAACATCGCCGAACAACCCCTGTCCGAGGCGATTTCGGCATCCGGAACGATGCGGTACGCAGCGGCCTTCGAGGATCTGCGAAACCGCTCCGATGCGCACCTGCGCCGCACCGGGGCCCGGCCGAAGGTGCTGCTGCTGCCACTGGGGCCACTCGCCGAGCACAACATCCGGACCACCTTCGCCGCGAATCTGCTCGCCTCCGGCGGAATTGAGGCCGTCAATCCGGGGACGGTCGAGTCCGCCACGGTCGCAACCGCCGTCGAGCAGGCGGGGACCACGATCGCCGTCGTGTGCGGTGCCGACGTCCGCTACCGCACCGAGACGGCCGCCGTCCTCGCCGCCGCCCGCGCCGCCGGGTGCGAGTCGACGTACCTGGCGGGCCCGGCCAGTACGGTGGACGACCTGCCGGCCGATCAACGACCGGATGGTTTCCTGGCCGCGAACATCGATGCGGTTCAGGAGCTTTCGGAGCTGCTCACCCGAATGGGGGCATGACGGACATGACGCAGTCCGAACCTGATGTGGACCTGATTCCCAACTTTGCCGATGTTCCGTTGCAGGGCGACACCGTCGCGGTTGAGCCCGATCCGGGTGCCGCGCGCCGATGGATCGACCGCGCCGCGGCCGCGCACGGCTACGCCGCCGAGCACCTCGACTGGACCACGCCCGAGGGCATCCTCGTCAAGCCGCTCTACACCGGTGCGGACCGTGACCAGGCGGTGGCGGCGGGCTACCCGCTGAACAGCTTTCCCGGCGAGCCCCCGTTCATCCGGGGCCCCTATCCCACGATGTACGTCAACCAGCCCTGGACCATCCGCCAGTACGCCGGATTCTCCACGGCCGCCGATTCCAACGCGTTCTACCGGCGGAACCTGGCCGCCGGACAGAAGGGCCTGTCGGTGGCCTTCGACTTGGCCACCCACCGCGGTTACGACTCCGATCACCCGCGGGTGCAGGGCGATGTCGGCATGGCCGGTGTGGCGATCGACTCGATTCTGGACATGCGGCAACTTTTCGACGGTATCGACCTCGGCGAGGTGTCGGTGTCCATGACCATGAACGGGGCGGTGCTGCCGATCCTCGCGCTCTACGTGGTTGCCGCCGAGGAGCAGGGTGTGCCGCCGGAGAAACTGGCCGGGACCATCCAGAACGACATCCTCAAAGAGTTCATGGTCCGCAACACCTACATCTACCCGCCGAAGCCCTCGATGCGGATCATCTCCGACATCTTCGCCTACACCAGTGCCAAGATGCCGAAATTCAACTCCATCTCGATTTCCGGCTATCACATCCAAGAAGCCGGTGCCACAGCCGATCTCGAGTTGGCCTACACGCTGGCAGACGGCGTCGACTACATCAGGGCCGGGCTCGAGGCCGGTCTGGACATCGACGCGTTCGCCCCGCGGCTGTCGTTCTTCTGGGGCATCGGGATGAACTTCTTCATGGAGGTCGCCAAACTGCGGGCGGGCCGGCTGTTGTGGAGCGAGCTTGTCGGTCAGTTCGGGACCGACAGCCCCAAGTCCAGGTCATTGCGCACCCATTCGCAGACCTCCGGCTGGTCGCTGACGGCGCAGGACCCGTTCAACAACGTCGCACGCACCTGTATCGAAGCGATGGCGGCGACCCAGGGACACACCCAGTCGCTGCACACCAACGCCCTCGACGAGGCGCTTGCGCTGCCCACCGACTTCTCCGCCCGCATTGCCCGCAACACCCAACTCCTGCTTCAGCAGGAGTCGGGCACCACCCGGCCGATCGACCCGTGGGGCGGCTCCTACTACGTGGAACGGCTCACCCACGAACTCGCCGAGCGGGCCCGCGCTCACATCGCCGAGGTCACTGCACACGGCGGTATGGCCCAGGCGATCGGTGACGGCATTCCCAAGATGCGTATCGAGGAGGCGGCCGCGCGTACCCAGGCCCGCATCGACTCCGGGCAGCAGCCGGTGATCGGGGTGAACAAGTACCAGGTCGACGAGAATCCCGACATCGATGTTCTCAAGGTCGAGAACAGCCGGGTCCGTGCCGAGCAACTCGCCAAACTGCGGCGTCTCCGTGCTGACCGCGATGACGCCGCGGTGCGTGCCGCACTCGCCGAACTCACCCGTGCCGCCGCCGCGGCGGGAAGGGCCGGGCCGGACGGTCTCGGCAACAATCTGCTGGCGCTGGCTATCGACGCCGCCCGCGCGAAGGCGACGGTGGGTGAGATCTCCGATGCGCTTGAGCACGTCTACGGACGGCACCAGGCAGAGATCCGCACGATCTCGGGGGTGTATCGCGACGAGGCCGGGGCAGGAGGGGCGATGTCGGGTCTGAGTGAGGCCAGCCGACTGGTGGAGCAGTTCGCCGCGGCCGACGGGCGACGACCGCGCATCCTGGTCGCGAAGATGGGTCAGGACGGTCACGATCGCGGCCAGAAGGTGATCGCCACGGCGTTCGCCGATATCGGCTTCGACGTCGACGTCGGCTCGCTGTTCAGCACCCCGGAGGAGGTGGCCAGGCAGGCTGCGGACAACGACGTCCATGTGGTCGGGGTGTCCTCGCTGGCCGCCGGGCACCTCACCCTGGTACCCGCGCTGCGCGACGCACTCGCCGACGTCGGCCGGCCCGACATCATGATCGTGGTGGGCGGGGTGATTCCGCCGGGCGACTTCGATGAGCTGTACGCCGCCGGCGCCACCGCGATCTATCCGCCCGGAACGGTGATCGCCGAGGCTGCCACCAGCCTGCTGCACAAACTGGCCGACCGGCTCGGCTACCAGCTGACCTGATGACGCGATGAACTCGGCCGACACCGATGTCGGCGCCCTGGCCGCCGCGATCCGTGCGGGAAACCGGGCCGACCTGGCCAGGGCGATCACCCTGCTCGAATCGACCCGTGCCGATCATCGTGACCGGGCGCAACGGTTGCTGATGGAACTGTCCCCCGCAAGCGGGCGGTGCCCCCAGCCGAACTCGGGGCTGTCCGCCCGTGTCGGCATCACCGGGGTTCCGGGGGTGGGGAAGTCCACCACCATCGAAGCCCTCGGGATGTATCTGATCGGGCTGGGACACCGGGTGGCGGTGCTCGCCGTCGACCCGTCGTCCACCCGCACCGGCGGATCCATCCTCGGCGACAAGACCAGGATGGCGCGGCTGGCGGTGCACCCGAACGCCTACATCCGGCCAGCGCCCACCTCGGGAACGCTCGGTGGAGTGGCCAGGGCGACCCGGGAGGCGATCGTGGTTCTCGAGGCCGCCGGGTTCGACGTCATCCTGGTGGAGACCGTTGGAGTCGGACAGTCCGAGGTGGCGGTGGCCAACATGGTGGACACCTTCGTGTTCCTCACCCTCGCGCGCACCGGTGACCAGTTGCAGGGCATCAAGAAGGGCGTGTTGGAACTCGCGGACATCGTGGTGGTGAATAAGGCCGACGGCGATCATGCGGTCGACGCCCGGGCGGCGGCCCGCGAGTTGACGGCCGCCTTGCGGCTCATCTATCCGCGCGAAACCCTATGGCGTCCGCCGGTTCTCACCATGAGCGCTCTCGAAGGCACCGGGCTCACGGAGTTGTGGGAGACCGTGCTCAGGCATCGCGCCGTGCTCACCGCGGCGGGCGAGTTCGATGCCCGCCGCCGGGCACAGTTGGTGGACTGGACTTGGTCGATGGTCCGCGATGCGGTGCTCGACCGCGTGCTGGACCACCCGCTGGTCCGGCAGTTGCGCACGGACGTCGAACGCCAGGTCCGGGATGGGGAGATCACCCCGGCCCTTGCAGCGCAACGAATCCTGGACGCCGCCGACCGGCGAAGCTAACAGATCGACAACGATTCTGTTGGCGGGTGTTTGGGGCTTGTACATTCGCGAGTGTGACGAGGCCGTCAGCCGGGGGTAGCGCGGGGGAGTTACCGCACGGTGTGCAGGGTGCGGCCGACCCGAACTTCGCCTGGGCGGTGCGCGCCTTCGCCGCAACGTTTCCGCATCCCCGACTCGGTGGCGGCGCGTTGGCGGTCTACCTGGACGGCGTCCCGGTCGTCGACGTCTGGACCGGCTGGTCTGACCGGCGGGGGCGCCGGCACTGGGGAGCGGACACCGCGCCGATGGTGTTCTCCGCGACCAAGGGCGTCGCCTCCACCGTCATCCACCGACTGGCCGACCGCGGCCTCATCGACTATGACGTCCCCGTCGCGCAGTACTGGCCGGAGTTCGGAGCGAGCGGGAAGGAGTCGATCACCGTCCGTGACGTCATGCGTCATCGGGCAGGGTTGTCGCACCTCCGCGGAGTCCGCCGACGCGAACTGCTCGACCACCAGCACATGGAACAGCGGATCGCTGAGGCCCCGGTGGGTCGGCACTACGGAAAGTCCGCCTATCACGCACTGACCTACGGGTGGCTGCTGTCCGGTCTGGCCAGGTCGGTCACCGGCAGGGGTATGAGAGATCTGTTCCGCACCGAAGTCGCGGAGCCACTGGGCACCGACGGGGTTCATCTCGGTCGTCCGCCGGTCGGGGCAGCCACCAACGTGGCCCGGATCATCGGCCCGCAACTGAACATTCCCAACCCGGTGTTCAACGCCGTGGCCCCCGCAGTCGCTGCGCTGGAGGTGTCGGCGGCCTTCGGATCGATGTACTTCCCCGGGATGCGGACCGTGATCCAGCGCGACATCCCGCTTCTGGACACCGAACTACCGTCGGCGAACGGAGTGATCACCGCCCGGGCGCTGGCCAGGATGTACGGGGCGATCGCCAACCGCGGCGAGATCGACGGCCGACGGTATCTCTCCCCGGAACGGGTTGCGCTCCTGACCGGCCGCCGAGACCTGCGGCCGGACCGGAACCTCGTCGTGCCACTCGCCTTCCACCTCGGCTATCACGGTCTGCCGATCCCGGGTCTGCTTCCAGGCTTCGGCCACGTCGGACTCGGGGGATCCTTCGGCTGGGCCATCCCGGACTCCAGACTGGCGTTCGCGATGGTTCACAACCGCCTGCTCACCCCTTTGGTGGCTTCCGATCAGACCGGCTTCGTTAGTGTCGCCGCGGTGATCCGTGCGGGTGCTGCCGAGGCCCGGAGGCGTGGTTTCGCCCCGGTCACCGAGTTCGGCGCCGGCTACCGCGGCCTGTCGGCGAACGCCGCAACCGGTTAGGTTTTCGGACTCCACAGCCCCCGCAACGAGGTCGCTGTCACCACCGGCAGGCCATTGTCCTCCGACGACCGAGCCAGGACCTGTGCGGTACGGAAAGGGGTCCGGCGACGGTCCAGCTAACCCTTGGAATGATCGGTGATACGCGCGTGATATGCCGATCCTGTGAATTCTACTGGCACCTGAAAGCGCTATTTCACGGTGGTCGGAAATGAAAGTAAATGAAGCTAGGGCAGTAACTATGCGGCGCATAGTTCAGCTTTTGCCATTGGTCGCTATTGAAATCTTTTTTCAGTTGTACGCAACGATCATGGAAACGTGACGAAGCTTTTTTCGCGCCCTTCCGTCGATTGGTTTCGGTACCTCTCAGCCCACTCTCAGGTCTGTTGCCTCAAAGCTGAGGGCAGCGATATAACACAAGGTAGAGACCAGATTAGTTCCCCAGAAACGGTTGCGGATCCTCTCAGCTTCTTGGTCGGCCCATGATGGCAGAAGGGCCGGATTGAACCCTCGGCCCAGCGTCTTCGGACGGGTGGGGAGGGAATTTGCCATGCCGAATTGCCAGGTGTGTCGATCGCATCTCGGTTCGGTTTGCTGGTGGACGTATCGGCGCGAAGTCTTTGTTTTCTTTCCTCAGGGCGCCGTCGCAACACCACGGCAGCCTCGCTGCGTGGTGCGGCCGCAGTCGTTCCGGATCGGTCGGCGCGGCTCGAGCCCGGCGATGAAAGTGCAGCTAGAGGTGCTGTTCGGCGGCGCAGGCGGATCGCGAAACCGGGTCGATCTGTCGACCTCGCTGATCGGATCGGAAGGGTGCACCCAGCCGGTCAGCTAATGCCCGAAGGGGCGGTATGCAAACGCGTCGAGATGTGGTTCTGACAAATCAATTTCCGGTGCCCCGACAGCGCAAAGGGAATCTCGCTTTTCCGGTCGTTGACAGTTACGATGTGCCGAGTACTGGCAACTTCGGGTCGATGTTGACGCGTCGATGGTGACGCAAAGGCGCGCCAAGCATCCGCAGACTCGCGGCATGTCCGGTGGCGAGAAATGAATGCCCCGCAGTGGACGAAGAACGAGGTGTGAATATCGTGCGCGGACCCCTGACTCCGATCGCCGTGGTCGGAATGGCCTGCCGCCTTCCCGGCGGTATCGACTCGCCCCAGGCTCTGTGGGAGGCGCTGCTCGAGGGACGGGACATGGTCACCGAGATTCCCCGGGAACGTTGGGACTCCGACGAGTACTACGACCCGGA